>DASSTO010000098.1:0-35473 GCA_035707865.1 Longimicrobiaceae bacterium | reverse complement strand
CGATCCTGCACGGGGGGCACTTCGCGATCCTGCTGACGGGGGTGGACAACGTGACGATCGACAACGTGAAGATCGACACCAACCGCGACGGCATCGACGTGGACGGCTGCAGGAACGTGCGGATCTCGAACACGAGCGTGAACTCGCCCGTGGACGATGCCATCGTGCTGAAGACCTCGTACGCGCTGGGCGAGCTCCGGCCCACGGAGAACGTGACGATCACGAACAGCTTCGTGAGCGGCTTCCGGGAGGGCTCGCTGCTGGACGGCACGTACCGGCCGCTGCCCGCCGGCTCGCTCTCGGAGGGCGCGACCGCCACCCCGGTGGGGCGCGTGAAGATGGGCACCGAGAGCAACGGCGACTTCCGCAACATCACCATCTCGAACGTCGTCTTCGACCACTGCCGCGGGCTCGCGCTGGAGAGCGTGGACGGCGCGCACCTGGAGGACGTCTCCATCAGCGACCTCACCATGCGCGAGGTGGGGGACGTGCCGATCTTCATCCGCCTCGGCCGGCGTATGCGCGGCCCCGACAGCCTGCAGATCGGCGCCATCCGGCGGGTGAGCATCAGCAACGTGGTGGTCTACGACTCGGCGCCGAGGCAGGCGGTCCTGATCGCGGGCATTCCCGGGCACCCGATCGAGGACCTGCGGCTGAGCGGCCTGCGTCTCGAGGTGGCCGGCGGGGCGCCCGCGGAGCAGGCGGCGGTGAAGGTACCCGAGATGGAGGACGGCTATCCCGAGCCGTACTACTTCGGGCCGCTGCCCGCCTACGGCTTCTTCATCCGCCACGTGAAGGGGCTGCGGCTGAGCGACGTGGAGGTCTCCTACCTGGAGCCGGACGCGCGCCCGGCGTTCGTGCTGGAGGACGTCCACGACGCCGACTTCCACCACGTCACCGCCGAGCCGCCCGCGGCGGGGAGCCCCGCCTACGTGCTGCGGGCCGTCACCGACTTCCGCACCGAGGACTCCCGGCCACTCCCGGCTGCCATGAACTCCCACCAGACTCGATGATGAGAATGCGACAGCACGGATCTCTCGGCTGGAGCCGGCGGGCACTGGTGATCGTCGCCTCGCTCCTCCTCTTCGGCGGGCGCGCGGCCGTCGCACAGGGCGCCCCGGCGGCCAGGCCCCGCAACGTGATCTTCATTCTCTCCGACGATCACCGCTACGACGCGATGGGCTTCGTTCCCGGCGCGCCGGACTGGCTGGAGACGCCCAACCTGGACCGGATGGCGAAGCAGGGTGCCTGGCTGAAGAACGCCTTCGTCACCACCTCGCTGTGCTCGCCCAGCCGCGCCTCCATCCTGACGGGCCAGTACGCGCACCGGCACGGCGTGGTCGACAACAACATCGACGTCCCGCCGGGTACGCGCTACTTCCCGGAGTTCCTCCAGAAGGCCGGCTACCGGACGGCGTTCTTCGGCAAGTGGCACATGGGCCGCTCGTCGTCCGAGCCCCGGCCCGGCTTCGACCGGTGGGTGAGCTTCCAGGGCCAGGGCGTCTACCACGACCCGGTCCTCAACGTCGACGGCCACGAGGTGAAGGAGAAGGGCTACATCACGAAGATCCTGACGGACTACGCGCTCGACTGGCTGAAGAAGGAGCAGACGACGGAGCCGGACAGGCCCTTCTTCCTCTACCTCTCGCACAAGGCCGTGCACGCCATGTTCGAGCCCGCGCCCCGGGACAGCGGGAGGTACTCGCACGAGCCCGTGCCGTACCCGAAAACGATGCCGATCGACGCGCCGGGACGCGACACCTGGCCGGAGTGGGTGCGCCAGCAGCGCAGCAGCTGGCACGGCGTGGACTACATGTACTACGGAGATCTGGACTTCGACACCTTCTACCGGCGCTACGCCGAGACGGTGCTGGGCATCGACCGCAGCGTGGGGCGCGTGCTCGACTACCTGAAGCAGACCGGGCTGGACAGGAACACGCTGGTGATCTACATGGGCGACAACGGCTTCCAGTTCGGGGAGCACGGCCTGATCGACAAGCGCACCGCCTTCGAGGCCTCCATGCGCGTGCCGATGCTCGCCTGGGCGCCCGGGATGATCCGCCCCGGCACGGTGATCGACGACAACGTGCTCAACATCGACATCATGCCCACGGTCCTCCAGCTCGCCGGGGCGCACGCTCCGCGGGGATACGTGGAGGACGGGCGGAGCTTCCTCCCGCTGCTGCGCGGCGAGAAGGTGGCGGACTGGAGGGACGAGTTCCTCTACGAGTACTACTGGGAGTGGAACTTCCCGCAGACGCCGACGCAGTACGCGCTCCGCACCGCGCGCTACAAGTACGTCTACGACTACGGCGTCTGGGACAGGGACATGCTCTTCGACCTGCAGAAGGACCCGGACGAGGCCGTCAACCTCATCGGCGACCCGGCGTACAGGGACCTCGCCGCCCGGCTGCGGGCGCGGCTCTTCGCGAAGATCCGGGAGACCGGCGGCATGCACATCCCGCTGCGAGAGCCCAAGGGTGGCCAGCAGGGCAATCGCCGTCCGCCCGGTGCGCCCAGCACCGATCCGCTCCTCCGCAACGGCGCCGGCAGGTAGCGGACATAGCAACGGGGCCCGGGCATCGGTGCGATGCCCGGGCTCCCTCAACTCGTAACTCGTAACTCGTAACTTCCCCGCCACCGCCTCAGAACTGCACCACCCCCACCTGCCCGCCGCGCTCGAAGTAGATCACCCCGCCGCGCCCGGCGACCTGCTGGAGCGCCTGCGCGGCCTCCTCGGCGGAGTGGATACGCACCCGGTTGATCTGCAGGATCACGTCGCCCTCCTGGAAGCCGAGCTGCCGGGCGGTATCGGAGAGGCCCACGATCACCGCGCCCTGCTGGCTGGAGATGTTGCGCTCGGCGCGCACCCCGGGCGTCAGCGTGATCAGCTGGAAGTCCTTCAGCGCCTGGACGCGCTGCGCGCTCTCGGAGGGGAGGTCCGTCGGCGTGGCGCGGTAGTCGCGCGTGCCGTTCCCGCTCACCACCTCGACGTCCATCGGCTGCCCGATCTCGGCGCGCAGGAGCGCCGCCTGCCAGTCGAGCGGAGTCAGGACGCGCCGGCCGTCCACGGCGCGGATCACCATGCCGGCCTTCAGCCCCGCCCGGTCGCCCGGCGAGCCCGGCACCACGCGGGTGATGCGCACGTCGGCGGCACGGTGGAGGTCGCCCTGCTGCAGCGGCTCCACCTCCACGCCCAGCCACGCGTGCAGCACCCGGCCGTGCGCGAGCAGGTCCTTCACCACCCTGCGCGCCCGGTTGATGGGGATCGCGAAGCCCAGTCCCTCGCTCCCGCCGGTGGTCGAGAGGATGGAGGAGTTGACGCCGATCACCTGGCCGAGCGCGTTCACGAGCGGGCCGCCCGAGTTGCCCGGGTTGATCGACGCGTCGGTCTGGATCATGTCCAGGTAGTAGCCGCGGTCGTCCGAGCTGGGAATGATGTTGCGGCCCGTGCCGCTGATGACGCCCACGGTCACCGTCGGCTCCGTGTTCGCCAGGTAGAAGCCGAGCGGGTTGCCGATCGCCACCGCCCACTCGCCCACGAGCAGGTTGTCCGAGTTGCCGAGTGGCGCGGTCGGGAGCGATACCTTCTTCCCGGCGGGAAGCCGCAGGCGCAGGACGGCCAGGTCCGTCAGCGCGTCGGTACCCACCACGTCGGCGTCGAAGTCGCGGCCGTCGGGCAGCGTGACGACGATCTGGGTGGCGCCGTGGACCACGTGCTCGTTGGTGATGACGATGCCGTTCGACTGCACGATGATCCCCGAGCCGAGACCGGCGCTCTCCTGCGTCGCGCCCGGCGGCAGCATCATCTGCTCCCAGAGGGTGCGCGGCTGTACCCGCTCGCGCACCCGCGTGTTGACGCTCACCACCGCCGGCGACACCCGCCGCGCGGCGAGCACGATCGCGTTCTGCCGCGCGCTGGAGACCTGCTCCTGCGCCGTGGCGAGCGGAAGCGTGTCGCGGAGCGGCGGCTTCTCCAGCTGCGCCGCCGGGGCCTGATCCTCGACCGGCTTCGCCGCGCTCCTCGCACAGCTCGCCACCGCCGGGGCGAGGAGGAGCGAGAGTGCCAGCAGCCGCGGGGTCCTGCGCGAAAAGGTGCTCACGAGCCGTGCTCCTGTTGCCGACCGTTTGGGGTTCCATCCGAACAGCCGTGGTCTACCCGCGTGCGCCTCGTGTGGGTCCACCGCCGTGCCGCTGGTCCTGGTGTTGCAGCACCCGCGCCCGACCACCATTCTCAAGGGGAGGCCTGCGCATGCCACGGGTAATGGCGATCGAGAAGCGGATCTGGGACGTGGAGGGCTTCGCCGTGCGAATCCTCCACCTCGACGGGCGCGACGTGCGCGGCGACCGCATGGGTCTGCCGCCCTACCTCTTCCCCGGCCCCGCCCGCAACGACCTCAGCGTCGAGCAGTGGAAGGAGTGGCGCTTCCGCCAGGTCTATCCCGGCTTCCGCGTCGAGGTCCTCGACTGCGACGGCCACGCCGTACACGGCAACACGCGCCTCGGTACCGTGCGCGATACGTATTACGACGACGACGAGGCGCCGGAGGGATAATGCTATCGGCTATCGGCTATCAGTAAAGCCGTAACTGATAGCTGATAGCCGATAGCCGATAGCTGATAGCCAGGACCACCCCCGCTACCCGAGCCACCACCATGCCCACACCTCCCGACATCCGCCTCTACCTCGGCCACGGCGACCGAACGGACGAAGCGCGGCGCCTGCTCTCCGAGCTGGCGCCCGGCCTCGGCGACTGCCGTTACGACTGCTGGTACCAGCCGCAGACGCACCACACCATCCTCGCGCTGTCGGGCCCGAGCGGTGAGCTGCCGTCGCGGCTGGAGAGCGCGGGCGAGTGGTATCCGCAGCCGCTGGAGTGGAAACGCCCGTGAGAGTCCTCTTCATCGGTGGAACGGGCATCATCAGCTCGGCGTGCGCGCGCCTGGCGGTCGAGCGGGGAATCGAGCTGTACCTGTTGAACCGGGGGCGGAGCGAGCGGCCGGTGCCGGAGGGGGCGAGCGTCCTGCACGGCGACATCCGCGACCGGGCCTCGACGGAGGTCGCCCTCGGCGCGCTGGACTTCGACGCGGTCGTGGACTGGATCGCCTTCACGCCGGATCACGTCGAGACCGACCTCGCGCTCTTCCGCGGCCGCGCGCGGCAGTACGTCTTCATCAGCTCCGCCTCGGCCTACCAGACGCCGCCGGCGAGCCTGCCCGTCGTGGAGTCCACGCCGCTCTCGAACCCCTTCTGGCAGTACTCGCGCGACAAGATCGCGTGCGAGGAGCGGCTGGTGCGCGCCTACCGGGAGGAGGGCTTCCCCGTCACCATCGTGCGGCCGTCGCACACCTACGACCGGACGATGCCGCCGATCCACGGGCGCTACACCACGCTCGACCGCATGCGCCGCGGTCAGCCGGTGATCGTGCACGGCGACGGCACCTCGCTCTGGACGCTGACCCACCACCGCGACTTCGCGAAGGGCTTCGTCGGCCTGCTCGGCAACCCGCACACGCTCGGGGAGGCGTACCACATCACCTCCGACGAGTGGCTCACCTGGAACCAGATCTCCGAGACGATGGCGCGCGCGGCGGGCGTCGAGCCGAGGCTCGTCCACGTGCCCTCGGAGGTCATCGCGCGCTTCGACCCGGAGTGGGGCGCCGGACTGCTGGGCGACAAGGCGCACAGCATGATCTTCGACAATGGAAAGATCAAGCGGCTGGTCCCCGACTACGTCGCCACGATCCCCTTCGCCCGCGGCGCCGAGGAGATCCTCGCCTGGTACGACGAGGACCCCGCCCGGCGCGTGGTCGACGAGGCGCTGAACCGCAGGATGGACGAGATCCTCGCCGCCTACCCTTCGGGATAGCCTCGCCTGCCGGGCCTCACCGCGGCGCCGGCATCCCCCCGTTCTCCTCGATCTGCCGGTAGAAGTCCCGCAGGACGTAGAACGCCTCCTTCTTCTCGCCGCGATCGGAGATCAGCCCCTTGCGGTTGAAGTAATCCTCGACGTCGGGCAGCGGGCGGCGCGGCGAGCGGAAGTCCTTCAGGATCCACGGCGTCATCCCCACCAGGAAGGGGATGCGCCGGAGCATCGCCACCTGGTGCCGGTAGAGCCGCGCCTGGTACTCCTCCGTGTAGCGCGCCTCCGGGCTGCCGTGGCGGCCCTGCACGGCTCCGCCGCCGAGCTCGGTCATGATGACCGGCTTGTCGAAGGCGACCTCCCAGCGCACGCTGTCGGCCCTCTCGGGCGTGCCCTGGTACCAGCCCAGGTACTCGTTGTTGCCGATCACGTCCAGGTACTTCCCGAGCGGGTCGTTGATCACGATCGTGTGCGGGCCGTCGTAGCTGTGCTCCGTGGCCGCGCTGACCAGCCGGGTGGGGTCCGCCGCGTGGGCGTGGTCGATGAGAGCGCGCAGGAAGGTGAGCCGTGGCCCGTGCTCCGGGTCGGGAGCGTCCCGGGGCGTCTCGTTCGCCACCGACCAGATGATCACCGCCGCGCGGTTCCGATCGCGCGTGATCATCTCCGAGAGCTGCCGCTCGGCGCTGGCGAGCGTGCCGGGGTTCTCCCACTGGATCGTCCAGTAGACGGGCACCTCGGCCCACACGAGGAGGCCCATCTCGTCGGCCGTCCTAAGCATCGCCTCGTCGTGCGGGTAGTGGGCGAGCCGCACGAAGTTGCCGTCGAGCTCCTTCACCCATCCCAGCGTGGTACGCGCGTCCTCGCGGCTGAAGGCGCGCCGCGCCTCGGTGGGCGCCTCCTCGTGCACCGCGATGCCGCGCAGGAAGATCGGCCTGCCGTTGAGCAGGATCTTCTGCCCGCGCACCTCGATGGTGCGGAAACCGATGCGGTCGGTGATCGTATCGCCGGGCGTCTCCAGCAGAACCCGGTAGAGCTTCGGGTGCTCGGGCGACCAGCGCTGCAGCCGGCGCGCGTCCAGCGTGAAGGCCGCCCGGCCCGTGGAGTCGGGCGTCACCGTGCGCGCGAGCTTCGCCTCGGGAATGCGGATCGTCACCGGCGTGTTCGTGGCCGGCCCGTCGAGCTGCACCCAGCCGGCGATCCGCTCCGGGTTCTGCGGGTCGAGCTGGACGAGGTAGTCGCGCACGAAGGTGCCCGGCGTCTCCACCAGGCTCACGGGGCGGGTGAGGCCGCCGTAGTTCCACCAGTCGGCGTTCACCGTGGGGATCGCTTCGAGGTGCCGCTTGTCGTCGACCTTCACGACGAGGGTGTTGCGGCCCGGCTGCACGTAGCGCGTGATCTCGAAGTCGAAGGGGGTGAAGCCGCCCTCGTGGACGCCCAGCTCGTGGCCGTTGAGCCAGACCCTCGCCTCGTAGTTGGCCGCGCCGAAGTAGACGAAGAGCCTGCGGCCGGGCTGCAGCGGGTGCTCGAAGATCTTCCGGTACCAGATGGTGCCCTCGTAGAGCATCAGCTCGGGCCGCTGGGTGTTCCAGTCGCCCGGCACCTGGAGCAGGGGGGAGCGGTCGAAGTCGTACTCGACCAGGTCGGCCGGGCTCGACGCCTTGCGGTCCCTGAAGTAGCCGTTCCGGTCGGGCTTCCAGCGGTAGGTGTAGTAACCGGTCTCGAAGGGGTCGACGATGGTGTGCCACGCGCCGTCCAGGCTCGTCGTTGCGGCGCGGCCCTCGACGTTGATGATCTGCGGATCGGTCCGCGAGGGCGGGACCTCCTGGGCGGCGAGCGTCGTCGCCAGCGCGAGGCAGGGAAGGACGAGCAGGAGCGTGCACGCGCGCGGAAGGCGCGCCGCCGGCAGAATTCGCATGTCGCGAGCGGGTTGAGAGATGGACGATCGTGGCGGCCAGGACCGGGAGAATGCAGCCGTGGCCGCCCCTCCGCAACCGCGCAGGCGTCTGGAGATGTAACGCTCGTGCGGGAGAAACCTACCCGCGTCGAGAGCGGAGCGCCCTCAGAAGACGCCGATCGCCACGATCACGGCCACCACTCCCAGCGCCATCAGCCCGAGGAAGATCGGCAGCACGAAGCGCAGCCAGCGCTGGTAAGGCACCCCGGCCGCGATGAGGATCGCCATCAGGGCTCCGTTGGTGGGCGTGACCAGCTCGGTGAGGCCCGCTCCGTACTGGTAGGCGAGCACCGTCACCTGGCGCGAGAGGCCGAGGATGTCCGAGACGGGCACCAGCACCGGCATGGTGAGCACCGCCTGGCTGCTCACGCTGGGGACGGGGAAGTGGATGAGCACGTGCACGAGCATCATCCCCAGCGCGGAGACGGCGAGCGGCAGTCCCACGATCGGTGTGACGAGACCGTGCACGATGGTGTCGACGATCCGCCCCTCGTCGAGGACGACGAAGATGGCGCGTGCGAAGCCGATGAGCAGCCCGGCGAAGGCGAGGTCACGGAAGCCCTGGATGTAGGCCTCGACCGTGCCGTCGATCCCCAGCCTTCCCACCAGCCCCGCCGCGACGCCCATCGCGAAGAAGAGCGCGGACATCTCGTTGAAGCCCCAGCCCAGCCGGAGGATGCCGAAGACGTAGACGGCGAAGGCGACGAGCACGAGCAGCAGCACCACGGCGTCGCGCCCGTGGATCGTCGCGTCCACCGCGTCCGTCTCCGCCTCCGGCTCGGTGCGCAGACGCGTGGCGTAGCGCACGGTCGCCCAGATCCAGATGCCCACCGCGACCACGAGGAAGGCCGTGCGGAACGCCCAGCCGGAGAGGAGGGGGAGCTGGGCCAGCTTCTGCGCGATCCCCACCTGGAAGGGGTCGATCGGGCTGAACGCCGCACCCACCGCCGCCACCCCCAGGCTCGTCGCCACCGCCACCAGCGGGTCGAAGCCCATGCGCCGCGTCAGCACCAGAAGCGCGGGGATGAGGGCGATGAACTCCTCCTGCATGTTGCTCAGCACGCCGCCGAGCGCGAAGATCACGCTCAGCAGCGGGATCACCAGCAGCGTTCGGCCCCTCAGGCGCACCACCAGCCAGTCGACGGCGCGCCGCATCGCCCCGGTCGCGTCCACCACCGTGAACGCCGCGCCGGAGAGGAAGACGAGGAAGACGACGTCGGCCGCCTCGATCAGCCCCTTGGGGATGGCGACGAGCGCCTCGAAGAGGCCGACGGGCGCGGGCCCGACGGCGTGGTAGGTCCCCGCCACGACCACCTCCCGCCCCGTCGCCGGGTCCTGCTGCCGGTCGTAGCTGCCCGCCGGCAGCACCCAGGTGAGCAGGGCGCCGAGCAGCACGAAGCCGACCAGCAGCGTCATCGGGTGCGGGAAGCGGAGCATCTGTGAACGGGTGAACGGGTGAACGGGTGAACGGGTGAACGGGTGAACGGGGTGAGGGAAGGTGCTGAGTGCTGGGTGCCGGGTGCAAGGGGCCCGGGCATCGCGCCGATGCCGGGGCCCCTGTGTTCACCCGTTCACCTTGTCACCCCCTCACCCGTTCACCAACCCGGCACCCCCGCCCCCCGCGGGTGTATCCGACCGCTGCGACCGCGCCGCCGGGAGCGCGGCTGGAGGAACCCGATCGCTCACGTCGATGCTTCAGCGCCTGCTCTCCGCCTGGATCTGGCTCGTCACGGTGCTCGTCACGGTGCTCTGGCTGCCGTGGATGGCGATCGTCTACGTCGTCACGGTCCCCTTCGACCCCGGCCGCTACGTCGTGGGCCGGTGGTTCCGCCGGGCGGCGATGACGTGCGTCGCGCTCAACCCGCTCTGGAGCTTCCGCACCTCGGGCGTGCGCATCCGCGACCCGCGCCGCCCCTACGTCGCGGTCTGCAATCACGAGTCGTACGCCGACATCTTTCTCGTCAGCCACCTGCCGTGGGAGATGAAGTGGCTGGCGAAGGCCGAGCTCTTCCGCCTTCCGGTGATGGGCTGGCTGATGCGGATGGCGGGTGACATCCCGGTGCGCCGCGCGTCCAGGGCCAGCGGGATCGAGGCGCTCGCCGAGTGCCGCGACCGCCTGGCGAAGCACGTCTCCGTCATGATCTTCCCCGAGGGCACGCGCTCGCGCACGGGCGAGCTGCTGCCCTTCAAGGACGGGGCCTTCCGTCTCGCCATCGAGACCGGCGCGCCGATCCTCCCGCTGGTCGTCGCGGGCACCCGCTCGGCGATGCGCAAGGGCTCGTTCCTCTTCGGCCGCGCCCGGGCGGAGGTGCGCGCGCTCGAGCCCATCCCCACCGACGAGCTCACCCTCCACGACGTCGGCGCCCTGCGCGACCGCGTCCGCGACCTCATCCAGCGCGAGCGCGACCGCCTCGCCGCGGAGCTGGGGCTGTACGAAAGTGCCGAGTGCAAAGTGCCCAGTGCCGGGTTACATTGATCCGGACCTGGCACTTCGCACTCGGCACCTGGCACTCCCATGTCCATCCGCATCACGCAGGTCGACGCCTTCACCGACCGGGCCTTCACGGGTAACCCCGCGGCGGTGTGCATCCTCCACGAGATCCCGGCCGAGTGGTGGATGCAGGACGTGGCGCGGGAGATGAACCTCTCCGAGACCGCCTTCCTCCTCCAGCACGAGGAGGGCTTCGACCTGCGCTGGTTCACCCCCGCCGCCGAGGTGGACCTCTGCGGCCACGCCACCCTCGCCAGCGCCCACGTGCTCTGGGAGGAGGGAATCCTGCCGCCGGGTGAGACGGCCCGCTTCCACACCCGCAGCGGTCTGCTCACCTGCTCGCTCCTCGACGGCTGGATCGACATGGACTTCCCCGCCTCGCCGCCCGAGCCCGTCGAGGCGCCCGAGCACCTCGCGGCCGCACTCGGCGCGGAGCCGCTCTGGGTGGGGCGCAGCCGCTTCGACCTCCTCGTGGAGCTCGCCGACGAGAAGCAGATCCGCACGCTCCAGCCCGATTTCTCCCTCCTGCGACGCGTCGAGGCCCGCGGCGTGATCGTCACCAGCCCCGCCATCACGGGCAGCTACGACTTCGTCTCCCGCTTCTTCGGCCCCCGGGTCGGCGTGGACGAGGACCCCGTCACCGGCTCCGCCCACTGCGTCCTCGCCCCCTTCTGGAGCGAGCGCCTCGGGCGCGACGGGCTCGTGGGCTACCAGGTCTCCGCGCGCGGCGGCCGCGTCCGCACCCGGGTCGTCGGCGACCGCGTCGTCCTCGGCGGTCAGGCCGTCACCGTGCTGCGCGGCGAGCTGGTGGCAGGCTGAGGCGAGTTCAGGAGAGCGATTCGTGCGGAGGCGGGAGGCGCTTCCGCACCTCGGCGAGGAGCTCCGTCGGCCGGCACGGCTTCACCAGAAAGCCGCCGCCGGGCATGCTCGTGGGCGCGGAAGTGAGCGGGAGGATCGCCAGGCTCGAGGTGTGAGGATCCCGGGCCAGCGCGTCGAGCACCGGCCGGCCGTTCGACCGCGAGAACGGCTCCACCACCACGAGCTCCGGCGTCAGCTCCGCCGCCCGGAGAACTCCCTCCTCCACGTCACTCGCGCACACCACGCGGAAGCCGTAGTGCTCCAGCATCAGGGAGTAGATCTCGAGGCTGTCCGGGTCCGGATCGATGAGGAGGATGGTGCGTGGGAGCATAGCGGCACACGGGGGAAGGCGGGGAAGGGCGGTGACTTCGGGGGGACACACGTGGAGGACGACTACTCCCGAAGTTACGCACGGCGCGGGAGAAGCGCAAGTGCCGTATGGTCTTACGGTGATTTGACGTGTGCCGGGGTCGTCAGGTTCCGGTCCGCCGCGTTATCTTCCGCGCCCCGAAACCGAACGCAGAGAAGATGACCTCAGGATTCGACCTCGCATTTCCCCGGACCCCGATCGAGCGGCTGCTCCGCCCGTTCCAGCGCTTCGCGCAGATGGAATCGTCCGGGGGCATCGTGCTCCTGATCACCACCGTGGTGGCGCTCGTGTGGGCGAACTCGCCGGGTTGGGAGGGTTACCGGCGGCTGTGGGAGACGCCGGTGGCGCTCACCGTGGGCGGGCACGTGTACGGGCTGTCGTTGCACCTGCTGATCAACGACGGCCTGATGGTGATCTTCTTCTTCCTGGTGGGGCTGGAGATCAAGCGGGAGATGCTGGTGGGGGAGCTGGCGTCGCTGCGCGCCGCCGCGCTGCCCATCATGGCCGCGCTGGGCGGGATGCTGGCGCCCGCCGCGATCTACGCGCTGCTGAACGCGCGGGGGGCGGGCGAGGCGGGGTGGGGCATCCCGATGGCGACCGACATCGCCTTCGCGCTCGGGGTCCTGGCTCTCGTCGCGCCGCGGGTGCCGACCGGGCTCAAGGTCTTCCTCGCCGCGCTGGCGATCGCCGACGATCTGGGCGCCGTGCTGGTGATCGCTTTCTTCTACACGGGTCGGCTGAACGTGACGTCGCTGGCCGTGGCGGCGATCCTCGTCGTCGTGCTGATCGTCGCCAACCGGCTGGGGATGCGCCACCCGGCCGCCTACGCACTGCTCGGCGTTCCCCTGTGGCTGGCGTTTCTCACGTCGGGCGTGCACGCCACCATCGCGGGTGTGGTCCTGGCGATGGTGGTGCCCGCGCGCACGCGGATCGACACGGCGGAATTCCTCGAGAGCAGCCGCCGCACCCTGGACGACTTCGACCTCGCGGGCGAGGAGGGGAGCGGCGTGATGACGAACGAGGGCCAGCAGGCGGCGATCCAGGCCCTCGAGCACAACTGCGAGGCCGCGCAGGCGCCGCTGCTGCGAATGGAGCACTCGCTGCAGCCGTGGGTCGCGTTCTTCATCATCCCTCTCTTCGCCCTCGCGAACGCGGGCGTGCACATCGACGCGAGCACGGGCAGCGCCCTCACCCACGTGGTGACGCTCGGCGTGGTGCTGGGCCTCGTGCTGGGGAAGCCCATCGGCATCACGCTCTTCGCCTGGCTGGCCGTGCGCCTCCGCGTGGCGGTGCTTCCGGCGAGCGTCGGCTGGCGGCAGATCCACGCGGTGAGCTGGCTGGGTGGCATCGGCTTCACCATGTCGCTCTTCGTTGCCGGCCTCGCGTTCGGGGAAGGCTCGGAATTGCTCGACGCGGCCAAGATCGGCATCTTGACCGCGTCCGTGCTCGCCGCCGCCGCGGGCGGCGTCATGCTCCATCTCGCGCGGGATCGAGGGCACCCCGCCGAGGCAGGGCCTCCCACCCCATCCCAGTGAGGACCCGATGACCGGATCGCCTCTCGACCGCCGTGCCTTCCTCAAGTCCGGCGGCCTGCTCGCGCTCGGGCTGGCCGCCACCCCCGCTCGCGCCCAGAGCCGCGGCGGGGCCGAGCCGGAGCGCGCGGGCCCGCTCTTCTACGTGGGGACGTACACGGAGGACATGGGCCACGGCGAGGGCATCTACCTCTACCGCCTCGACCCGGCGTCGGGTGCGCTCACGGCCCTCGGGGTGACGCACGGGGTGAGAAACCCCTCCTTCCTCGCGCTCGGCCCGGGCGGCCGGCATCTCTACGCCGTCAACGAGTATGCGAAGGGAACCGGCGCGGTGAGCGCCTTCGCGGTCGATCCCGCCACCGCCGCGCTCACCCTGCTGAACCAGCGCTCGTCGGAGGGCGCCGCGCCGTGCCACGTCGTCGTGGACCAGCGCGGCAATTTCGTGCTCGTGGCGAACTACGTGAGCGGCACGGCGAGCGTGCTCCCCGTCCGCCCGGACGGCAGCCTGGGGCCGGCGGTCGAGGTCGTGCAGCACCGGGGCACCGGCCCGAACAAGGAGCGCCAGGAGGGCCCGCACGTCCACTGCGTCGCTCTCTCCCCCGACCAGCGCTTCGCGATCGTCTGCGACCTCGGGATCGACCGCCTCAAGATCTACCGCTTCGACAGCGACCGCGGCTCCCTCGCGGCGGCGGGCGAGGTCGAGGTCCACGGCGGCGAGGGGCCCCGGCACTTCGTCTTCCACCCCACGGGCCGCTTCGGCTACCTCATCACCGAGATGGGCTCGACGCTCACGGCCTACGAGTACGACCCCGCCCGCGGCGCGCTGCAGGAGATCCAGAAGATCTCGTCGCTGCCTTCCGGCTTCTCCGGCCACAACGACGCGGCCGAGATCGAGGTCTCGGTGGACGGGCGCTTCCTCTACGCCTCCAACCGCGGCAGCAACGACGTCGCCGTCGTGGCGCTGGACCCCACCACGGGCCGCATGAGCGCCATCCAGCACCAGCCCACCGGGGGCGACTGGCCGCGGCACTTCGCCATCGACCCCAGCGGCCGCTTCCTTCTCGTCGCCAACGAGCGTTCGGGCGACATCGTCGTCTTCCCCCGCGACCCGCTGAGCGGCCGGCTCGCCGCCTCCGTGGCGAAGGCCAGGGTGCCCAACCCGGTCTGCATCCGCTTCCTGTAGAGGGTGCGGCCGGCGCCGCCTAGTCCCGGCGCCGCTTCACGTGCACCGCGGCCGCCACGCCGAACACCAGGAGCACCGCCACCACCTGCGCGAAGCCCACGCCGTGCTCCTTCCCGGCCGGGGCCGCCTCCGCCGGGGCGACCAGCATGCTGGCCAGGGCCGGCGCGGGGGCGTCCTCGCGCTTCGGCTCCTTCTCCGCCGCCAGGCGCGCGCGCTCCGCGGCCGCCGCCGAGTCCGCCGCGATCATCGGCGCCGCGTAGGCCATGTACCGGTCCGGGAAGAGCGCGACGTGGAAGTGCGAGGGGTGGTGCTCCCGCGTCACGTCGAGCACGCCCCTCCGCTCCAGCCCCAGCAGCGCGCTCGCCAGCCACTCGCGGCACCGGGCGCTCGTGCTCACGCGCAGGTCGCTCGCCATCCCCGCCGGGTGCACCGAGAGCGGGCTCGAGTTCCACGGCTGCTCGCTCAGCGGGCGCGTCAGGCTCGTCACCACCAGCCGCTCGCCGCAGCCGTCGTGGTACTCCGGCGCGAGCCGCTCCAGGAAGGTGCGCAGCTCGGGGCGCGCGTACGGGAACGAGACGCCGGACGAGACCACCAGGTCCCCGTGGGTCTTCACCGGCACCAGGTATCCCTCGTCCACGAAGTGCCGGATCTGCGCGGGCGTTCGCAGGAAGGTGTAGTCGTTCTCCTTCGCGATCTCGTTCTGCCGGATCATCGACGCGTGCGAGCCGTGCAGGGTGACCGACGGCGACGCGACACCCGCCGCCAGCGCGGGGGTGCTCACGCCGAGCAACAGGGTGAGAAGGGCGGGGACGATCCGGGGCATGGGCACTCCTTTCTGCGAGCGGCACCGCGATGGCGGCGTAGCGTGCGGTCGCGCAGGCCGTGTAGGACCAACGAGTTGTGCGGGAACAACAGTAGTTACCGGGGCGCCGCCTCGAGGTTCCCCGGCTCGATCAGCCACCGCGCCCGAGCGCGGGCCACCACGTCGCCCGCCTCGTCGCGCACGGTGCTCTCGATCTCGTGCTCCCGTCGCGCCGCCACGTCGGGCGGTACGAACCCGGCCTCGGCGGTGAGGGTGCCGCGAGCCTTCTTCAGGAAGTCGATGGAGAGCCCGGTGAGGATGGCGCGCGCGTCGGCGGGCAGGTCGTAGAGGAGGGCGAGGCCGCTCGTCACCTCGGCGAGGTTGGCGAGCGCGACGGCGTGGATGGAGCGGAGATGGTTCCGGACGCGGCGGCGGTCGCGCAGCGTCACGCGCGCGTAGCCGGGCCGGATCTCCTCGACGCGCGGGGCGATGGTGCCGGTGTAGGGCACGATGCGGCCGAGGAGGAGGCTGAAGAGCCGTCGCCCGCCGGGGCGCGAGTGGAGGCGGTCCCAGAGCGATCGGACCTGCGTGCCAGACGGGGCGTCGGCCACGGTTTTCTCCGGGCGCGGGGTGTCGAAAGAGGGGCGACGGAGAGTCACGACAACTTTCGCGCCGTTGCGGTGTACGAGCAGTCGTCCGCGCGCACTACGGTGCGCGGGCAGATGGGTGCGGGGAGCCGAGGCGCCACGACCGGCGCCTCGATCGTTTTCCGTCCCCGACAAACGGACCCGGAAGAAAGTAGCCCGGGCCACCACACGCAAAGGAACGAGATGAGATTCGAAGAGCTGGGTCTGGCGCCGGAGCTGCTGCGCGCCGTGAAGGAGATGGGATACGACGAGCCGACGCCGATCCAGGAGATGGCGATCCCCGAGGCGCTCGCGGGGAAGGACGTGCTGGGCCGGGCGCAGACGGGCACCGGGAAGACGGCGGCGTTCATGCTCCCGCTGCTGCAGCGGCTGAAGGACGGAGACGGGCTGCGGGCGCTGGTCCTCTGCCCCACGCGCGAGCTGGCGATCCAGGTGGCCGAGTCCGGGCGCGACTACGCGAAGCATCTGCACACGTGGATCGGGTGCGTCTACGGCGGCACCCCGGTCCAGAAGGACATCCGGGACCTGCGCGCCGGCTACGACGTCCTCGTCGCCACCCCCGGCCGCCTCATCGACCACCTCGAGCGCGGCAACGTCGACCTCTCCGAGCTGCAGTCGCTCGTCCTCGACGAGGCCGACCGGATGCTCGACATGGGCTTCCGCCCGCAGATCAATCAGATCCTCAAGCACATCCCCAAGCAGCGCCAGACGCTCTTCTTCTCGGCGACGCTGCCCAACGACGTGAAGTCCCTGGCGTACGATTCGCTGCGCGACCCCATCACCGTCGAGGCCGCGCCGCAGAAGGTGACGGCCGAGGGCGTCGAGCAGTTCGTCTACCCGGTGGACCCCAAGAAGAAGACCGAGCTGCTGCTGGAGCTCCTGGACCGCCCGGGGATGGAGATGGTGATCGTCTTCACCCGCACGAAGATGGGCGCGGACAAGCTGATCGCGCGGCTGCAGAAGGCCGGCGTGAGCGCGACGGTCATGCACGGGGATCGCAGCATGAAGGACCGCGTGAAGGCGCTCGACGCCTTCGCCGAGGGTCAGGCGCGGGTTCTGGTGGCCACCGACGTGGCGCAGCGCGGCCTGGACGTCGAGGGGATCTCGCACGTCGTCAACTACGACGTGCCCCAGGAGCCGGACAGCTACGTGCACCGCGTCGGCCGCACGGCCCGCGCGGGGCAGAAGGGCGAGGCGATCACCTTCATGTCGCCCGCGGAGATCGGCGAGCTGCGCGCCATCGAGTACCACATCGGCCGCGAGCTGCCGCGCATCGAGCTCGAGGGCTACGGCTTCGGCCTGGCCTCGGAGGACGGCACCGCGGGCGTGCCGAGCAAGCAGGAGAAGAAGGCGGTCCGCGCCAGCCGCGGGCGCCGCATGGGCTCGCGCGCGAAGCAGGAGCTCACGCCCGAGGAGCTGCAGAAGCTGCTGGCGATAGGCTAACGCCGGAGCGTCGCCCAGAGGTCGGCGAGCGCGGCGCGGCCCAGCTGCCAGGCGGTGGCGGGCGTCTCCGTCGCATAGTCGGCGGGCGCGGCGCCGAAGGCGAGGCGGAGGGCGCCGTCGCTGTGGGCGACGTTCCAGGCGTGGAGGGTGCGCTGCAGCCGGTCGACGGCGACCAGCGCCGCCTCCCGGTCGGGTGCCATCAGGAGCGCCGCGAAGGTGCCGTAGCCCACGCGCGCCAGCACGTCGCTCTCCCGGAAGTTCTGCTGTAGCAGCACCGCGAGCGCGCGGAGAGTACCGGCGCACGCGGTGCTCCCCACCGACTCGCGGATGACCGGAATGTTGGCCACCCGCACCACCAGCAGCACCGCGGGCTCGGCGACGCGCCGGGCGACCGCGAGCCACAGATCGCCCGTCATCAGGAAGCCCCGCAGGTTCAGCAGGCCGGTCTCGGGGTCCGAGTGGGTGTTGAGCCGGAGCTGACCGTGCACGCGGTGCGTTCGCCGCTCCGCTCTCGAGCGCCGGCGGTGCCTGGCGGCGCCGCCTGCCGTGCTCGTGAGCGCCACCAGCCACACCAGCTCACCGTCCACCTGCAGGGGCAGGTGATGCGCGAGGACGATGAGGTTCGCCCCGTCGGGGCAGCGGTGGGTCTCCACGCGTCCCTCGTCGAGCGCCTCCGGCGCCCGCGGCAGCGCCGGGCCCGGGTATCGTTGCCCCTCCAGAGACGCCGAGCCGTAGAGCCGGGCCGCCGCGTCGTTGGCGACCAGCACCCGCTGGTCCGTGCGCGAGCAGATCAGCATCGGCTGTGGAGTCGCGTCGAAGAGCGCCCGGGCGGAGCCGGCGGCGAAGCCCGGAAGCCAGATGCTCTCCGGCCGCGCGATGGATTCGGATGGAAACATGGGGGTTGCTCGGAGGATCGGGATCGCCGTGGCCGCTCGCGGGTCGTACTCCACTCCGACGAGTGTCGGCCACACCGCGCCCGGGGTTGAGCGGGTGGGCCCTCCTGGTCAGGCGGCCTCGTCGATGTAGAGCCGCACCTCCGCCCGTCCCCGCTCCACCCCGACGCGCGTCAGCGCGGTGGGCGTCTCTCCCACCTCCTGCGCCTCGCGCGCCGACGTGACCGTCGGCGGCGTCTGCGAGAAGACCTCCTCCGGCGCGATCATCGGCAGCAGACCGCCACAGATCAGGTTGGTGATCTCGCCCAGCGCGTCGAGCTGCATCCACGTCTCCGGCGGCTCGCTCGTCCCCAGCATCCGCGCCGAGAGCGTGGGGAGCAGACCCCCGCAGACCCGCACGCGCAGCGTACCCCGGACCGGGCCCACGAAGCGGAGGAATGCCTCCGCTTCGGGCTCGGCGCTCCGCTGCGGGTCGCTCAGCTCCTCGTCGACCTTCACCATGGTGACCTGCTCCAGGATCCAGGACGTCGCCCGGTTCAGCGACTGTTCGATCGAACCACCCATACCTCGCTCCGGCCACGCGGGCGTCGGGCTCCCGGAGCTGCCCGGGAGCGGTGAATCCTGCTCTCTGCACGGCGGCGGCCGTCGGGCAGCCCTCTCCTCGTGCTGGTACTCAGAGTTGCGTCCGCGCCGGCCGCGAGCTTTAGCGATGCGCCTCATGCTCACGTCTGATCGTCGTGTCCGCGCGCCTCGCGTGAGTGGTCGATGCCATCGAAGGTGAGCACCGCCGGCTCGTCGTCCAGGTAGGTCTCGAGGTGGACCGGGCGCTTCCAGAGCGAATGCACGTTCTCCAGCGTCTCCCGCGCCTCCTCCAGCTTCAGCGGGATGCCCTCGTAGCGGTGGGACAGCACCAGCTCGCCGCGGTTGAGCCGGTTGGCGTCGACCACCTCGATCGTCGGCTGACCGAAGTTGGTGAGCATGAAGAGGAGCTTCTCCTTCACCGCCGCGAAGTCGCGGTCGCTGATGACGTACTGGCCGCTGCGCGGGTCGTACTCGTAGGCGAAGAGCCCGTGGCGGCGGACGAAGTCGGCGGTGAGGAACTCGTCGATGAAGGTGACGTCGTTGTAGTGGCGCCGGACCTCGAAGATCTTCTCGCGCCCGCGCATCTCGCCCGTGTCCCACGCCTGCTTGGCGGCGTAGTCCTCGCAGGCCTCCCAGTCGGGGCCGTGGCGGCCCTTGTTCCAGCGCTCCTCGATGTCGCGCCACAGCTCGATGCCCAGCTTGTACGGGTTCAGTCGTCCCGGCGAGGTGGCCATCGTGCCCGAGTGGTGGTCGGCGTAGTCGAGCAGTTCCGCGGGCTCGAGCAGGCGCGTCGTCATGAGCGTCGAGTGCCAGAAGCTGGCCCACCCCTCGTTGGTGATCTTCGTTCGCCCCTGCGGCGCGAAGTAG
This sequence comes from Longimicrobiaceae bacterium, assembly GCA_035707865.1. GTDB lineage: Bacteria > Gemmatimonadota > Gemmatimonadetes > Longimicrobiales > Longimicrobiaceae > DASSTO01. Next base: position 15,987 of record DASSTO010000098.1, on the reverse strand, counting down.
TAGGCCTCCTCCCGCACCATCCCCAGCACGTCGCGCTCCCAGTTCTTCAGCGGGGCGTGCTCCAGGAGGAAGAGCATGACGTCTCGCTCGGCGCGCGCGGGGAAGCCCTCGCCCGCCTTCCGCCGCTCGGCGCGGCGCTCCCGCTCGGCCGCGAGCGCCGCCGGCGGGTTGATGAAGGAGTCCATGTACCCCTTCGCGCGCAGGCGCCGCGGCTCGCTGTTCCCCGCCGGGTCCTCCTCCGGCTCCGCGGCCGGCCGCGCGGCGCGGGGCGGGCGCGGCGCGGCGTAGTCGATCAGATTGTCGATCGAGAGGCAGCGGTCGAGAAACCCTTCCACCTCCTCCACGCCCACACGCTCCATGTAACGCCGCACCCGGCTGGCGTGGTTCGCCATCTCGTCGAGCATCTTCCGGTTGGTGCCGGCGAACATGAAGTTGTGCTTGAAGAAGTCGCCGTGCCCGCAGACGTGCGCCATCACCAGCTTCTGGTCCATGAAGTGGTTGGCCGCCAGCAGGTAGGCGTACGTCGGGTCGTTGTTGATGACCATCTCGTAGATCTTCGAGAGGCCGTAGGCGTAGGAGCGCGACAGCTCGACGTACTCCATCCCGAAGCGCCAGTGGGGGTAGCGCGCGGGGTAGCCGCCGAAGGCCGCCACCTCGTTGATCTCCTCCCAGTCGAGCACCTCGTAGATCGTCTCGAAGAAGTCCAGACCGCAGTCGCGCGCGTGGCCTTCCACGCGCTGCTGCAGGGAGCGGAGCTCGGGGGACAGTGGCTGTGGCATGAGAAGCTATCAGCTATCGGCTATCGGCTATCAGTTACGGCTTACTGATAGCCGATAGCTGATAGCCGATAGCCCGAGTGGAAGGGGACTGTACTATTTGCCTTTTCCGAGGAATTCCTTGATGCTCCCCAGGATCGCGTCGCGGTCGGCGATCCTGGAGAGCACGAGGTTCTCCGCCTCGACGTGCGTCTGGAGGGCGCCATAGAAGGCGCCGCTCCCGGCGCGGCTCTCCACCTGGCCGTAGCCGAAGAGGTTCGCCATGGGCAGGAGCCGGTTCCGCAGGAGCTGATAGCATCGCTCGTTGTCGCCGGTGCCGAGGTTGTCGCCGTCGGAGAAGTGGAAGAAGTAGAGGTTCCAGTCGGCGGCGGGGTACTCCCGCTCGGCGATCCCGGCGGCGAGCTCGTACGCCGTGGAGATCTTGGTGCCGCCGGACTCGCGCGTGGTGAAGAACGTCTCCCGGTCCACCTCGCGCGCCGCGGCGTCGTGGACGATGTAGCGGCTCTGCACGCCGTCGTAGTGCGCGCGGATCCAGTTGTCGATCCAGAACGACTCGATGCGCACGATCTCCTTCTGCTCGTTCGCCATCGAGCCGGAGACGTCCATCAGGTAGAAGATGACGGCGTTGGCGGTGGGGATGGGCACGTCGCGCCACGAGCGGTAGCGCATGTCCTCGCGCACCGGAACGACCAGCGGCCGCGCGGGCTCGTAGGTGCCGGTGGCGATCTGCCGCTTCAGCGACTCACGGTACGTCCGCTTGAAGGAGCGCAGCGTCTCGGGCCCGATGCGCCGGATTCCGACGTAGCGCCCCTTCACCGAGGTGATCGATTCCGCTCCCTTCGGCTCGATGCGCGGCAGCTCCAGCGCTTCGCCGATCAGCTGCGTCATCTCCTCGATCGAGAGCTCCACCTCGCGCAGGTGCCGCCCCGGCTCGTCGCCCGCCCCGCTCCCGCTCCCGTCCCCCGGCTGCCCCCCACCGGGTCGCCCGGGTTCCCCGGCCCCTGCCCCACGCCCCCCCGCTCCCGGCTCCCGTACCGGAAGCGCGGCAGCTCGATCTGCGGGATCGGGATCGAGACGATCTCCCGCCCGCGCTTCCCGATCAGCTCCCCGCGCGTGATGTGGCGCTTCAGATCCTGCTTGATCTTTCCGCGCACGATGTCCTCGAACCGTTTCCGGTCCCGATCGATTCGTCTGACCATTTCAGGATTCAGGGGCATTGCCGCTGCCAGCCGCCAGCGGCTGGCAGCCGGCAACTAGCTTCTCGTCGTCGCGCTGCGCTGCGGCTGGGGGGCGAAGATGCCTCCGCCCGCGAGCGCCACCGCCAGCTGACCGACGCCGAAGAGGATGATCACCGCCAGGAGGATCCGCCGCTGCCACGGCGTGAGGCGCCCGCCCACGCGCACCGGCATGGGGCTCTGGGCCGCCGCCGTCCACCGCTTCCCGCCCGACTCCTGCAGTCGCAGCGTCATGTCCGCCAGGCAGTGCGCGCAGTAGCGCGACGCCGGGTTGATGTGCCAGCAGTGCGGGCAGACGACGAAGTCGGGTTGCGGCGAGGAGGTCGGCATCGGCGGATGAGTTACGAGTTACGGGTTACGAGTTACGAGTTGACGGCTACGGGTTGAGCATGCCCCAACTCGTAACTCGTACTTCGTAACTCGTAACTCACTGCACGTCCCCCCGGGCGAAGATGCTCGCCACGAAGTTCAGCACGTCCGTCGCGCAGACATCGCAGTAACCGTGCTCCTTGATGAGCCGGCCCTTCACGACGTCGATCTTCTCCTGCGCGCTCTTGTCGATCACGTTCGAGACCAGGCTGGTGAGCTTGATCGAGTCCTTCTGGTCCTCGAAGAGCTTCAGCTCCAGCGCCTTCTGCAGCCGCTCGTTGGTGTTGTAGGTGAAGCGCTTGCCGTCGATCGCCAGCGCGCCGATGTAGTTCATGATCTCGCGCCGGAAATCGTCCTTGCGGCTCTCCGGGATGTTGATCTTCTCCTCGATGCTGCGCATCAGCCGCTCGTCGGGCTCCTCGTACTCGCCCGTGTACTTGTTGCGGACCTTCTCGCGTTGCGTGTACGCCTTGATGTTGTCGATGTAGTTGGCGCAGAGCCGGGAGAGCGCCTCCTCGTCGCCGCTGATGGCGCGCTGGACCTCGTTCTTCACGATGTCCTCGTACTCCTCGCGCACCACCGTGAGCAGCTTCCGATACTCCTCGCGCAGCTCCTCGCTCGCGATGAGCGAGTGATGCTTCAGGCCACTCTCCAGCTCCTTCATCACCATGAAGGGGTTCACGCACGACTCCTCGACGTCCGCGACCAGGCAGTTGCTGATCTTGTCCTGCACGTAGCGCGGGCTGATGCCGTTCATCCCCTCGCGCTCGGCCTCCTTGCGCAGCTCCTTGACGTTGTCCTCCGTGAAGCCGGGCAGGCTCTTGCCGCTGTAGAGCTTGAGCTTCTGCAGCGCGGTGAGGTTGAGCTTCTTGGGCTCCTCCAGGCGGGTGAGGACCGCCCACATGGCGGCGATGCCGATGGTGTGCGGCGCGATGTGCTTGCCCTGGATGCGGAGGTTGTTGAAGTCGCGCTCGTAGACCTTGATCTCCTCGTCGAGCTTGGTGATGTAGGGGATGTCGATCTTCACCGTGCGGTCGCGCAGCGCCTCCATGAACTCGTTGTTCTGGAGGCGCCGGTACTCCGGCTCGTTGGTGTGCGCGAGGATCACCTCGTCGATGTCGGTCTGCGCGAACTTCTTCGGCTTGATCTTGTGCTCCTGACTGGCCGAGAGCAGATCGTAGAGGAAGGCGACGTCGAGCTTGAGGACCTCGATGAACTCGATCATCCCGCGGTTGGCGACGTTGAACTCGCCGTCGAAGTTGAAGGCGCGAGGGTCGGAGTCGCTGCCGTAGACGGCGATCTTGCGGTAGTTGATGTCGCCGGTCAGCTCGGTGCTGTCCTGGTTCTTCTCGTCCTTGGGCTGGAAGGTGCCGATGCCGACACGGTCCTGCTCGGAGAGGAGGATCCGGTGGACGCGCACGTGCTCGATCATCCGCGTCCAGTCGCCTCCGTACTTCTGCAGGAGCGCGTTGTAGACGTGGCGGCAGGCGGGGCAGAGGTCGCCCTCGGCCGAGAGGCGGCGGTCGCCCGAGAGGCGGGCGTTGAGCTGGTCGACGAGCGCGTTCCGGAAGTCGGCGGGCAGCAGCTTGAGCGGCTCCTCGTGCATGGGGCACGGCATCTCGCGCCCGTGCAGCCCGGCCTCGGGGAGGTCGATGTCGGCGTCGACCCAGGTGAAGGAGTAGAGCGCGCCGGCGGGGGTGCGGGAGTAGAACTCGATGCCCTTCTTCAGGAGCCTCGCGATGGTGCTCTTGGACGAGCCCACGGGCCCGTGCAGGAGGAGGACCCGGCGCTCGGGGCCGTAGCCCATCGAGGCGGCCTTGAGGGTCTGGACGAGCTTCATCAGCGGCACGTCGAGGCCGAACACCGCATCGCGCCCGCCGCCGATGGGATCGTCGAAGAAGTCGTAATGGGTGATCTCCTTCTTGTATTCCGTGTACCTGCGCGTACCGAAGGAGACGACCATGTCGTAGAGGCGTTGGAAGGCGTTGCGCACCACGTACGGGTTCTCCTGCACGATCTGCAGGTACTCCGCGAAGGAGCCCTCCCAGTGCTGGTCGTGGTAGAGCGTGGGGTTCTGACGCTCGCGGATCTGCTGGACGATGTCGACGACCGGTGTGGACATGCGCGGCGGTGCTCCTGCTGGGGCGAGGTGGCTGCGGAGGGGAGGCCCCAACCCGTGTCCCCTTCCTGCGTGGACGAGCTGGAAACAGCGGAACCGACTGAGGGAGTGCGTGCAGCACGCGTGGACAGGCACGGCGCGGAGCCGGAGAGACGCGGGCAGTGGGGGCCCGCGTGCGTCGCTGCACGGGTGTAGAGGGGCGTACCCCTGGTGCATTTCAAAGATCCAACAGCGAGGCCGCGCCGTCAAGCGGGGTTGCGGTGGCAGCAGACGGGGGCGATTATTCATGCGGCCGCAACCGTCCCCGCGGCCACACCTCTTCGGTCGTTCCCCCAGCCCTGCAGGAGCGGAGACCTCCATGCGAAGGATCGTACGAGCGGCGATCTGTGCTTTGATCCTGTCTTCCGTGAGCGCGTGCGCGAGCGCTGGACGCAATTCGGTCGTGCGCGGTCCGTCCAACGAGATCACCTACGCGCAGATCCAGACGAGCAAGTACACCGATGCCTACAGCATCGTGCAGGCGATGCACTCCAACTGGATGCGGACGCGCGGGCCCCAGACGCTCAACGGTCAGGACCCGGTCGTCCTCGTCTACATCGACAATCAGCTGTTCGGCGGCGTGGACGCGCTGCGCTACGTGCAGCTCTCGAACGTGCAGTTCATCCACTACTACGACGGCAACGAAGCGACCGCGCGCTGGGGCCTCGACCACGGCGCGGGCGTGATCTACGTCTCGACGGACGGACGGTCCGCCTACTGACCCCCGGTCTGGCCGCGCCCGGCACAGGCTTCCCCGTCCCCCATCCCCTCCCCTCCCGGAGGTCCCTATGAAGCGGCGGCTCGCAGGATTCGCAGGCGTGCTCGCACTCGCGTGCACGGTCGCGTGCGCGACCGCCGCGCCGCGGAGCTCCGGGTCCGACTCCGACCGCGTCATCACGGCAGCCCAGCTCGCCGGCACGCGGTTCGAGAACCTCTACGATGCCATCCAGAGCCTGCACTCCAACTGGTTCCGGGCGCGCGGGGTGGGGGAGCTGCCCCCGCAGAACGGCGCGCCGACGCCCGCTCCGGCCGGCCCGCGGGTTCCCCACGACCAGGTTCAGGTCTACATGGGCAACCAGCGGCTGGGCGGAATCGAGAACCTCCGGTCGATCCCGGTACGGATGGTGAGGATGGTGCGCTTCTACTCGGCGACCGAGGCCGGCGCGCGGTACGGCTTCGGCTCCGGCGGGAACCCCGTCATCGAGGTCGTCGTCAGCGCGGAGTAGCCGGCCCGGAGCCGCTGCTCGCCGGGCGCGCGCACTTGTGCGCGGGCACACCCCTCCTCATCTTGGCGCCCGCGGTGCGCACCCGAGACCAGGAGGGGTAGGATTGAAGACGAGGATGATCGCGGCGCTCGTTCCGGTGCTGTTCGCCGGGGCCGGCGCCGCGCGTGCGCAGGAGGCGCCTGCGCCGCTGGACACGATTCACGTGGTCGCGGCCTCGCGGGCCTCGGCGGCGATGGGGAGCGCCACGCGCGCGGTGCAGGTGATCACCGCGGCGCAGATCCGCCGGATGCCCGCGCACACCGTACCCGAGGTGCTGCGGTGGGCCCTCGGCGCGGACCTGATGCCCCGCTCGCCCGCGCTCAGCGACCTGGCGCTGCGCGGCTCGTCCTTCGAGCAGGTGCTCGTCCTGGTGGACGGCGTCCCCGTCAACGACCGGCAGACGGGCCACTTCGACCTCGATCTCGCGGTGCCGCTGGCGCAGGTCGAGCGCATCGAGGTCGTGCGCGGGCCCGCCTCGGCGCTCTTCGGGGCCGACGCGGTGGGCGGCGTGGTGAACGTCGTCACGCGCGCCGGTGGGCCCTCGCTCGTGCGCGCGGAGGGCGGCTCCTTCGGCACGGCGGGGCTCGCGGCCGCGCACGCGCTGACACTCGGCGCCGCCCGCGCCGACCTGGCCGGCACCTGGCGCCGCTCCGACGGGCACCGCCCCGGTACCGATTACGACATGGGCCAGGCCCGCGCGGCGCTCACCGCGCCGCTCGGCGGGCGCACGCTCCACGCGGCGGCGGCCTACGCGGCGCGCGACTTCGGCGCCGACGGCTTCTACGGCCCCTATCCCTCCTACGAGCGCACCCGCACCACCACCGCTTCGCTCGCCTGGCGCGCCGATCCGTCGGCGCGCTTCGCCCTGGAGCCGGTGCTCAGCTTCCGCGGGCACCACGACGACTACATCCTGAAGCGCGCCGACCCCGGCTATTACAGGAACCGGCACACCACGGGGGAGTTCGGCGGGGAGCTGACGGCGCGCTACGCCGTCTCACCGCGGCTCCGTCTCGCCGCTGGCGGCGAGGGCTACGTCGACCGGCTGCGGAGCAGCTCGCTCGGCGATCGCTCGGAGGGCCGCACGGCGCTGCTGGCGGAGGTGGCGGCGGGTCGGGTCGGGAGCATAACCGGAACGGCCGGGCTGCGGCTGGACCACTATGAATCCTTCGGCTCCTTCTGGTCGCCTTCGCTGGGCGCCGCCTGGTGGCCGGTGCGCGCCCTCCGGCTGCGGGCCTCCGCCGGCCGCTCGCTCCGCGCCCCGAGCTGGACCGAGCGCTATTACGGGGACCCCGCCAACGTCGGCGATCCGAACCTGAAGCCGGAGCGCGCCTGGAGCACGGAGGTGGGCGCCGACGCCTATCCGGCCGGCGGGGTGCGTATCGGCCTCTCCGCCTTCCAGCGCGACGCGCACGACCTCATCGACTGGGCCCGGCCCCTGGGCGACAGCGTCGCGCCCTGGCACACCCGCAACGTGGACGACGCGCGCTTCCGCGGCCTCGAGGCGGAGCTCGCCGTCGACGACCTGCTCGGCGTGCGCTGGAGCGCGCAGGCGAGCTGGCTCTCCGTGCGCGCCTCGGCCGAGGACGGCTTCACCTCGAAGTACGCGCTCCGTCCCCTCGTTCGGCAGCTCTCGCTGGCGGCGGGGCGCACGCTCCTCCCGGGGCTCGACCTCGACCTGCGCGCGGAGCGGGCGCGGCGGCGCAGCGAGGAGCCCTACTTCGCCGATGCGTACTTCCGCCTCGACGGCCGCCTGAGCTACTCGCTCGGCCCGGCGCGCGTCTACGCCGACGTGCAGAACGCCACCGACGAGGCCTACCCCGACATCACCGGCGCGAGCGCCCCGGGCCGGGCGCTCTTCATGGGCGTGGAGTGGCGCGGACGGTAGCGCCCCGCGCTGTCCCCGAAGACGCCGCCGCCTGTCCTCCCGCAGGGGCACCCGAGAAGGCCCGGGTGCCCCTGCGGGTTTCCGTAACGCGTGTGGTGAGAGGAGCTTGCCGGAACGGGCGCGGGTGGAATGCGGGTTGCCCATCCGGAGCGTGGTGTCGGCGCCCTGCACTCCGGCTCGGAGGTGGTCATGCGTGCTCGTTCGCTTCTGTTGGTCGCCCTCGTAGTGCTCACCACGCCGGCGGCGGCGCAGCGGCGCGGCCGGCGCCCCGCGGGGCCGCCGCGCGTCTTCCTCGGCGGGGACGTCGTCTTCGCCCAGCCCACCGGCGACTTCGCGGACCACGTCGACCGTGCGTTCGGCGGCGAGGGCCATCTCCTCTACCGGCCGAGCGCGGCGAGCCCGCTCGCGCTGCGACTGGACGGCGGCTACCTCCAGTACGGCCACGAGAGCCGTGAGCTCCCGCTCAGCTCCGACATCGGCGGCCGCATCCGCGTGGACGAGGTGACGGACAACTACATCGCCTACGCCGGGGTCGGCCCCCAGGTCGGGGTTCCGGATGGGCGTCTGCAGCCGTACGTCAACGCTTCCGTGGGCGTGGCGTACTTCGGGACCGACTCGTACCTCCGCGGCACGCACGAGTCCAGCGAGTTCGCGAGGACGAGCAACTTCAGCGACACCAGGCTCGCGTGGCGCGCGGGGGCGGGGCTCTACGTTCCGCTCACGCATGGCCGCGTTCCCGTGAGCCTGGACCTCGGCGCCAGGTACCACTACAACGGCGTCGTGGACTACCTGCGCGAGGGCGGAATCCACGACGAGCCCGACGGGAGCATCTCCTTCACGCCGATCCACGGCCAGGCCAACTTCTTCACCTTCCAGGCAGGGGTCACGGTCGGGCTCCGGCACTCGCGCGGCGAGCACCGGCGCGGCGGGTGGGGTCGGCGCCGCTGAGGCGCGAGGGCGCTTGCCCCCGCGCGCCCGCGCCGGCATCTTACCCGCGGCTCCTCCCTCTCCCTCGGGGCGATGCGGCCATGCATCGCCCCCGGCGCGTAATCGCCTCCGATGACATCTCGCCGCCGTGCCACGCGCGTCCTCGTTCGCACCGTCGTCATCGCCGCCGCCACGCTCGTGAGCGCCTGCCGCCGTCCGGCGAAGGTGGCGGTGAGCGCCGGCGATTACGTCGGGGACGGCCAGTGCCTCGCCTGCCATACCGACAAGCGGAGCTACGAGCACACGGCCCACCAGCTCAGCTCCCAGCTGCCGTCGAGCCGCACGATCCTGGGCAGCTTTCGCGAGGGCGAGAACGTCCTGCGGACGCCGAACCCGCATCTCTACTACCGGATGTCCGCGCGGGACAGCGGCTTCTTCCAGAGCGCCATCGCCGGGATTCCGCCGGACACCGTCACCGAGCGCTTCGACGTCGTCGTGGGCGCCGGCCGGAAGGGCCAGACGTACCTGTACTGGCGCGGCGACCGGCTCTTCCAGCTCCCCGTCTCGTACTGGGTGGACCCGGGCGAGTGGGGCGCCAGCCCCGGCTATCGCGAGGGCGTGGCGGAATTCGACCGGCCGGTCGTGCCTCGGTGCCTCGAGTGCCACGCCACCTACGCCACCTCCAAGCCGGCGCTCTCGGCGAACAACCGCTACGACCGGGCCGGCCTGAAGCTCGGGATCTCGTGCGAGAAGTGCCACGGCCCCGGTCGGGAGCACGTGGCCCGGCAGCAGTCGACGCTGGGGCGGCTGGAGGGCCCGGCGATCGTGAACCCCGCGAAGCTGAGCCGCGCGAGGGAGATCGACGTCTGCGCGCTCTGTCACAGCGGAATCGGCAAGGAGACGGCGCCCGCGTTCTCCTACATCCCCGGCGATCCGCTGCACGAGTACCTCCAGACGCCGCCACCGCCGGTCGGTGAGCCGATCGACGTCCACGGCAATCAGGTGGCGCTCCTGGAGCGGAGCGCCTGCTTCCGCTCGTCGCAGATGACGTGCAACACCTGCCACGACGTGCACGTCCAGCAGCGCGACGCCGCGGCGTTCTCCAGCCGCTGCCTCACCTGCCATACCGTCCAGAGCTGCGGGATGGAGCCGACGCTGGGCCCGAAGATCGCGGAGGACTGCGTCGACTGCCACATGGCCGAGCAGACCTCGAGCGTCATCGTCTCCAGCGAGAACGGCCAACCGCTGAGGGTGCGGATCCGCAATCACTGGATCAAGGTCTACCCCGGTACGGCCGACCCGCACTGGCAGCCACCCACCACGCGGTAGCGTCGGCGCGGCAAGCATCTTGAACGATGCTCCTCCCTGCGCGCACCCCCGCGTCGGTGCCCGCGGAGACCTGAGCCGCACGGGTGAGCATGGCGAGACGGACCGTAGCGAAGGATACCCGGGCGAAGACCGACGTGGAGGCCGAGCGCGAGCGGAAGCAGGACGAGGAGCTCGGGCCGCCCGTCGAGGAGAAGGAGATCGAGCTCGGGCCGAAGGAAGAGGAGGAGGTCGAGCGCAGGACGGCGCCAGCCGTGGCCGTGGTGCACGAGGCGATCCGGGCCGAGGGCGAGGCCGAGCTGCTCCGCCCCGTGAGCGCGCTCTTCTTCTCGGGTCTCGCGGCCGGCCTCTCGATGGGCTTCTCGCTCGTGGCCGAGGGCCTCCTCCGGGCCGGCCTGCCGGACGCGTCCTGGCGCCCGCTGGTGGCGAAGCTCGGCTACAGCCTCGGCTTCCTCATCGTCATCCTGGGCAGGCAGCAGCTCTTCACCGAGAACACCCTCACCCCCATCCTCCCGCTCCTGCAGCGCAGGACGCTGCGCGCGCTCTGGCGGGTGCTGCGCCTCTGGGGCGTCGTCCTCTTCGCCAACGTCCTGGGTGCCCTGATCTTCGCGTGGATCGTGGCGCGCACCGACGTCTTCGACGCCCACACCCGTGACACCTTCGCGCGCATCGGGCACGAGGCGCTGCGCTCACGGTTCGGCAACACCTTCCTCCGCGCCGTCTTCGCCGGCTGGCTGATCGCGCTCATGGTCTGGCTGCTCCCCTACGCCGAGTCCGCGCGCCTGTGGGTCATCATCATCCTCACCTACATCGTCGGCCTGGGCGGCTTCTCGCACATCATCGCCGGCTCCACCGAGACGCTCTTCATCGTGCTCCGCGGCGAGGCGGCCTGGGCCGAATTCATCTGGCGCTTCTTCCTGCCCACGCTCCTCGGGAACGTACTGGGCGGCGTGGCGCTGGTGGCGGCCATCAACCACGCGCAGACGGTCGCGGGGAAGGAGGAGACGTAGGTGGTGCCTACTCGCCTTCCGTGATGCTCTGTTCGTCGCGGTCGATCTGGTCGAGGACCTTCTCGGGGGCGACGTCCTGCTCCAGCTCCCGGAGTTCGGGGTCCTCGGCCTGCGGGATCTCCATCTTCCGCGCCATCTCCGTCACCAGGGTGATGAGGCGCGTGATCTCGTGCTCCGAGAGGAGACTGATCTGCACGTCCAGCTCGGCCCGGTCGTCGGCGAGCTCCGCCATGCGGTTCTGGGTGATGAGCACGAAGGTGGAGAGGAAGATCGCCTCGACCGAGGCGAACATCGCCAGGACGACGAAGGAGGGGTCGAAGCGGGGGAAGCCGGGGATCCAGCCGAGATTGCCGGCGATCCAGACGCCGACGAGCACGACGTGGATGTAGACGAAGCGCATGCTCCCGGTGAAGCGCGTGATGCGGTCGGCGAGGCGGTCCTCGAAGCCGCGACGCCGGTCCTGCTCGCGACGCCGGTGTATCAGCGCGCGTATGTTGCGCTCCACCACCTTGCTGAGCCCCTCCATCGGCTTCCGGACCGGGGGGGTGTGTGATTCCTGCACGGGCATTCCCTCGCGAATGTCGCGGCTTCCCACACGTATGTCATTGCCGCACGGGCGCAAAGCGCGTTCCCGCGGCCGACCGGCCGCGGGAACGCGCTCAGCGGAGCGCTTCCTCCAGCCGGCCGACGAATTCCGCCTGTGCCGCGATGAGCTTCTCGCGCGCCGTGGCCGGGTCGAACCACGCGCAACGATCCACCTCGGGGTAGCTCTTCCAGCGCCCCGAGCCGCGCGGCCACTCGATCTTCATCTCGTTGCTGGTGATCCCGGCGGGGTCGGCGTCCCCCTCCCACGCCCATGCGTGCACCGTCTTGCCGGCCTTCTGGCGGACGCTGCCGAGGGGGAGGAAGGGCCCCTGCGGCGGGATGCCCGTCTCCTCCCGGAACTCGCGCAGGGCCGCGTCGAGCGCCTCCTCACCGGGCTCGACCACGCCCTTGGGGATCGTCCAGGCCGCGAGGTCGCGCCGCGCCCAGAAGGGCCCGCCGGGGTGCGCGAGGAAGAGCTCCAGACCCCGCACCCCGCGCCGGTAGAGGAGCAGCCCCGCACTCACCTTCGCGACCCTGGCCATGTAGGAACCGGTGTTGAGGGTTCGAGGGGAGGACGACGGACGAGGAGGGAATGTGCGCTCGGGCGTGCGCCGCCGCCACCCCGGCCACGTGCCCCGTGAACGATCCCGGCGCGCGGCGGTATGCGCTCCTTGGCCGCGCCGATCCCGGCCGGCCGCAGAACCAAAGACCTTCGCTCTCCCATGACCTGGCTCTGGATTCTCTTCGGCGTGCTCGCGGTGCTGGCCGGCGCCCGCTACCGCGTCCACCTCCACTCCTCCCGCTCGCGCGGCCCCAGGGTCGACGACGACGCCGTCCGCCGCATTCTGGACGAGGGCACGCTCGTGACGCCCGACGAGGATGAGCCCCTCGACCTCGACGAGGCGGCGCGCGCGGAGGAGGAGTTCTGGAGCGAGTCCTGGGACGAGCCGGAGGAGTTCGGCCGGTAGCCGTCCCTTCCCCGGCGAACGAAGCAACCCCGGCGGCGGTTGTTGCATCGGAAGGGATGGACCCGCGAGACGGAGCGATGAGCGAGCACGAGCTGATAAGGCGAGCCCAGGAAGGCGATCCCGGAGCCATCGAGCTGCTGTACCGGCGGCACTCGGCGCGCGTCTACACCGTGGTTCGGCGGCTGACGGGCGACGACGCGAGCGCCGAGGACGCGGCGCAGGAGGCCTGGTTGCGGGCGCTCCGTTCGCTCCGGCGCTTCCGCGGCCAGTCGCTCTTCTCGACCTGGCTGCACCGCATCGCCGTGAACTGCGCGCTGGAAGGGGAGCGGCGGAGTCACCGCAAGCGCGAGGCCGCGCTGCCGGAGGAGGTGGAGGCGGAGACGATCGAGGGTGAGCCGCTGCTGAGGCGTCGGCTGGAGCGGGCCCTGGACTCGCTCCCCTCCGGGATGCGGCGGGTGATCGTGCTCCACGACGTCGAGGGCTACACGCACGAGGAGATCGGCGTGCTCCTCGGCGTTTCGGAGGGGACGTGCAAGAGTCAGCTGTTCAAGGCAAGGGCGAAGCTGCGGGCGCAGCTTCGGTGGACGCGTGAAGGAGAAGGAGCATGCAGCATCTGAGCGAAGAGACGCTGGCCCGCCTGGTGGCGGAGGAGCCCACCCCCGAGGAGGCGGCCCATCTGGCGGGCTGCGCGGAGTGCGCCGCGGAGCTGGCGGCATACACGGAACAGACGGAGGCCCTGGCGGCCCTCCCGATGCTGGAGGCGCCCGGGCGGGTGTGGGCGGGCATCGAGGACGGGCTCGTGGAGCGGGCGCGCACGCGGCAGCGGCGGGCGTCGTGGCTGCGAGCCGCCGCCGCGGTGGTGCTCTTCGCCGGTGGGGTGGGGGCGGGGAGCCTGGCGCGGGGCGGGGCGGACGCCCCGCCCGCGCCGCGCACGGAGGCGGAGGCCGCCGTGCAGCTGCGGGAGGCACAGGCGGCCTACGTGGCCGCGCTCACGCGCTACTCGGAGATGACGGGCTCCGACCGGGCGGTGGACCCGGCGAGCCGGCTGGCGGCGCTCGAGGGGATCGTGCTCACCACGCGCGCCGCGCTGAAGCAGGCGCCGGCCGATCCGGTCATCAACGGCTACCACCTGGCCGCGGTGGGGCAGCGCGACGCGCTCCTGCACCAGATCTCCCGTGCCGCGGCGCCCGTACAGACCTGGTACTAGCGGAGGAATCGACGATGAGAACCTGGAAGTGTCTCGTGCTGACGATAGCGCTCCCGGCCCTGGTGCCGCTGTGCCTGGCTGCCCAGACGCCGCGACGCCCGGGCGTGCTCGGCATCGCCTTCGCGCCCCTGGACACCCTCGGCACCCGTGGCGGCCCCGCCGTGGTGGCTGGCGTGCTGCCGGGCTCGCCGGCGGACCGCGCCGGCGTGGAGCGCGGGGATACGATCGTCGAGTGGGACGGTCACCGTCGAGTGGGCGACGCCATCCAGAGCCGCGCCGTCAGGGCGGGCGATACGGTCAAGCTCCGCCTCCGCCACGGCACGGGCCGCGACCGGGTGGTGTCGGTCGTTGCGGTGGCGCCGCGGGACGTCGTGCCCGGCGTGCGCGTCTACGGTGGCCGTGACACGATCATCATCGGTGATACGGCCATCGTCCTGAACGCGCGCGATCTCGCCAACCGCATGCGCGTGTACGCCGACAGTCTGAGGGTCCAGATGGACAGCCTGCGCATGCACATGCACTTCGTCTTCGCGGACAGCATAGAGCCGCAGATGCGCGCCGCGGCCCGGGCGCTGGAGGACGCGCACGTGCGCGTGGTGATTCCCCCCACCGAGGTCAGCGTCCTCGATCTGGGCCGCCGCTCCGTGGCGGGGGCGGAGTTCTCGGACGTGAACGCGGGCCTCGGCTCCTACTTCGGAGCATCCCGCGGCGCGCTGGTGCTGCGCGCCGCGCCCGATACCCCCGCCGCGCACTCCGGCCTCCGCGCCGGCGACGTGGTGCTCGAGGCGAACGGGAAGCCGGTGAGCTCGGTGGACGATCTGAGGAACGCGGTGATCGATGCGCAGCGCGCCAACCGCCGCTCGGTCCCGCTGCAGATCCTCCGCGAGCACAGGCGGCAGTCGCTGGAGCTGAAGTGGAAGTAAAGACGCACGCGCCACGGCCCGCTGCGGCCGTGGCGCGTGCGCCAGGTGTCGGACCCGCCCTCCCTTACTTCCCGCCGGCGGCCGCGGCGACCGGGTCACCACCGTGGACGAGGACGTCGAGCCACTCCTCGGCGCGATGCCGGAAGGGGCGCATCTGCTCCGACGTGGCGAGGTTGTCGTGCGGCGCGTCGATCATCGGCGCAGCCTCCTTCGGGCCCTGGATCTGGTTGAAGACGGCCCAGATGCCCGCCGGCGCCGCGATCTGGTCGATGAAGCCCATACCGACCAGCGACTCGGCCCTGATGCGCGAGGCGAAGTTCGCGGGGTCGAAGTAGCGCGCCGTGTGCAGGACGTCGTGCTGGGTCACGTCCCAGAACGGATAGCTCGGAGCGCGCCCGTGCAGCGCGGCGGTCACGTCCGCGCCCGCCGGCACCTCGACCAGGAGCGCCGTCACCCTGGGGTTCAGGCCGGCCGTCGCGAAGCTCTGCTGCCCGCCCATGCTGTTGCCCATCACCACCATCGTCTTCCCGTCCCAGTCCGGCCGGCCGGCGAGGTACTCGACCGCCCGGTAGTCGCCGAGGTACATCCGCAGGAAGTAGCTCCGGTCCCGGCTGTGCTGCCCGACCTGCTCGTAGTGCTTGATGAGCGAGGGCAGGGCATCGTAGAACGCCTGCGGCATGTCGCCCGGAACGTCGTGCGGCTCGACGTTGAGCACGAGCCACCCCTCGGCGGCGCGGTCGGTCACCCACTGCTTCTGCAGCGGGTAGGGCGGGCTCGCCCACTGGTAGATGACGAGCGCCGGGAACTTGCCCTCGCGCGCGGGCTTCGCCAGCTGCCCGTAAACGTGCGAGCCGTTGATGTTGTTCATCCTCACCGTCGCGTACTCCACGCCCGGCTTCCCGCTCTCGCCGGGTGTGACGACGGCGTCCATCGGGACGGCCGCGAGGTCGCGGAGCTTCCCGGCCCAGAAGGCGTCGAAGTCGGCCGGCTTCGGCCCGGCGGCCTCGATGGAGGTCGGCGCCACCGCCGCGCCGAGGAGCACCCGTCCCGGGCCGCCCGTGCTCCGGTTCCCGAAGGTCGAGTCGGGCGCGGTAGGCTTCACCTCGACGAGAAGCATCCCCGGCGAGCTGAGCGAGGTCTCGATGCGCCCTCTGCCCCTCGACAGGTCGAGCGAGCCGGCGGAGACGATCTCGGCGCCGTCTCGCCGGATCGTGTAGGTGTAGGGGCCGGCCGCGTGGGCGCCCTTCGGCAGCGTGACCGTCCAGCCGACGCGCTGGCCGACGTCGTAGATGCCCGTCGGGTGGTCCGGCGTGAACGTCGGCTGCTGCGCCGCGGCGCGCGCGGCGGCGGGCC
>DASSTO010000097.1:0-13421 GCA_035707865.1 Longimicrobiaceae bacterium | reverse complement strand
AGACGCGCCACCCTCTCCCGCAAGCGGGCGAGGGGACGTGGGGACACACGCGTACGAGGCTCTTCTCTTCGGTGGCTCTCGCCCTGGCCCTCACCCTGGGCGCCGCGAGCGCCGCCGCGCAGTCGGCGGGGATCCGCACCTACTGCAACCCGGTCGACATCGACTACCGGTACAACTTCGAGCAGCTCAACCAGGGGATCTCGTACCGCTCCGGCGCCGACCCCGTGATCGTGCCGTACCACGGCGACTACTACCTCTTCGAGACGCTCGCCGCCGGGTGGTGGCACTCGAAGGACCTGGGCCACTGGGAGCACGTGGACCCCGACAAGTGGCCCTTCGAGGGGATCGTCGCGCCCGCTGCGCTGGCGGCTCACGACACCGTCTTCCTCTTCCAGTCCAACTTCGGCCAGCGCCCTGTCCTCTTCACCACCACGCCCTGGAACGGGCACCTGGAGTTCTACAACCGCTGGATGCCGCTCCTGCCCGACACGATGGGCCAGCCGATCGGCCCGTGGGACCCGGACATCTTCCACGACCCGGACACCGACCGCTGGTTCATGTACTTCGGCTCGTCGAACACCTACCCCATCTACGGGGTAGAGCTGGACCACGCCAAACACCTGGCATACGCCGGGAAGCCGCAGCCGCTCATCCGCCTCCACCCGGAGGCCCACGGCTGGGAGAGGTTCGGCTTCGACCACCGCGACACCGCGACCACCCCCTTCATCGAGGGCGCCTGGATGACGAAGCACGGGGGTCGCTACTACCTGCAGTACGCCGCGCCGGGCACCGAGTACAACGTCTACGCCAACGGCACCTACGTCGGCGACGGACCGCTCGGTCCCTTCACCTACGCGCCCTACAACCCGGTCTCGTACAAGCCGGGCGGCTTCATGGTGGGCGCGGGCCACGGCAACACCTTCCGGGACGACTACGGCAACTACTGGAACACCGGCACGGGCTGGGTGGCGGTCAACTGGAACTTCGAGCGGCGCATCGTGATGTTCCCGGCCGGCTTCGACAGCGACGGGGTGATGTTCTCCGACACGCGCTTCGGCGACTTCCCCCACTACCTGCCCACCTCGAAGTGGCAGACGCCGGACGAGCTCTTCACCGGGTGGATGCTGCTCAGCTACCGCAAGCCGGCGACGGCCTCCTCCGTGCGCGACACTTTCGCCGCGAGCAACGTCACCGACGAGAACCCGCGTACCTTCTGGGTGGCCGGCCGGAACCGCCCGGGCGAGACGATCACCGTGGACCTGGAGCGCCCCTACACCGTGCGGGCGCTGCAGGTGAACTTCACCGATTACGAGTCGGATATCTTCGCGACCGATTCCACGGTCTACACGCGCTTCCGCGTCGAGGGCTCGCTCGACGGCCGCAGCTGGGTTCCGATGGCGGACCTGAGCCACGAGACGCGCGACCGGCCGAACGCCTACGTCGAGCTGCCGGAGCCGGTGCGCGCGCGCTACGTCCGCTACGTGCACGGCTACGTCGCCTCGCCCAACCTGGCGATCAGCGACCTCCGCGTCTTCGGCAACGGCTCCGGCGGGCCGCCCGCCGCGCCGAAGAACCTCACCGCGCGCCGCGAGAGCGACGCGCGCGACGCCGTGATCCGCTGGTCGCCGGTGAGGGGCGCGGTGGGCTACAACGTCCGCTGGGGCATCGCGCCGGACAAGCTCTACGAGACCTACCAGCGCTGGGCCGACCAGGGCGACGAGCTGGAGCTCCGCGCGCTGAACGTGGGGCAGGACTACTACTTCGCCGTCGAGGCGTTCGACGAGAACGGCGTCTCGCGGCTGAGCCCCGTGGTGCACGTACCGTGAAGCGGGTGCGCCTGCTCGCCCTCGCGGCCGTGCTCCTCCTCGGCGCCTGCGCGCCGCGCGGCACCGTCACCGACCCCATCCAGCTGAGCTTCTGGGGGATGGGCCGCGAGGGCGAGGTGGTGGCGCAGCTGATACCGGAGTTCGAGCGCCGCAACCCCGGCATACGGGTCGAGGTCCAGCAGATTCCGTGGACGGCCGCGCACGAGAAGCTCCTCACCGCCTACGTGGGCGAGGCGACGCCGGACGTGGCGCAGCTTGGGAACACCTGGGTGCCGGAGTTCGCCGCGATCGACGCCATCGCCCCGCTCGACTCGCTGATCGCCCGCTCCCCGCAGGTGAGCCCCGCCGCCTTCTTTCCCGGCATCTGGGCCACGAACGAGATCGGTTCCACCGTCTACGGGCTGCCGTGGTACGTCGATACGCGCGTGATCTTCTACCGCAGCGATCTGCTGCGGGCCGCGGGCTACGACTCGATGCCCACGACGTGGGCGGGCTTCCGGGCCGCGCTCGAAGCGATGCGCGAGCGGATGGGACCGCGGCAGTACCCGCTCCTCATGCCGATCGACGAGTGGCCGCCGCCGGTGATCCTGGGGATGCAGGCGGGCGCGCCGCTGCTGAGGGACGGCGGCCGGTACGGCGGGTTCGAGGGCCCGCGCTTCCGCCGCGCCTTCGACTTCTACCTGGGCCTCTACCGCGACAGCCTGGCGCCCGCGATCGCGAGCGCGGAGGTGGCGAACCTCTACCAGGAGTTCGCCCGCGGCAACATCGCGATGTACATCACGGGCCCGTGGAACATCGGCGAGTTCGGCAGGCGCCTGCCGCCCGGGCTGCAGGACAGGTGGATGACCGCGCCGCTGCCGGGCCCCGCGGGGCCGGGCGTCTCCACGGCCGGCGGCTCCAGTCTGGTGATCTTCCGTGGCTCGCGGCACCCGGAGGCCGCGTGGAAGCTCATCGAGTACCTCTCCGAGCCCGCGCAGCAGCTGGAGTTCTACCGTCTGACCGGCGACCTGCCGACGCTCCGCGCCGCGTGGGCGGACACCACTCTGGCGAACAACCGCTACGCGCGCGCCTTCCGCGAGCAGCTGGAGCGCGTGGAGCCCACGCCCAAGGTGCCCGAGTGGGAGGAGATCGCGACGCGCGTCTACCAGGCGGCGGAGGCCGCGGCGCGCGGCGGCGTCTCGGCGGGCGACGCCCTCGCGGCGCTCGACCGCGACGTGGACCGGATGCTGGAGAAGCGCCGCTGGATGCTCGCGCAGCACGCCGCACGGCCCGGAGCCGGGCGCTGAATCACTCCTGAGGGAGCGACCCTTGAGCAGCACGCTGAACGCGGAGCCGGCGCTGAACGCCGGCGCCCACGCCGCGCCACCCACCCCGCCAGCGCCTCCGCGCCGCCGCGCTCGCGGGGCCGAGGGAGGTGCGCGCGCCGCGTGGTTCTTCCTGGCGCCCGCGCTCTTCCTCGTCGGCGTCTTCTTCCTCCTGCCGGTAGCCGCGTCGCTGCTGCTCAGCCTCACCGACTTCGACATCTACGCCGTCGCGGATCTGTCCAATGCGCGCTTCGTCGGGCTCCAGAACTACGTGCAGCTCGTCCACACGCCGCTCTTCTGGACGGCGCTCAAGAACACCCTCTACTTCGCCCTCGTGGGCGGGCCGCTCTCGGTGATCGTCTCGCTCGGCGCGGCGCTGCTGCTCAACGCGCGGCTGGTGCGCTTCCGCGGCTTCTTCCGCACCGTCTACTTCGCCCCGTTCGTCACCACGCTCGTCGCCGTGGCCATCGTCTGGCGCTATCTCTATCACCCGCGCTACGGGCTGCTCAACTACGCGCTCGGCCTCTTCGGCGTGCACCCCGTCGACTGGCTCGGCGACCCGCACTGGGCCATGCCGGCGATCATCCTCCTCGCCGTCTGGAAGAACTTCGGCTACAACATGCTCATCTTCATCGCCGGGCTGCAGGCGATCCCCGACGAGCTGTACGAGGCGGCGGCGCTCGACGGCGCGGGGCCCGTCCAGAGCTTCCGCCACGTCACCCTCCCGATGCTCGGACCGACGATGCTCTTCGTCGGCGTGATCACGATGATCGGCTTCTTCCAGCTCTTCGCCGAACCGTACGTGATGACGCAGGGCGGCCCCGTGGGCGCGACCACCAGCCTGGTGCTCTACATGTACGACCAGGGCTTCCGCTGGTGGCGCATGGGCTTCGCGGCGGCGATCGCCTTCGTCCTCTTCGTGGTGATGCTCGTCGCCACCTGGATCCAGCTGCGCATCCAGCGCGCGGAGGAGCTGTGAGGCGCGCCCTCCGCTCGGTCGCGCTCCACGCCGTGCTCGTCCTCGGCGCCGCGCTCGCCGTCCTGCCACTGCTCTGGATGCTCTCCGCCTCCCTCATGCCCGCGGGCGAGGCGAACTCCTATCCGCCGCGGCTCCTGCCCAGTCGGGTGACCTTCGAGCACTACGCCACGCTCTTCACCCGGCTCGACCTCGGGCGCGACTTCCTGAACAGCGCCGTCATCGCGCTCACCGTCACGCTCGTCTCGCTCCTCGTCAACTCGCTCGCGGGCTACGCCTTCGCCAAGCTGCGCTTCCGCGGCCGCGACCGCCTCTTCCGGATGCTCTCCGCCGGCCTCGTCGTCCCCGTCCAGGTCGCGATGCTCCCTCTCTTCCTCCTCATGAAGGAGCTGGGGCTCATCAACACCTACTGGGGCGTGATCATCCCGGCCGCGGCGAGCATCTTCGGCATCTTCCTCATCCGCCAGTACACCCTGGCGCTGCCCGACGACCTGCTCGACGCCGCGCGTGTCGACGGCGCGAGCGAGCTGCGCATCTACGCCTCCATCGTGGTGCCCGTGATCGCGCCCATCCTCGCCACGCTGGCGATCTGGACGTTCCTGAGCACCTGGAACGACTTCATGTGGCCGCTCATCGTCCTGAGCGACCAGTCGCGCTACACGCTCCCGGTCGCCCTCGCCAACCTCGTCGGCGAGCACGCCCAGGACACCGAGCTGATGATGGCCGGCTCCGTCCTCACCCTGCTCCCGGTGCTGCTCGTCTTCCTCTTCCTGCAGCGCTACTACGTGCGCGGAATCACGGTGGGTAGCGTGAAGGGATGAGGACGAAGTGCGAAAGCGCGAGCGCTCCCGAGCTCCCCGCCGATGCTCCACCTGATAGCTGATAGCTGATAGCTGATAGCTGATAGCTGATAGCTGATAGCTGATAGCTGATAGCTGAACCCCGACTCCCGATGCCGCACCGTTCGCGCGCCCCGCGGGCGCAGATCCTCTCCAACGGCCGTTACCGCGTCCTCCTGTCCGGGTCGGGCGGCGGGTATTCGGCGCTCGGCGACCTGGCGCTCACCCGCTGGTCGCCGGACGCGACGCGCGACGCCGACGGGTTGCACCTCTACGTGCGCGACGTGGAGAGCGGCGCCTGGTGGTGCGTGGGGCGGGACGTGGCGCGGCGAGACGACGGCGTCGAGGGGCACGTCGAGGTGGCCGTGGCGGCCGAGTTCGACGCCGAGGTACGGCTGGTGACGCTCGTGAACCGCGGCGAGCGGACGCGGCGCCTCGAGCTGACGACCTACGCCGAGCTGGTGCTCAACACACCCGCGGCGTACGCGGCGCACCCGGCGTTCTCGAAGCTCTTCGTCCAGACGGCGTACGACGCCGGCCGGCAGGCGCTGCTGGCGTGGCGGCGGCTGCGCAGCCCGGGCGAGGAGCCGCTCTGGCTGGCGCACCTCCTCGTGCCGGGCCCGGTGGCTCCGGAAGCGCCGTCGTACGAGACGGACCGGGCCCGCTTCCTGGGGCGCGGCCGCACGCCCGCCGACCCGAGTGCCCTCGACTCCGGCGTGCGGCTCTCGGGAACGGTCGGGAACGTGCTCGACCCGGTCGTCGCGCTGCGCCGGACGCTGGTGCTGCGTCCCGGCGAGCGAGCCCGGCTCGCCGTGGTCCTCGCGGCGGCCGGCACGCGCGCGGAGGTGGAGAGTCTCGCGGATCGGTTCTCGTCGCTGCGCACGGCCGAGGCGGCGGTCGAGGGGGCGGAGGAGCGCGCCCGCTCGCTGCTCGATTCCTGCGAGGTTCCCGACGAATGGCGGTGCGCGCTGCCGGCGCTGACCGGCGAGCTCCTCTACTCGCCGCCCGCGCCCGGCCTCTCCGCCGATCTCCTCTGGCCGGTCGGCGCCTCTCCGCTCGATGCGCGCGCGGCGCACGGGCTCCCGGGCGCCGACCCCCTCGCACTGGTGCGCGTCGACGGCGCGAACGGGTTTGAGCACCTCCGCGCTGCGACCGCGGTGGTGCGCTGGTGGCGCGAGCACCGGCTCGCCGCCGACCTCCTCGTGCTCTGCGCGCCGGGCGCCCCGCGCGAGGGGCTCGACGCGGTGGTGGCACCGCTCAGCGCCGCGCAGGGGCGGGTGGCGGTCGTCGCCGAGGCAGGGCTCTCCGCGCGCGAGGCGGCGCTCCTGCGCGCCGCCGCGAGTGTCGTACTGGACCCGCGACCGGCCCCGCCCGCGCGCGCCTCGGCACCCCCCGTCCCCGACCGCCCCGCGCTCGCCGCGCCCGTGCCCGAAGCACCGGCGCGGGCCGGGTTCTCCGAGCCCCTGCGCTTCTTCAACGGCCACGGCGGCTTCAGCGAGGACGGGAGCCAGTACGTCGTCCGACTGCCGCACGGGCCCGACGGCCTTCGCTGGCCGCCCCTGCCGTGGACGAACGTGGTGGCGAACGAGAGCACCGGCTTCATCGCGAGCGAGAGCGGCACCGGCTGCACCTGGAGCGTCAACAGCCGCCTGAACCGGCTCACGCCGTGGCACAACGACCCGGTCTCCGATGCGCACGGCGAGGCGCTCTACGTCCGCGACGAGGAGTCGGGAGATTTCTGGTCGCCGACCCCCGGCCCGGCCCCCGGCCCCGGCGACTACGAGGCGCGCCACGGCTTCGGCTACACCGTCTACCGCCACGCGGCGCCCGGCATCGACGAGGAGGTCGTCGCCTTCGTGCCGCGCCGCGACCCCCTGAGAATCGTCCGGGTGCGAGTGACCAACCGCGGCGAGCGGGCGCGGCGACTCTCGGTCTTCTCCTACGCCCGCTGGGTCCTGGGAGGCATGCCCGAAGGGGCCCGCTTCGCCGTGACGCGGGTGGACCCCGGCACCGGCGCCATCCTCGCCGTGAACCGTGCCAACGGGGAGTTCGCGGGGCGCGTCGCCTTCGCGGCGGCCGCGGGCGAGGGGGCGGGGGAGGCGAGCCGCACCGCCGATCGCGCGGCGTTCCTCGGTCACGGCGGCGGCACCGCCCGTCCCGCCGCTCTCCTCGCCGGCGAGCCGCTGGACGGGCGGGCGGGCGCGGGACTCGACCCGTGCGCCGCATTCCAGCTCCCCGTCCGACTCGCGCCGGGTGAGAGCGCCGAGTGCGTCTTCCTGCTCGGAGAGGCCGCCGACGAGGCCGAGGCGCGCGCGCTCGTGGAGCGCTACCGGGCGCCGCGCGCCGTCGCGGATGCGCTCGACGGGGTGCGCCGCTTCTGGCGCGACACCGTCTCGGGCGTGCGGATCGAGACACCGTCGCCCGAGCTGGACCTGATGGTCAACGGCTGGCTCCCGTATCAGGACCTGAGCTGCCGCCTGTGGGGGCGCTCTGCGCTCTACCAGTCGGGCGGGGCCTTCGGCTTCCGCGATCAGCTGCAGGACGCCGCGGCGCTCGTCTACCTCGACCCGGCCATCACCCGCGCGCAGATCGTCCTCCACGCGGCGCACCAGTTCGCGGAGGGCGACGTGATGCACTGGTGGCACCCGCCGCTCGGCAGGGGCATCCGCACGAGGTTCTCGGACGACCTGCTCTGGCTCCCCCACGTCACGGCGTTCTACGTGGAGACGACGGGCGACACGACGGTGCTCGACGAGCAGGTGCGCTACCTCTCCGCCCCGCCGCTGGACCCCGGCGAGGACGAGCGCTTCCTCCTGCCGACCGACTCGGGCGAGCGCGGCAGCGTCTTCGAGCACTGCTGCCGCGCACTCGACCGCTCCCTCACCCGCGGCGCGCACGGCCTGCCGCTCATGGGCACGGGCGACTGGAACGACGGGATGAACCGCGTGGGCCGCGAGGGCCGGGGCGAGAGCGTCTGGCTCGGCTTCTTCCTCTACGACGTCCTCGGCCACTTCCTGCCGCTCGCCGGGGCGCGCGGCGACGACGGGCGCGTGGCCCGCTACCGCGCCTACCGGGAGCGGCTCGGCGAGGCGCTGAACGGCCCCGGCTGGGACGGCGAGTGGTACCGCCGCGCCTACTACGACAACGGCGCGGTGCTCGGCTCCCGCGACAGCGACGAGTGCCGCATCGACACCATCGCGCAGGCCTGGGCCGTGCTCTCCGGCGCCGCGCCCCCCGAGCGCGCCCGCAAGGCCCTCGACGCCATGGACGAGCAGCTCGTCTCGGAGCGCGAGGGCATCATCCGCCTCCTCACCCCGCCCTTCGACCGGACGCCGAACGATCCCGGCTACATCAAGGGCTATCTCCCCGGGGTGCGCGAGAACGGCGGCCAGTACACCCACGGCGCGCTCTGGGCGGTGCGCGCCCTCGCCGGGGCCGGCCGCTGCGAGCGCGCGGCCCCGCTCCTGGAGATGCTCAGCCCCGTCGCCCACTCCCGCACCCCCGGGGAGGTGGCGGTCTACCGGACCGAGCCCTACGTCGTCGCCGCGGACGTCTACGGCGTCGCGCCGCACGTGGGCCGCGGCGGCTGGACCTGGTACACGGGCTCCGCCGGCTGGATGTACCGCGTTATGCTGGAATCCGTCCTCGGCTTCGAGATTCGCGGCGGCCGCGCCCTCGCGCTCCGCCCCTGCATCCCCGAGTCGTGGCCCGGCTTCCGCCTGCGCTACCGCCTTCCCGGCGGCGACACCGTCTACGACCTCCGCGTGACCCGCGGCACCTCTCCCGACGGGCTCCGCGCCCGCGAGGACGGCCACCCCCTCCCGGTCGAGGACGGCGCGGTCGTCGTCCCCCTCCGCGACGACGACCGGGAGCACGTGGTGGAGGTGGAACCGTGAAGAATCCTGCCCCCATGTCCAGCCTCTCTCTCGAAGGCGTCCGCAAGGTCTACGACAACGGCTTCGTCGCGGTGCCCGGCCTCGACCTGGAGGTGGCCGACGGCGAGCTGGTGGTGCTCGTCGGCCCCTCGGGGTGCGGCAAGAGCACGACGCTGCGGATGATCGCCGGGCTGGAGTCCATCACCGACGGCCGGCTCTCGATCGGCGGGCGGGTGGTGAACGACGTGCCGCCGAAGGACCGCGACATCGCGATGGTCTTCCAGAGCTACGCGCTCTACCCGCACATGAGCGTCTTCGAGAACCTCGCCTTCGCGCTGAAGCTGCGGAAGACGCCGAAGGCGGAGATCGCGCGGCGAGTGACGCGCGCGGCGGAGATCCTGCAGCTCGGCGCCGTCCTCGATCGGCGGCCGCGTCAGCTCTCGGGGGGGCAGCGGCAGCGGGTGGCGCTGGGCCGGGCGATCGTGCGTGAGCCGCAGCTCTTCCTCTTCGACGAGCCGCTCTCGAACCTCGACGCCAAGCTGCGCGTGGAGATGCGCCGGGAGATCCTGCGGCTGCACCGGCGGCTCGGCGCCACCTCCGTCTACGTCACGCACGACCAGACGGAGGCGATGACGCTCGGCGACCGCATCGTGGTGATGCGCGACGGCGTCGTCCAGCAGGCCGACACGCCGCTGAACGTCTACGCCCGGCCGGCCAACCGCTTCGTCGCCGGCTTCATCGGGAGCCCGGCGATGAACTTCCTCCCCGGGCGGGTGGAGGGCGCGCTCTTCCGATCCGAGGCCGGTAACGTGACCGTGCCGCTTCCCGACGCGGCTGTGCGGCGGCTCGGGGGCGCGGGGGCGGTGGTCGCGGGCATCCGCCCGGAGGACGTGGGCCTGGAGGATGGGGGCGAGGTCGCGCGCGGTCCGGCCGGCGCGGAGTTCGTGGTGGACGTCGTCGAGCCGATGGGCGGCGAGAGCCACGTCTACGCCCGCGCGGGCGAGCACGAGGTGGTCGCCCGCACGGCCTCGCGCGCGCTCCCGCGCCCGGGCCAGCCCGTGCGCCTCTCCTTCCCCGCGGAGCGCCTCCACTTCTTCGACGCCTCCACCGGGGCGACTCTCTGCAACCCGGGCGGGGATCCGCGCGGGTGAGGTCGTGCGCGCTCACTCACCCTGCGCGGCCGTCGCCGGGGACGCTGGGTGGCATGCCCGATGCGGCACCGCGCGGGGCGGAACGGCGAGGATACTCCACCCACGGCCCAGGAGAACGAAACGTGCCGGGCAAGCCCACCGCCGACGACCGCCCGGACCTGGACGCGGATTGCGCGGAGCACGCGGGCCGATCCGATCGGCCCGGACCGGGCGAGGAGCGGCTCCGCCGCCTGACCGACAACCTGCCGGGTGCCGCGACCTATCAGCTCCTCCGGGAGCCGGACGGGCGGATGCGCTTCCTGTACGTCAGCCGCGGCATCGAGCGCCTGCACGGCGTCCCGGCCGAGGCGGTGCTCGCCGATGCCGCCGTGCTCTTCGATCAGCTCCCGCCGGAGTACCGGCGCGCCGTCGCCGAGGGCGAGCACGAGTCGGTCCGCACGATGAAGCCCTTCCGCGGCGAGTTCCCGGCGCTGCTGCCGACCGGGGAAACCCGCTGGTTCAAGATGGTCTCCGCGCCGCGACCCGCGGATGAGGGGGGCGTGATCTGGGACGGGGTCGAGATCGACATCACCGCGCGCAAGCTCGTCGAGGCCGAGCGGGAGCGGCTCCTCGAGCGCGAGCGCGAGGCGCGAGCGGAGTCGGAGCGGCGGCGCGAAGAGCTGGAGCGTGTGACCGAGAGCCGCACCCGGCTGATGCGCGGCTTCAGCCACGACGTGAAGAATCCCCTGGGCGCCGCGGACGGCTACGCGGCGCTGCTCGAGGAAGGCGTCCTGGGTGAGCTGTCGGAGAAGCAGCTGGAGAGCGTGCGTCGCATCCGGCGCTCCATTGGCTCGTCGCTCCGTCTGATCCACGACCTGCTGGAGGTCGCGCGGGCGGAGGCGGGGCAGGTCGTGATCGAGCCTGTCGAGACCGACGTCGCCGGGATAGCGCGCGAGATCGCCGAGGACTTCCGCGCGCAGGCCGAGGCGGCCGGGAGCAGATTGGGGATACGGGCGTCCGAGCCGCTGCCCGCCACGACGGATCCTTCCCGGGTCGCGCAGGTGCTGGCCAACCTCCTCTCCAACGCGGTGAAGTACGCGCCCGGTGGGCAGCTCACGGTGACCGCGCGGCGCCGGAGCGATGGCGACGGCCCGCGCCCCGGAGAGTGGATCGCCGTGGAGGTGTGCGATACCGGCCCCGGTATACCGCCGGAGAGGCGCGAGCAGGTCTTTCAGGAGTTCACGCGCCTCGACCCCGACGCCCAGCAGGGCGCGGGCGTCGGGCTCGCGATCAGCCGGCGCATCGCCCGGCTCCTGGGTGGCGAGATCACTCTCACGAGCGAAGTAGGACGCGGCTCCGCCTTCACGCTCTGGCTGCCCCGGGTCGCCGGCGAGTAGCCGACCGCGATCACCCCCCCCGCGGACTCGTCCGTGCCCTCCGCGATCCCTGCGCGGGCTCAGCTCGTCGCCGGCGGTGGGATGATGGCGTCGGTCCGCTCCGCGCGCGGGCGGGCCGGCGCCGAGGCGCTCGTGAAGAGCTCCTTCACGCCGCCGAGCGAGGCGATGAGGCCCGACGCCTCGTAGGGCATGTAGATGACCTTGTCCACGTTCGTGTCGGCCATGTGCCGCATCGCCTCGATGTAGCGCTCGGTCATCAGGTAGTTGGCGGGGTTCGGGACCCGCTCCCCCAGGGCGTCGGTGATCATCCGGATCGCCTCGGCCTCCGCCTTGGCCACCCGCACGCGTGCCTCCGCCTCTGCCTCGGCCCGCATCACCGCCGCCTCCTTCGCGCCCTCCGCGTCGATCACCGCGCTCTCCTTGCGGCCCTCGGCCTCCAGGATCGCCGCCTGCTTCGCGCCCTCCGCCGTCAGCACCGAGGCGCGTTTGTCGCGCTCCGCGCGCATCTGCTTCTCCATCGCCCCGCGGATGTCCGGCGGCGGAGTGATGTCCTGGATCTCGACGCGGTTCACCTTCACGCCCCACTTGTCGGTGGCGTCGTCGAGGATCTGCCGCAGGCTCGTGTTCACCTTGTCGCGCGAGGAGAGCAGCTGGTCCAGGTCCATCTCGCCGGCCAGGTTGCGCAGACTCGTCTGGGTGAGCTTCTCGATGGCGTTCGGCAGGTCGGCGATCTCGTAGACCGAGCGCATGGCGTCGATGACCTGGAAGTAGATCATCGCGTTGATCTCCGTCGAGACGTTGTCGCGGGTGATGACGCTCTGGCGCGGGAAGTCGTAGATCTGCTCGCGCAGGTCGATGCGGGGCGTGTTCACCCGGCGATACGTGGGCGCACCCTGGGCCGTCTGGCCCGGCTCCAGGAGGAGGCGCCACGCGATCTCCCGCGGGCGGTCGAGGAAGGGGACGACGAAGTGCACGCCCGAGTCGAGCGTGCGGTGGTAACGGCCGAGCCGCTCCACCACCATCGTCTGCCCCTGCCGGACGATCAGCAGCCCGCGCGCGGCGAGGATGACGGCGACGACCGCGATGACGAGCACCGTGACGAGTGCACTCATGGAGACCTCCGTTCAGGGGTGGCGGACGACGTGGAGCGTGGTTCCGTCCACTTCTACGACGAGCACGGGAGAGCCGGGCGCGATGGGCTCGCCGCCCGCCGAGAGAGCGCGCCAGTTGTCGCCGCGCACCAGCACGCGCCCCGCGCCCGTCGCCGGGTCGATCGCCTCGACCACGCGCGCCTCCGCGCCGATCAGCGCCGCGACGTTGGTCGAGACGCCGCCGTGGCGGGAGTAGAGATAGCGCACGGCCAGGGGACGGGCGAAGGCGGCGCTCAGCCCGGCGACGACGGCGAAGACCAGGACCTGCAGCCAGAGAGCGGACCCCAGCGCCGCCGCCACCGCCGCCGCGATCGCCGCCAGCGCGAGCGTGCCCAGGAAGAACCCGGTGGTGAGCACCTCGCCGATCAGGAAGAGGGCGGCGAGGAGGAGCCAGAGCAGGGCTGGGGGCATGGCGCGCTCGGGATCGGGAGTGAGAGAAGTGGAGCGGGGCGGCCCGGCAGGGGAGGGGCGCGCCCGGGCCCGGAGATACTAACCTCGGTCCCTGGATGAATATACGCACCGCGCCCCGGCGTGCAACCGGGGCGCGGTGCGCCACTGCTTATCGTCGGCCCCTCACCCCGCCCCGAGCTGCGTCTCCTTCGTCGCCCCGGAGAGGTGGCGCTCGCCGTAGGTCTCGCGCCAGGCTCCGGCCTCGGGCGGCGCGAGGTTCACGTCGTCGGGGATCATCTGGATGGCGCCGTCCTCCAGCCACGCGTGCTCGCCCCTGAGCACCTCCTGCGCGAGCCGGTAGACGCGGTCGTCGGCGTTGTCGAAGAGGCGGCCGAAGAGATCGTCGATGCGCAGCCGCGCGGCGGCGCAGAAGACGTCCGCCATGTGAACGGCTTTCGGGCCCTCCGCGCCGGCGCCCTTCGCCATGTGCTGCGCGCGCACGCAGGAGGCGGCCATCGCGTAGAGCTCGGCGC
>DASSTO010000096.1:0-17381 GCA_035707865.1 Longimicrobiaceae bacterium | reverse complement strand
GACGCCGCACAACGAGTGGGACTACGACGCGGTCAACGAGAACATCCTCGTCACGCTCCCCATCGACGGGAAGCTGCGCAAGGTGGTGGTGCAGTTCAATCGCAACGGCTTCGCCTACACCATGGACCGCCAGACCGGCCAGGTGCTCGTCGCGGCGCCCTTCGGCCACGAGAACTGGTCGACGGGGGTGGACCTGAAGACGGGCCTGCCGCGGGTCGTCGCGGCGAAGGAGACCTCGCCGCCCGGGCGCTGGGTGCGCGACATCTGCCCCGCGGACATCGGGGTGAAGGACTGGCAGCCGGCGGCGTTCTCGCCGCGCACGGGGCTCTTCTACGTCCCGGTGAACAACATCTGCATGGACTACCTGGGCCGCCCGGTGAGCTACATCGCCGGCACGCCGTACTGGGGCGCGGACATGCAGCGCCACCCGGGGCCGGGTGGGAACTACGGCGCTTTCATCGCCTGGGATGCCTCGACGGGCAGGCGCGTCTGGACGATTCCCGAGAAGTTCCTCGTCTTCAGCGGCGCGCTGGTGACCGGGAGCGACCTCGTCTTCTACGGCACGGTCGACGGCTGGTTCCGCGCGGCGGACGCGCGCACCGGAAAGGTCCTGTGGTCCAAGAAGCTGGGGTCGGGGATCATCAGCCCGCCGATGACCTATCTCGGGCCCGACGGGCGGCAGTTCGTGGCGGTGGTGGCGGGCGTGGGTGGGGCGGCGATGGTGACGAGCAGCATGCCCGACTTCCCGCCGCGCGGCGGTACGCTCTACGTCTTCTCGCTGGGCGGCCGGGCGGAGCGGCCGGGCACCGAGACGCCGACCGCGCCCGTGCCGGCGAGGACGCAGGAGCAGACACCGACGAACGGGACCCCGGGCAAGCACTGACCCATGAACGCGACTCGCACCACGCTGACCTGCGCGCTGCTCGCGCTCTGCGCCGCCGGTTGCTCGCGGAGCAATTCGGTCTCGCTGGGCGATGCGCAGGGCGCGGCGCTGCCGCCCGACCAGGTGATCGAGCGCCTGCCGCTCGGGGACCTGGCGGGCGTCGCTCCCAACACGCTGGCGACGCGGATCGCCAACCCCTACGCCGGCAACCCGGCGGCGATCCGGGCGGGTCAGGCGCTCTTCACCGACATGAACTGTGTCGGCTGCCACGCCTACGACGCGACCGGCGGCATGGGCCCCGACCTCACCGACCGCTACTGGCGCTACGGCGGCGCGCCGGCGGAGGTCTACAAGTCCATCTTCGAGGGGCGCCCCAAGGGCATGCCCGCGTGGGGGAAGATGCTGCCCGACGAGCAGATCTGGCAGATCGTCGCCTACCTGCAGACGCTCGGCGGCATGGTCCCGCCCCGCCTCGCCGCGCGCGCCCTGCAGGGCGACGTGCCCCACGAGGTCAACTCCATGAACTCCATGAAGGGCATGCAGTCGGAGGAGCAGCCGTGAGCGGGGCCGGGGACGTCGGGCCCGTCCCGAGCGGAGGCGAGAGGGGGGGGTACGAGTTACGAGTTACGAGTTACGAGTTGACCATACTCCGGCTCGTAACTCGTAACTCGTACTTCGTAACTCGTCTCCGGAAGCTGCTCATCGGCGCCGCGGCCGCCCTCCTCCTCGCCGGCTGCGCCGAGAGCCCCACCTACATGACGTCCTCCGGCGCGGCGGGGAGTCGGGAGGCGGCGCTCGGGTGGACGCTGACGATCATCTCGTGCGCGGTGGTGGCGCTCGTCGCGGTGCTGCTCGTGTGGGGCCTCGCCCGCCGGCGCGAGAGCGGGACGGGGGTCTCGGAGGGGCGCGAGGGCGTCTCGTGGATCTACTACGGCGGCGTCCTCATGCCGATCGTCGTGCTGCTCTTCGCCTTCACCTACAGCACCGTCACCCTGACCGGCCTCCATCACCCCCCGGGCGAGCCGAAGGTGCACGTCGAGGTGATCGGGCACCGCTGGTGGTGGGAGATGAAGTACCTCGACGGCGCGCCGGAGGGCGTCTTCTACACCGCGAACGAGCTGCACATTCCCGTCGGCGTGCCGGTTCACCTCGACCTGCGCTCGGCCGACGTCATCCACTCCTTCTGGGTGCCGAAGCTCGCCGGGAAGACCGACCTGGCCCCGGGCAGCGAGAACAGCATGTGGATCGAGGCGAAGGAGCCCGGCGTCTACCTGGGCGAGTGCGCGGAGTTCTGCGGCCTGCAGCACGCGCACATGCAGTTCCGCGTGGTGGCCGAGTCGCCGCGGCAATACGCCGCCTGGCTGGCGGACCAGCGCGCTCCCGCGCGGGTGCCGAGCGAGCCGGACGAGAAGCGGGGCGAGCAGGTCTTCGCGAACGCGCCGTGCGCCGGCTGCCACACCATCCGCGGCACCGACGCCGAGGGGAAGGTCGGGCCCGACCTGACGCACGTCGGCAGCCGCCTCACGCTGGGGGCGGGCATCCTGCCGAACACGCCCGGCCACATGGCGGGCTGGATCGCCAGCTCGCAGGCGATCAAGCCGGGGAGCTACATGCCCACGATCTACCTGAAGCCGGCCGAGCTGCAGACGCTCGTCAGCTATCTCCAGAGCCTGCGCTAGGAGAGGAATCCCCGTGGCCACCACCGCCGCAGAACTGCCCCTCGACGAGCGCCTGAGCCGCATCTGGGAGACCCGGCCCGGCCTCCTCGGCGCGCTCTCGAGCGTCGACCACAAGACGATCGGGAAGCGCTATCTCGTCACCGCCTTCGTCTTCCTCATCCTCGGCGGCGTCGAGGCGCTGGTGATGCGCGTCCAGCTGGCGCACGGCGCGCTGGGCATCCTCTCGCCGGAGGAGTACGACCAGCTCTTCACGATGCACGGCGTGACGATGCTCTTCCTCTACGCCTCGCCCATCCTCTCGGGCTTCAGCAACTACCTCTGGCCGCTGATGCTCGGGTCGCGCGACATGGCGTACCCCAGGATGAACGCGCTCAGCTACTGGGTCTTCCTGCTCTCGGGCATCTTCCTCTACTCCAGCTTCCTCGTCGGCCACGCCCCCGACGGCGGCTGGTTCGCCTACGCGCCACTCACGGAGGAGCTCTTCTCCCCCGGCGTCGACCTCGACTTCTACGCCCTCGGGCTCACCTTCCTGGGGATCTCCACGACGGTGGGCGCCGTCAACTTCATCGTCACCCTGGCCAGGACCCGCGCGCCGGGGATGAGCCTCAACCGGCTCCCGATCTTCATGTACGGGACGCTCACCGTCTCCGTATCCATCCTCTTCGCGATGCCGCCGCTCACCGTCGCGTGCATCTTCCTCTTCTTCGACCGGCAGTTCGGGACGCACTTCTACCAGGCGGCGTTCGGCGGCAGCCCGATGCTCTGGCAGCACCTCTTCTGGATCTTCGGCCATCCCTGGGTCTACATCGTCGTCCTCCCGGCGATGGGGATGGTCTCCGACATCATCCCCACCTTCTGCCGCCGGCCGCTGGTGGGCTACACCTTCGTCGCGCTCGCCACCGTCAGCACGGGCCTGCTGGGCTTCGGCGTCTGGGTGCACCACATGTTCGCGACCGGGCTCCCGACGATGACGCTCTCCTTCTTCAGCGCGGCGAGCACCATCATCACCATCCCGAGCGCGGTCGCGGTCTTCGCCTGGCTCGCCACCATCTGGTACGGTCGGCCGTGGTTCACCGCGAGCTTCCTCTTCATGGCCGGGTTCGTGGTGCTCTTCGTCATCGGCGGCGTCTCGGGGGTGATGACGGCGGCGGTGCCCTTCGACTGGCAGCTCACCGATTCCTACTTCGTCGTGGCGCACCTCCACTACGTGCTGGCGGGCATCAACGTCTTCCCCGTCATCGGCGGCATCTACTACTGGTTCCCCAAGATGTCCGGGCGGATGCTCTCCGAGCGGCTGGGGAAGTGGAACTTCTGGACGATGTTCGTCGGCCTGAACGTCCTCTTCTTCCCCATGCACATCCTCGGCATGCTGGGGATGCCACGCCGCGTCTACACCTACCCCGTGGGCCTGGGATGGGACACCTGGAACCTGGTGGAGACGATCGGCGCCTTCCTCTTCGCGGTGGGCGTGCTGCTCTTCATCATCAACGTCGCGTGGAGCCGCGCCTTCGGGGATCGTGCGGGGGTGAACCCGTGGAACGCGCCCTCGCTCGAGTGGTCGATCCCGTCGCCGCCGCCGGTCTATAACGTCGCCGTGATCCCGACCGTGGCGAGCCGGCACCCGCTCTGGGAGCCGGAGCTGATCGGCGAGCAGAAGAGCCGAATCCACGAGGGCCCCACGCTCACCGACGGTCGGGAGACGATGGCGACGACGACGCTCGACGCGCAGCCGCTCGCCGTCCTGCGGATGCCGGGCGACTCGTACTGGCCGCTGCTGCTCGCCCTCTCCCTCGCCGCCTTCTTCTACGGCGCGCTCCTCGGGTGGTGGTGGCTGATCGGCGTCGGAGCCGCGGCCACCTTCGTCAGCATCACCGGGTGGCTCTGGCCGGAGCCGCCCGCGGAGGAGGCCTGAGCGATGGCGACCGCGACGACGACCCGATCCCTCCCGGTGGGCCTGCGGGGCAAGGCCTCCCCGGCGTTCTGGGGCATGGCGCTGCTCATCGTCAACGAGGCGTCCTTCTTCGCCTACCTGCTCTTCAGCTACTTCTACCTGGCCGCCGTGGCGCACGGCGCGTGGCCGCCGGGCGGGAGGCCGGAGCTGAAGCTGGCGATCCCGAACACCGTCATCCTCCTGGTGAGCAGCGGGACGATGTGGTGGGCCGAGTCGGGGGTGCGGAAGGGGAGGATGGGGCGGCTCAAGCTCGGGCTGCTGATCACCTTCGTGCTCGGGGTGATCTTCCTGGCGATCCAGGGGGTGGAGTACGCCAGCAAGCCGTTCGGCCTCCGCGCGGACGCGTACTCGTCGCTCTTCTACACCATCACCGGCTTCCACGGGGCGCACGTGGCCGTGGGGCTGCTGATGAACCTCGTGGTCCAGGTCTGGGTGTGGCGGGGCCTCGTGACGCCGACGCGCCGTCAGGCGGTCACGAACATCGCCTGGTACTGGCACTTCGTGGACGTGGTGTGGCTCGCGGTCTTCACCACGCTCTATCTCTCCCCGTACTTCGGCCTGCGATGAGCACCATCGACTCCGGCGCGCCCGGCCCCGCGCCGTACGAGGGCGCGGTCCGCCTCCGGGCGCTGTGGTTCGGCATCCTCGCCGCGCCGACGTCGTGGGCCGTCCTGCTCCTCGCTGGCAGCTCCGTGGTGGGCGGCGCGTGCACCACCGAGCCGATGCTCGGGCACGTCTTCACCGTGACGGGTGCGTGGGTGGCGACGTGGATCCTGGGGATCGCCGCGACGCTGGTGGGCGCCGCCGGGCTGGCGGTGGCGTGGCACAGCTGGAGCGTCATGCGGCGGCGGCGGGTCGAGCCGCGCGGACCGGGGACCACGGTCGGCTTCGGGGAGGCGGCGGGGGAGGGGCGCGCCCGCTACATGGCCTTCGGCGGCATCCTGCTGAGCGTCGTCTTCCTCGCGGCCATCCTCTTCAACTACGTCCCCTTCGTCTTCGTGCCGCTGTGCGCGGGAGGTACGCCATGAGAGAGCCGCTCCGCGGTGCCGCCGTCGCCTTCGGGCTCCTTGCGTGCGGCGCCGCCCTCTCCGCGTGCGGGCGGGCGCAGGGCTCGCCCGCCCGTGGCGTTCCGGGCGGCGACGTCCACCGGGGCAGGGCGGCGATCGTCGCCTACGGCTGCGGGAGCTGCCACATGATCCCCGGGATCGAGGGCGCCGACGGGCTGGTGGGCCCGCCGCTCATCCACTTCGGCAGCCGCGTCTACATCGCGGGCGAGGTGACGAACACCCCGGAGCACCTGCTCGCCTGGATCGAGGCGCCGCAGGCGATCGAGCCCGGCACCGCGATGCCGAACCTGGGCGTCAGCGAGGCCGAGGCGCGCGACATCGCCGCGTACCTCTACACCCTTCGATAGCCGTCGACGGAAGGAGTCAGAAGAGGAGCCGCAGCAGGATGGGGGCGAGGATGGCGGTCGCGACGCCCATGAGCCCGATCGCCAGCCCCGCCGTCGCGCCCTCCACCTCGCCCTCCTCCAGCGCCCGCGCCGTGCCGATGCCGTGCGAGGCGGAGCCGAGCGCGAGCCCGAGCGCCGTGCGGCTGCGCACTCCGATCGCGCGCAGCAGCGTCGGTCCGATCACCGCGCCCAGCACTCCCGTGGCGACGACGATCACGGCGGTGAGCGAGGGGATGCCGCCCACCTTCGCCGCCACTCCCATCGCGATCGGGGTCGTCACGGAGCGCGGGGCCATCGTGCGGACGATGCTCGGGCTCGCGCCCAGGAGCGCCGCGGTCCCGGCCGCGGCCAGCACCCCCGTCACGCTCCCCGCCGCGATGGAGACGAGGATCGATCGAGCGCGGCGCCGGATCTCCTCCCACTGCGCGGCGAGCGGCACGCCGAGCGCGACCACCGCCGGGCCGAGGAAGTAGCTCAGTACCCGCCCGCCGCGGTCGTACGCCTCGTAGTCGACGCCGAGCGCGCGGAGCGCCACGATCAGCACCACGATCGCCACCAGCACGGGATTGAGCAGCAGGATGCGGCTGCGGCGGTAGAGCCGCTGCGCTGCCGCGAAGACGGCGATCGTCGCCGCGACGGCGAGGGCGCCGCCCGCGATCTCACCCATCCGCCTCCAGCCGCTGCTGGAGCAGTCCCACGACCACCAGCACCGCCACGATCCCGACCAGGCCCCCGCCCACGATCGCCGGCCACTGCGCGCGGATCAGCCCGAAGTAGAGCATCAGCCCGACTCCGGGCGGCACGAAGAGGAGTGCCATGTGTCGCAAAAGGAGGTCCGCCGCGGGCCGGACCGTGTGCGCGGGAAGCACACGCAGCCGGAGCGCCAGCGTGAGCAGCACCATCCCCGCCACGCTCCCCGGCACCGGGACGCCGGCGAGACGCACCAGCGCGCCGCCCGCGTAGAGGAAGGCGAGCAGGATCAGGAGACCGAGGAGCACGCGGGCCGCGCGCGCGAGGAGAGTCGGCGGGTCGGGGCTCTGGATGCGCGCCACGCCTCACCCGATCTCGAACCTGCACCGGGGCCGGTCGCCCCGCTCGCAGCACTCCCGCACCTCCACCCCCACCAGTCGCTCGACGAGCGCCTCGGCCAGCTGGCACGCCGCGGGATGGCCGCGCACCACCGAGGAGAGCGGACAGCCCGAGCTCCGGATCCACCACTTCCCCCCCTCCCCCGCCACCACCTCCGCGTCCCCGCCCAGTGCCCCCAGCACCTCCACCGCCGCCTCCGCGCGCGCCCGCACGTCCCCGCTCGCCTCACCCCCCGCCGCCCGCCGCCCCGCCTCGCGCAGCAGCACCGCCTCCCCCTCCGGCCCCAGCCGCTCCGCCAGCACCTCCAGCAGCACCCCCAGCACCGGCGCGTACGCCCTCGCGAACAACTCCTCTCCGGCCGGCGTCAGCGCGTACACGTGCGCCGGCTTCCCCACCCCCTTCCGCAGCACCTCCACCCGCGCCGCGAGACCCTCCGCCTCCAGCGCCCCCAGGTGCGCCCGCACCGCGTTGTCCGTCAGCCCCACCTCCGCCGCCAGGTCGTTCACCGTGCACCGCGAACGCCGCAGCCGCGCCAGCACCCGGTCGCGCGTGCCGCCCGCACCCGCCTCGCCCCGATTCTTCCTCTTCATCGCTCTCCCGGGAACGCTTGCTGCCTCCGATCTCGTCAGGAATTCGGGTGATCCGACCTCCTGAACCACGCCTCATACCTGAGATACTCGTTCTTGTTCAATATGTCAATAACTTTCTTGACATAAGATCGCGTACCGGCTATTCTCCTGACGGAAGCTGCGGGGCCGGGTCGAGAACTCTTCACGTTCGGCGGAGGAAGGGATGGAGCATACTCGCGTGGCGCGCCTGCTGGCGCTCACCCTGTTGCTGGTGGCGTGCTCGCCGGCACGAAAGCCGCGGGCCGTGCAGGTGCGGATCGAGGGCTTCGTCTACACGCCGGCGGCGGTCACGGTGGCGCCGGGGGACACGGTGGTGTGGACGAACCACGACCTGGTACCGCACACGGCGACGGCGCGCGACGGAGAGTTCGACTCGGGGAGCATCGCGTCGGGGGCCACCTGGCGCTACGTGGTGCGGAAGACAGGGACGGTGGCCTACTACTGTCGCTTCCACCCGACGATGGAGGGGACGCTCACCGTCCGGTGAGCGTCCGTGGAGGAGCGGGGAATCACACTCACTTAGGGAGGGGACGATGAAGGCGAAGCAAGCTGCGGTATCGGTGTTCGCGGTGCTGGTGCTGTGGGGCTGCGGGAAGGCGAAGAGTGATGCGTCTGCGATGGCGGACACCACGGCGGCGGCGCCGGCCGAGGTGGCGCCGGCCGAGAGCTCCGCCGCGCCGGCGGCCGCGGGGCCCAGCGATGCGCAGATCGCGGCGATCGTGGTGACGGCGAACTCGGCGGACAGCACGGCGGGCGAGCTGGCGCTCAAGAAGTCGACGAACCCGAAGGTGAAGGACTTCGCCCAGCGCATGGTGACGGACCACGGCGCGGTGAACAAGATGGCGGTGGCCCTGGCACAGCAGCTGAACCTCACCCCGGAGCCGAGCCCCACCAGCCAGGCGCTGGCGCAGGACGGTGAGCAGAACATCCAGAAGCTCCAGGGCCTGAGCGGAAGCGCGTTCGACAAGGCGTACATCGACCACGAGGTCGCGCTCCACGAGCAGGTTCTCGATGCGCTCGACCACACGCTCCTCCCGAGCGCGCAGAACCCGCAGCTGAAGGACCTGCTGCAGAAGGGTCGGCCGATCTTCGAGGGGCACCTGGAGATGGCGAAGCAGATCCAGTCGTCGCTGGGCAACTCCTGATTCCGGCACTCATCCGGGGTGGCGCCGGCCGGCGCCACCCCGGTCGTGCGTCATCTGATCACGCGGGGGGAGCGGTGAGTGAAGCGCAGGACGTGACGAAGAGGCTCGGAGGAGCGCGATGAGCACCCGGGTGTGCAGGACGCTGCCGGAGCCCCTCGAGCGCCCGGCCGCCGACGCGGCGGAGCCGCGGACGCAGCCGGGTCAGGTGTGGCTGCAGGAGCTGGTGCGCCAGGAGCTGGAGCTCCTGGGGGAGGATCCGGAGCGGGCGGGGCTGGTGAAGACGCCCTCTCGGGTGGCGGCGTCGCTGGCATGGCTGACGCGCGGCTACCACATGGAGGTGGAGGACGTCATCGGGGACGCGCTCTTCGAGGAGGATCACCACAACATGGTGATCGTCAAGGACATCGAGATGTACTCCCTCTGCGAGCACCACATGCTGCCCTTCTTCGGGAAGGTGCACATCGCCTACATCCCCAACGGCCGGATCGTGGGGCTCTCGAAGCTGCCCCGCGTCGTCGAGGTCTTCGCCCGGAGGCTGCAGGTGCAGGAGCGCCTCACCGAGCAGATCGCGCGCGCGCTGATGGAGGCGCTCCGTCCCGAGGGCGTAGGTGTGGTGATCGAGGCGTCTCACCTGTGCATGATGATGCGCGGCGTGGAGAAGCAGAATTCGAAGACGATCACGAGCGCGATGAAGGGGGTCTTCCTGGCGGATCACCGCACCCGCGACGAGTTCCTGCGCTTGATCCCGGGCCTCGGCGGGCGTGAGTGAGGCCGGGGCCGCGCTCCGGCGCGGCCCTAGCGCTCCCGCAGGTAGGCGTGGATGTACTGCACCGCCGACGACCCCTCCCCCACCGCCGCCCCTATGCGCTTGACCGACCCCGCGCGCGCGTCGCCGGCGGCGAAGACGCCGGGCAGGCTCGTCTCGAGCGGGGCGGGGGCGCGCCCGCGCCGCCAGCGCGCCTCGCCCTCGCGTGCCGCCGCCGCGCCCGAGAGGATGTAGCCCTCGCCGTCGAGCGCGACGGTGCCGGCGAGCCACTCCGTCTCGGGAGCGGCGCCGATGAAGACGAAGAGCCCGTTCGCGGGCACCGTCTCCTTCTCGCCGGTCGTCACGTTCTCGATCGCCAGCCGCTCCAGCCGCCCCTCCCCCTCCACCCCCGCCACCGTGCAGCACGGGCGCACGTGGATGTTCGGGGTCTGGCGAATGCGCTGCAGGAGGTACTCCGACATGCTCGTCTCCAGCGACTCCTCCACCGAGAGCAGCGTCACCGAGCGGGCGAATCTGGCCAGGTGCACCGCCGCCTGCCCCGCCGAGTTCCCGCCGCCCAGCAGGTAGACGTCCTTTCCACGGAAGGAGAGAGACTCCGCGCTCGCCGCGCCGTAGTAGACGCCCCGCCCGATGAGGCTGTTGCACCCGGGCGCGTCGAGCGTGCGCCACGCCGCGCCGGTGGCGAGCAGGACGGTGTGGCCCCAGCACTCCGAGCCGTCGTCCAGCTCCACCACCCGGTAGTGGCCGTCCTCCCGGAGCGCGGTGACCGAGCGCGCCGCCACGATCTCGACGCCGAAGCGGCGGGCCTGCGCCACGCTGCGCTGCGCCAGGTCGGCGCCGCTCAGCCCCTCGGGGAAGCCGAGGTAGTTCTCGATCGCCGCGCTCATCCCCGCCTGCCCGCCCGGCGCCACCCGCTCGAAGACGACGGTGCGCAGGCCCTCCGACGCCCCGTACACCGCCGCGGCCAGCCCCGCCGGCCCGCCACCCACCACGATCAGGTCGTAGAAGGGCCGGTCGGCCTCGGTGCTCAGCCCGATCTTCCCGGCGAGCTGCTCGTCGTCCGGCGCGAAGAGATGCGTGCCGTCGGGGAAGATCACCACCGGATAGTCGTCGTCCCCCGCGCCGAGGCGCTCCGCCTCCTCGCGCGCCGCCGGCTCCTCCTCGACGTCGCTCCAGGTGTAGGGCACGCGGTTGCGCGCCAGGTAGTCCTTGACGTCGTGCGCGGGGGGCGACCACTGGAAGCCCAGCACGCGCACCTCGTCCTCTCGCTGCGGTTCGAATGTCATTCCCTCTCCCCCGGGGCGCTGCGTTCGGAGCGGGCGCGGAGGTGCACGTCATGTGCCCGGTCGCGCGCTACACCGTCGCGCCGGTGAGCATCTCCGCGAGCGGACCGAGGCGCTGCAGCGCGGGAGTCACGTCCCGCGGCGTCAGGATCCTGATCCGCGGGTCGTAGAAGAGCAGCCAGTCGGGCGAGGTCTGCACGTGGAGCCACGTCCGCGGCGGCTGCTCCACGAAGGCCCGGATCAGCGCGGGCGTGAACAGCGCACGCACCGCGGACTCCTCGGCCGTGGTGACGACGTAGCGGTCCGCGAACTCCTCCGACCCGAGGTCCACTCCCTCCGGCGTCAGCATCTCCCGGGGCCCGTTCCCCGCGAGCGGGGTGCCCATGTTGCCGAAGAGGCCGCGCGAGAGCACCTGGAAGACGGGCAGCGAGCCGTGGGGGATGCGGTAGGCGATCAGCGAGTGGTTCTGGAGGTCGTCGTCGGAGACCGATGCGGTCCGGCGCAGTGACGGCTGCACGTACAGGTCGTACTGGAGCTCCGGGACGACGACGGGGCTTCCGCTCTTTCCGACCAGCACGTTCCGGTAGACGTGCCGCGAGGTGTCCGTGATGAGCGTGAGCCCCGTACAGTCGGTGCCGGTGAACGGGGAGACGCTCCCCAGGTAGGTGAACCCGAGCGAGTCGGCGCCGGCCTGGAAGGCCGCCTTGCGCTCCTTCACGACGTTGAGGGCGTAGAGCCCCACGACGACGAACAGGACGATCACGGCGAAGGTCAGCATCGGTACCCCCGGGCTGGAGGGTGAACGGGGCGCACGTGACTCCTACCGATCGCGTCGGCCCGCTACAGCGTTCCCCGCTCCTTCACCTGCAGGTAGCGGTTGACGAGCGCGGGCGCGGCGTCCTGCGGGCGGGCGTCGGCGACGAGGACGCCGGCGCGCTGCATGGCGGCGAGCGCGGCGGCGCGGGCGTGGAGGAGCTCCTCCGCGGCGGCGCGGCGGAAGGCGTCGGGCTCCTCGTGCACGGGCGCGCCGGCGGCCGCTTCGATGGCGGGGTTGCGCAGGGCGACCGCGAGCGGGAGGTGGCGGTGGGCGGTGCGGGCGAGGTGCGCGAGGAGTGCCGAGGAGACGCCCGCGTCGATCACGTCGGTGAAGAGCACGAGCAGCGAGCGGCGCCGCAGCTGGCGCGCGAGGTAGCCGAAGGCGAGCGGGTAGTTGGACTCGACGAGCCGCGGCTCCACGCCCGCGAGAAGCTCCGACAGGCACGCGAGCGGCAGGCGGCTGGGCGGAAGGTACTGCTCGACGCGGTCGGAGAAGACCATCACCCCCACCCGGTCGCCCTGGTGCGCGGCGACGTCGGCGAGGAGGAGAGCGGCGGAGAGCGCGTAGTCGATGCGCTCGCGCTCGCCCAGCCGCTCCGTCATCAGCCGCCCGGCGTCGATCGCCAGCAGGACGGACTGGTTGCGCTCGGCCTCGTAGCGCCGCACCATCACCGCGCTGCGGCGCGCGGTCGCCTTCCAGTCGATCGTGCGCGGGTCGTCGCCGGGCACGTACTCGCGCAGACTTTCGAAGGATCCCGACTCCCCGCGCATGCGCAGGTTGCGCAGGCCCGCCTCGCGCCGGCGGTCCCGCAGGCCGAGCAGCCGGAAGCGGCGCACCTCGAGCACGCCCGGCTGCACCTGCACGCGGTCCGCGAGCGCGACGCGGCGCTGCACGCGCGCGAGCCCGAGCGGGCCCGCGAGCCGCAGGTACGCGTCTCCCACCGTCGCCGTGCCCCGCGCCGCGGCGCGTACCGCGTACTCCAGGGTCGCTTCGCGGCCGGCCCCCACGGCCGCCTCCAGCGTCTCCGGCCCTTCGCGCTCCAGCGGCGGCGGCACGTCGTCGGTGTAGAGCACGGCGGAGGCGCGCGCGGCGTGGTTCCTGAGCGTCACCGTGACGGGGGCGCTGCCGCCGAGGGCGACGCGCGCGGGGGCGGTGCGCTCGACTTCCAGCTCCGAGCGCCGCGGCACGAGCGCGGCGTCGAGCAGCAGCGCCGCCACCAGGAGTGCGTCGACCGCCAGCGCGGGCGCCGGCCCGAGCACGAAGAGCAGGGCGGCGCCCGCGAAGAGGGCGAAGAAGCGGCGGGTGGGGAGGAGTGGCAACGTCGGGCTCAGCGCGGCGAGGGCACGACCTCCAGCAGGGTCGCCAGCGCGTGGTCCGTGGAGCGGCCCTCGACCTCCATCTCGGGCGTCAGCTGAATGCGGTGGCGCAGCACCGCGGGCGCAAGCGACTTCACGTCGTCGGGGGTGACGAAGTCGCGGCCGTTGAGCAGCGCCTCGGCCTGAGAGGCGGCGAAGAGCGCGACGGTGGCGCGGGGGCTCGCGCCCAGCGCGATGCCGGGCTGCACGCGCGTGGCGCGGACCAGCCGCGTGATGTACTCGCGCACCACCGGCTCCACGTGCACCGCCGCGGTGGCGGCGCGCAGCGTCTCCAGCTCGCTCGCGTCGAGCAGCGGCCGCAGCCCGTACGTGTCGACGTGCTCGGCGCGGAAGCCGCCGGCGTAGCGCTCCAGGATCGCCAGCTCCGCGGCCTCGCTCGGGTACGGCACGACGATCTTCAGCAGGAAGCGGTCGAGCTGCGCCTCGGGAAGCGGGTAGGTGCCCTCGTACTCGACCGGGTTCTGCGACGCGAAGACGGTGAAGGGCGCGGGCAGCGGCCGACTGACGCCGTCCGTGGTCACCTGGCGCTCCTGCATCGCCTCCAGCAGCGCGGACTGCGTCTTCGCGGGCGCGCGGTTGATCTCGTCGGCCAGGAGCAGATCGGTGAATATCGGCCCCGCGTGGAAGACGAACTCGCGGCGCAGCTCGTCGAGGACGTTCACGCCGGTGAGGTCGGTCGGCATGAGGTCCGGCGTGAACTGTACCCGCCCGAAGCGCAGCCGCAGCGAGAGGGCGAGCGCGCGGATGGCGAGCGTCTTCGCCACGCCGGGCACCCCTTCGAGGAGCGCGTGACCGCGCGCGAGCAGAGCGATCGTCATCTGGCGCAGGACCTCCTCCTGGCCGAGGATCACGCCCCCGAGCTCGTCCAGCACCCGACGGGCGGGTGCGCCCGCGTCCATCTCCTGGTTCAGCTCCACGTCCTGGTTCATCGGCGTGTTCGTATCTGCGTGAGGATGCGGTCCATGTGGCCGGTCAGGGCGACGAGGTCCGCGCCGTCGTCCTTCCCGTACTCAGCCTCGAGGGCGGCGAAGCTCTCGCGCACCGACGCCGGGAGGCCGACGTGGAGCGCTTCGAAGTCGTCCGCATCCCCCGCGGCGGGTCTGCGGCCCAGCCGCCGCAGGACACCGCCCA
This sequence comes from Longimicrobiaceae bacterium, assembly GCA_035707865.1. Classification (GTDB taxonomy): domain Bacteria; phylum Gemmatimonadota; class Gemmatimonadetes; order Longimicrobiales; family Longimicrobiaceae; genus DASSTO01. The sequence goes on along the minus strand of DASSTO010000096.1, from coordinate 3,179 downwards.
GGAGGAGCCGCCGGGCGGTACGGCGCGCGCCCGCCCGGCGGTAGGCCTCGCCGAGGGCGTCCACGTGCTCGAGGGGATCGCGGCGGCGGGCGGGCGGGGGCGGCAGCGGCGACCCGAAGCGCCGCCCCGCGACGAGCAGCAGCCCCAGCGCCACCACGGCCAGCTGCAGCAGCGCGTGACCGGGGCCGGTGCGCCGCAGGAAGTGGATCGTCGCGACGGCGGCGCCGCCACCCCGCCGGAATCCCTGGTGGTACTCGTCGAAGATCACCCGCCCGCTTCCCGCGGCGGCGGCGCGCACGAAGAGCGGCGCCATCCCGCTGCGCCGCACCGCGCCGTTGGTGAGCGGCGCCGGGTCGCTGATCGCCACCACCCGCCCCGCGCCCAGCCGCGCCGCCAGCGCCGTCACCTGCCCGTCGCCGGTCACCAGGAGCGGCGTGGCGGCGGAGTCGGCCAGCCGCGGAGAGGAGGGGAGAAAGCCGAAGCGGAAGCCCGGGACCGCGGCCAGGCCCTCCGTGAGCGGGTTCGGGCGCGGGCGCGCCGCGACGCCGCGCCAGCGCATCAGCTCCGCGAAGCGCGCGGAGTCCGGCACCAGCAGCTTCAGCCTCAGGCCGAGCGTGTCCAGCGTGGGGTCGCGCATCCGCGCGGCGTAGATCAGCGTTCCGCCCCGGCGCACCCACTGCGCCAGGGCGTGCACCTCGGCGGGCGTGGGCGGTTGGGTGGGGGCGAGCAGCACGAGCGGGCCGGCGAGCGAGTCCGCGTCGAGGTACGGGGTGAGGCGGCGGCCGGTGGGAATGCCCAGCTTCGCAAGCGTCAGGAAGAGCGCGCGCGTGCCGTCCGCCGACGAGATGAAGCTGCTCGGCCGCGCGTCGCGCGCCTGGTCGCGCTCCTTCGCGCCGGCCAGCGTCGAGATGGCGACCACCAGCACGACGAGTGCGGCGAGGAGCCACCGGTCGCGGCTAGTCACTCGTCACCTCGCGCGCCGCCGCGCTCAGCCTCTCGAAGCCCGACCGGTCCACCGCGCGGCTGCCGAAGGCCACGGGCTCGAAGCCGCGCAGGAAGGCGTCGAAGCGCCGCGCGCGCAGCGGGTGGGCGCGAACCTCCCGGCGATAGTCGCCCGGCGTCTTCGCCGGGTGGTAGCGGACCGCCCCGAGCGCCTCCAGGTGCAGCAGCATCGCCTGGTAGAGCGCCAGCGCCGCCTCGCGAAAGCGTCCGGCCTCCGCCGCGCGCTCCGCCTCGCCCGCCCAGTCCGTCCCGGCCGCCGCGCGCGCCTCCGCGCGATCGCGCCGGCTTCGCCGCGGGCGCCCCCGCCGCACGTCCATCGCCGTGTGGACGAGGTGCGCCAGGATCGCCACCGCCGCGAGCGCGAGACACGCCACGACCAGCCAGAAGAGCGTCGGCGCGGTGACCTTCAGGGCGAAGAGCCGGGCGACGAGCGAGAAGAAGGCGGCCTGCAGCGCGTGGTAGCGCTCCGCCAGCCACGCGAGCGGCCCCGCCGCCTCGTGCGTCCGGAACTCGGGCCGGCCGAGGACGCCCGCGAGCGCCAGCTGCACCGCCGCGGGGGTGGGGAGCGCCGCGGGCATCGCGCTCAGACGATCGGCTCCAGCAATGCCGTCTCCTGTTCGATGTCCAGGCCCTCGATCCGCACGCGGCGGTCGTAGTAGAGCACGACCACGCCGGACATCAGCAGCGGAGTGGTGAGGGCGGTGACGATCGAGTTCCCGACCTGGAGCAGCGCGGTGGCCGGGCCGATCGTGGCCGTTCCACCCGCCGCGGCCAGGCTCATGCCCACGAAAGCGCTCCCGAGGCCGGCCGCCATCATCGGGATCATGACGATCAGGTAGAGGATGAAGACCACCCCGAAGATCCTCCCCCAGGCGCCGCTGGCGAGGTCCTTCGAGCGGCCCAGCGCGTCCGCCACGCCCTTGCCCTCGATCACCGTCACCGGGACGACGGCGAAGAACATGATGCCGATCAGGATGCCCGGGACGAGGAAGAACATCGTGCCGAAGCTCATCGCGATGCAGGCCAGCAACGCCGCGCCGAGTACCGACGGGTAGCGGCTCAGGCCAACCCTCAGGCCCTCCCTCCAGGAGATCGGCTCGTCCTGGTAGGCGCTCGCGGCCTCGCGCGTGAGCGCGGCGTACACCAGGATGCTGGCGAAAAGACTGTAGAGTATCGCCAGCACCTGGATCATGCTCACGACCGCGGCACCCACCGTTCCCGCCGGAACGAAGAGCCCCGCCAGCGCCCACAGGGCCACGACGGGCAGCACGGGCACGAGCGCCGTGAGGAAGAAGGTGGAGAAGTTGCGGCGATAGAGAGAGAAGGCACCGTCGAGGATCTCGCCGAAGCTGAGGGGGCGCAGGTTTGTCGGCATGGGAGTTCGGGATGGCTCGGGAAGGATGGTCCTGCGGTGGGACGTACCTGGCAAAGGTAGGTCGCCGCCGCCACGCACGCAATCGGCTCTCGCGGCGCCTCCGTTGACGCGCCCCCGCCCCCCGCGCGAGATTCGCCGCGCCCGGATAGGATGGTCATCGGTTACCGGTTATCAGTTTGCCGATAGCCGATAGCCGATAGCCGATAGCCGCCGACCGACGACCACCACCCGCTCCCATGCCCCCGCCCGACCGCACCACCCGCCTGAGCGCCCTGCGCGAGCTGGTCCTGATGCGCTTCCGGACCTTCGTGCGCGAGCCGGAGGCGCTCTTCTGGACCTTCGGCTTCCCCATCCTGATGGCGATCGGCCTCGGCCTGGCCTTCCGCGAGAAGCCGCCCGAGCCGGCGGCCGTGGCGGTGGAGCAGGGGACCGCGGCCGTGCGCTACCTCGGGGCCCTGCGCGCCTCAGCCGACGTCAGGGTGAGCCTCCTGCCCGCGGACTCCGCCGCGCGGGCGCTCCGCAAAGGAGACGTGGCGCTGGTGCTCGCCGGGCGGGGCGACTCGCTCCTCTTCCGCTACGACCCCGAGCGCCCCGAGAGCCGCCTCGCGCGGCTGGTGACCGACCGGGTCGTCCAGGCGTCCGCCGGCGGCACCCGCCCCGTTTCCGTGCTGGAGGACGCGCGCCGGCAGCCGGGCTCGCGCTACATCGACTGGGTCATCCCCGGCCTCATCGGCCTCAACCTGATGAGCACGGTTATGTCCACTGTTGGAGAAGGAGCGGTGGTTCACGGCGGTGCCGCTTT
>DASSTO010000095.1:0-2617 GCA_035707865.1 Longimicrobiaceae bacterium | reverse complement strand
GGGACCAGACGGGGCTCGAGCCCTTCACCAGCCGACGCTTGTGCGAGCCGTCGGCGTTCATGAGCCAGAGCTCCGTGTCGAAGCGGTCCTCGACCGTGTTCACCCACCGTCGCGTGTAGACGATGCGCGTGCCGTCGGGGGAGAGCTGCGGATCGGCGACGCTCTCCATGTCGAGGTAGTGCCCGACGGTGAGCAGGCTGTCGCCGTGCTGCGCCTGCGCCTGCGCGGCGGGAGCGGCGGCCGTCAGCGACGCCGTCGCGAGGACGAGGGCTGCCGCGGCGCGCGCGGCGAGGGTCCGGACGGGTGACATCGAGACCTCCGTGCTGGAGCCGAATGGGGGAGAGAACGTAGCCCTCGCCGGGCAGGGCGGGGAGAGGGAGGGCCGGGTGCGACGCGATCGGCTACGTTGGGCAGGGGGCGCGGGGCGGCGGGGCGGCGGGGCGGCGACGGCAGGTTGACAGGTTGACAGGTGGCGGTTGACGGGTTCACAGGTCCACAGGTCGCCGTCCGAGGGGAGCCACCCTCCGAGTCGGCGAATCGATGTCTCGAGCAAGTGGCCGACTGGCCCGACGGGCTCCCGATGCTTCGCCGGCATCCCGATGGTGAGTGGGGGTTGCCAGGTTGACAGGTTGCCAGGTGAGGTTGCGAGGTAGCCAGGTCGACAGGTGGCCCCGCGAGGAGGAGCCTGCATCCGAATCGACGAAACTCCAACACAGCGAACCGGCGAACTGACCGACTGACCGACTGACCGACCGACTGACCAATCGACCAATCGACCAATCGACCAATTGAATCGCCCCGGCTTTTTCGGAGACTCGGTTCGATGGATCTTAGGCTGCCGGATCGAGCGGATAGAGCGCCAGGGGCGCGGTGGTCGCGAGATGCTGCGCTTCGTATTCCGCGGGGGGAAGATAGCCCAAGGGTTCCAGGAGGCGCTCCGTGTTGAACCAGTGCACCCACTCCAGGGTCGCGTGCTCGACGTGGGCGCGATCGCGCCACGGCCCCTCGTGATGAATCAGCTCCGTCTTGTAGAGGCCGATGACCGACTCGGCCAGCGCATTGTCGTACGAGTCGCCGCGGCTGCCCACCGACGCCGCGAGGCCCGCCTCGGCGAGGCGCTCGCTGTAGCGAATGGCCAGATACTGACTCCCGCGATCGCTGTGATGCACCAGGCCCGGCCTCGGCCGCCGCGCATAGAGCGCCTGCTCGAGCGCGTCGAGCACGAGGTCGGTGCGCATGGTGTCGTGCGCGCGCCAGCCCACGAGCCGGCGCGAGAAGACGTCGATCACGAAGGCGACGTACACCATGCCGGCCCACGTCGCCACGTAGGTGAAGTCCGCCACCCAGAGTTGGTTCGGGCGCGCGGCGACAAACTGGCGCGCCACGCGATCCGGCGGCCGCTCCACGCTCGCCGCCGCCGGGACGGTCGTGCGAACCGGGCGCCCGCCGCGGCGGACCCCCTGGAGGCCCAGCGTCCGCATGAGGCGCTCGACGGTGCAGCGCGCCACGGGAATGTGCTCGCGGACGAGCTGCTGCCATACTTTGCGCGCGCCGTAGACGCGCCGATGCTGACGAAAGACCCGTGCGATCTCGGGGAGGAGCGCGGCATCGCGCTGCGCCCGCGCGGAGCGACGGGCCGGCTCGCGCTCGGCGGCTTTCGCGGCGTAGTAGGTGGACGGTGCGATCGGCAACACGCGGCAGATCGGCTCGACACCGAACTCCTCTCGATGATCGTCGAGGAAGCGGATCATCACGTCCCGGGGCGGTCGAGCTCCGCCTGGGCAAAATATGCGGACGCTTTGCGGAGAATCTCATTCGCGCGCCGCAGCTCGCGATTCTCGCGCTCGAGCGCCGCGAGGCGGGCGCGCTCGTCCGGCGTGAGGCCGGGCGCCGGGCCCGCGCCGCGGCCGGAGGCCGGCACGGTCGTGCGCACCCACCCGCGGAGCGTCTCGGGATTACAACCGATCTTGGCCGCCACTGATCGAATGGCTTCGGACTGGCTGTGGTACTCCCCCGCATGCTCCAGCACCAACCGCACGGCGCGCTCCCGCACTTCGGGGGCAAACTTCCTCGGTTTCGCCATACTCCAACCTCTCCCGGGATGGAGTCTCCGGCAAACCCGGGGCGACTCAAACCGACTCACCAACCAGACACGGAGACCACGGTGACCGAGACAGTGGAGCAGTGGCGGCGGATCGTGGCGGGTTCGCTGGACTGGAAGGAGGCGCACGCGGGGTTCGATCGCGCGGTGGACGGGCTCCCGCCCGAGCTGCGCGGGAGGCGTCCGGACGGGTACCCGCACTCCGTCTGGGAGCTGGTGGAGCACATCCGGCTCGCACAGGTGGACCTGCTCGACTTCATGGTCGACCCGAGCTACACGGCGCCGACGTGGCCCGACGACTACTGGCCGCCCACGCCGGCCCCCCCGAGCGAGGCGGCGTGGGAGGCGAGCCTGACGGCGATCCGCACGGCGCGCGCGCGGCTCAAGCAGCTCGCCATGCGTCCTGGACTCGACCTCACGGCGAAGGTCCCGAACGGCGACGGACAGACCTACCTGCGCACGATCCTCGTCGCCGTGGACCACGCGGCGTACCACACCGGGCAGATCGTCGACGTG
>DASSTO010000094.1:0-9029 GCA_035707865.1 Longimicrobiaceae bacterium | reverse complement strand
CGTCATCCACCTCCTCTGCGAGCTGGTGGAGCGGATGCTCTTCGCCGACCTCCAGCCCTCCGCCTGAACCCGGACGATCCATGTACCGCGAGACCCTGAGACGCGCGGCCTTCCTGGCGATCTGCTGTGTCGCCGCGGGGTGCCGCGACGGCGCCAAGAAGACGATTCCCGAGGACGTCACCTCGGCCCGGCACGAGGCGGCGCGGCGCGCGTGCATCAGCGCGGAGCTCGCGCAGGACGCGGAGGACCAGCTCCAGATCCTGCAGAAGGCCTCGGCGGGCACGGAGAATGCCGCCCTGACCTTCGCCCGGGCGTACGAGCAGCGGGCCCGCGTCGCGCAGGCGACGTACGCGCAGCTCGACTCGGCGCGAAACCACTCCTCCACGCCGAAGGATTCGACGCGCCACGAGGAGGCCGCCGCTTCGTTCACCCTCAGCGCGCCGGAGCCCGGGACGGTGGAAGCGAACGTCGCGCAGGACTACGAGCGGCGGTTCGCGCAGGTCTACAACGACGCGGACCACCCGTGCAACTGGAAGGCGCAGCTGGGGGACGACTGAGGCGATGGCCACGCTGCACCTCCTCGGCACGGGCGCGGCGCTCTCCGGTCCGGAGCGGACCACGACGATGCTCGCGTTCGAGAATCGCGGCTCGGTGATCGTGGCGGACTGCGGGGGCGACGTGGTGCAGCGCCTGCTCGCCGCGGGGTTGGACCCTTCGCGCATCACCGCGCTGATCCTCACCCACGAGCACCCGGACCACGCCGGTGGCTTCCCGCTCTTCATGGAGAAGATCTGGCTGTCGGGGCGCCGTCACCCCATCCCGGTCTGCGGCCCGGCCGCGGCGCTCGGCCAGGCGCGCCGCAGCTTCGAGTCGTTCCGGACGGGTGGCTGGGAGGGCGTTCCGGAGATCGACTGGCGCGAAGTGCCGCTCGATCGAGGCGCGGGCGTGTGGATGGATGAGCAGTGGCGCATCCGCGCGGCACCGGGGCGGCACAGCGTGCCGGTGATCGGCGTCCGGGCGGAGGCGGTGGGCGGGGGCGCGGCCGTCTACTCGTCCGACACCGAGTGCTCCGGCGCCATCACGGAGCTGGCGCGTGGAGCGGATGTCCTGGCGCACGAGGCCACGGGCGGGTTCAGCGGGCACAGCACCGCGGCGGACGCGGCAGCGGTGGCGGCGGAAGCCGGGGTCGGGCGCCTCGTCCTCGTGCACCTGCCTCCGGAGCCGGACCCCGACGACCTGGCCGCCGCGCGTGGGCGCTTTCCCCGACTCGAGCTCGGACGTGATGGAGATTCGCTGAGCTTCTGATCCCACCCCGGAGGTGTTGCCATGAAGCGCGCCTTCCTCGTCCTTCTCCTCCCCGTCGCGCTGCCGGCGGCACGCACGCCCCTCTCCGCCCAGGCCCCACCGCCGCTGAGCGCGCGCGACTCCTCGCGGGCGCTGCACCATGCCCGCGAGGAGCAGGCGCGCTTCGAGCGCGCGCGCCGCAGCCATCTGCCGGAGGTGTCGGGGGGCGACAGCGGCACCTGCGACGAGCACGTCGGCCGCTTCTGCCTGACCTACACCGACGAGGACGACGACTGGAGGCCGCCTCCCGAGCCGGCGCCCGTCGCCGACGCCCGCGAGCGCCTGCTCGGCGTGCTCGACTCGACCGCCGCCCTCATCCCCGGCGACGACTGGGTAGCCGGCCAGCGGGTTCGCTACCTCGTCGAGGCACACCGCTTCCCGGACGCCGTGGCGGCCGCGCGGGACTGCAGGGGAACACCGTGGTGGTGCGCGGCGCTCGACGGCTTCGCCCTCCACCACGCCGGCGATGCCGCGCGCGCCGACTCCGCCTTCTCGCGGATGCTCGGGACGATGCCGGCCGACGAGCGCCACGAGTGGACGGACCTGTCGGACATCCTGGAAGGGAAGGCACTAGGCCGCTACCGCCGCCTGCGCGGCGCGGCGCGGGACGACTTCGCCGCCCGCTTCTGGCGTCTGGCGGACCCCTTCTTCAGCCGACCGGGGAACGAGGTGCGCAGCGAGCACTTCTCGCGCAACGTCCTCGATCAGCTCCAGGACCGGGCGAAGCGGCCGGAGGTGATCTCGTGGGGGGGCGACCTCCGGGAGCTGCTGCTCCGCTACGGGTGGCCGATCGGCTGGGAGCGGCTGCGTCAGTCACCCTATGCCACCGCCGAGGCGCCGTCGCTGCTCACCCATTACGGCGACACGGAGCAGTACCTGCTCCCACCCGACGAGGCGCTCGCCGACAGCGGCATCACCCACGGAGCATGGGACCAGGACCCGCTGCGCGCCCGCACGGGCTACGACATCCCCGCCGGCGACTCGACGCTGCGCTGGATCTACCCGCTGCCGCACCAGCTCGCCGTCTTCCGACGCGGCGACTCGGCGCTGGTGGTGGCGGCGTACTCGCTCCCGGCGGACAGCTTCCCGGCGGGCGCGCGGGTCGACGCCGGGCTCGCGCTCCTGGCGGACGACGATTCTGCGCCGCTCGTCTCTCGATCGCCCGGCGCCGCGCTGGAGGGCGCCCTCACCGCCGAGGTGCCGTCGGAGCCGCTGCTGCTGAGCCTGGAGATCGTCTCCGACAGTGCCCGTCGGGCCGCGCGCGACCGGGAGGGACTGCGCATCGCGCCGCACCGGGCGGGCGCGCTCGCGGTCTCCGACCTGCTCCTGCTACGGCCCGGAGAGCCGCTGCCCGACTCGCTCGCCGCGGCGGTCGCGGACGCGCGCGGCTCGGCCGTCGTCCATCCCGGCGAGAGCGTCGGCGTCTACTGGGAGGTGTACGGCCTGGGCGAGGCGGGCGTCCGGGAGCTGACGCTGTCGCTGCGGCTCGGCGCGACGGGAAAGGGGATTCTCCGCCGGATCGCCGAGCGGGTGGGCCTCGCCCGCGGCGGGGAGCCCGTGCGCGTGAAGTGGAAGGAGCCCGCCGCGCCGGGCAGCTATCTGCCGCGCGCGCTCCTCATCCAGGTGCCCGGCGAGATGGCGCCCGGCGACTATCGTCTGGAGCTGACGGTCGAACCCGCTGGCCACGCGGAGCTGACCACCGCGCGGGACGTGCGGGTGGCGGAGTGAGCGGCACCTCCCGGCCCGCCGGCCGGGCGCTTGCCTCCCGGGGTCGCATCGCGACAGATTCGAGCGACCCCGACCCGGAGCGGACGTGCCGCCGATCACCATCTTCTCGGACTTCTCCTGTCCTTTCAGCTACGTCACCGAGGTGGCGCTCCGCCGACGCGCGGCGGCCGGAGGGTTGGAGATCCGTTACCGCGCCTTCGAGATCTACCCTGCGCCCGCGCGACCGATCGCACCGGCGGAGGAGCCGGGGTGGGATGAGCGCGTCCGGCCGCTGGCGCGCGAGCTCGGCGTCGACCTGCGGGCGCCCGGCTTCCGGCCGCGCACGCGGAAGGCGCACGAGGCCTACCGATTCGCGGTGGAGCGCGGCGTCGGGGACGGGATGCGGCGGGCGATCTTCCGGGCGTACTGGGGCGAGGAGCGGGACATCGGGCGGATCGACGTGCTGGGCGAGCTGATCGCACGCCTCGACGTGGACCCCGAGGATCTGCGGATCGCGCTGGACATCGACCGCTTTCACGACGAGGTGGTGGGGGACGAGGAGATCGCCGCGCGCCTGCGGGTCCGCGCCACGCCGACGGTCTTCATCGGGACCGGGCGTGACGCCCGGATCCACGTGGGAGCCCTCGGCCCGGCGGCTCTGGACGAGGCGCTGGCGAGCCGCTAACGTGTGCGGCGCGTGGCCGGGCCGGCCGGCCGCTTTCCCGGAGAGAATTCGAAATGTCCGATTATCAGCGCTACACGGCCGATTCCATCCGTGAGGTCCTGCGGAAGGCGGAGGAGGTGATGACCGAGAGGGGTGGACTCGAGCGGGTGGGCGAGTCGCACGGCAGCGTCACCTATTCCGGCGGGGAGGGCACGCTCATCCTCGAGGCCCACCGCCACGGCCCGCAGACGGAGGTGGTGATCCGCACCGACCAGCTCCGCACCTCGAAGCTGGACAACGTCGCGCGCTACCTGCTGAACCAGCTTCCCTACCAGCCGGACGACCCGCCGCGGGAATAGCGGGTCGAGCGACGCCCCGGTAGATCGCTCAGGCCGGCGAATCGAGGCGGCCGAGGACCTCGCGCAGCGCGTCGAGCGTGGGCGCGACCTCGGGCGCCTCGGCGTCGTGGCCGAGGAGCTCCCCGAGCGCGGGTGGGACGGGCAGGGTGCGGCCGAGGAGCGGTTCGACGACCTGCTCGAACTTGGCCGGGTGCGCCGTGGAGACGAGCACCCACGCGTCGCCGGGGAGCTGGTCGAAGGCGGCGGCCGCGGTGGCGGTGTGCGGGTCCCAGTCGGTACCCCAGCGCTCGGGGCCCTGCCGGATCTCCTCGCGGATGGCCTCGTCGCTCACCCGGATCGCGCGGACGTGGCGGTGGGCCTGCGCCCACGAGCCGAAGAGGCTCTGCATGCGCTCGAAGTTGCTCGGCGCGCCGACGTCCATCGCCGTGGCGAGCGTCTCGACCGTGGGGCGCGGCTGCCACTGACCCGAGGCGAAGTACTCGCTGATGGTGGCGTTGTCGTTCGTGGCGAGCGCCACCTCGCGGATCGGCAGCCCCGCCCGCTGCGCCCAGAGACACGCCACCGCGTTGCCGAGGTTTCCGCTCGGGACGATGAAGCCGGGCGCCGAGCCGTGCTCGCGGAGGTAGCGCAGGCTCGCGTCGGCGTAGTAGACCATCTGCGGCAGGAGCCGTCCCAGGTTGATGCTGTTCGCGGACGAGAGCTGGAGCGCGGTGCGCAGATCCTCGTCCGCGAAGGCCTCCTTCACCATGCGCTGGCAGTCGTCGAAGTCACCCCGGACGGCGAGCGCGTGGACGTTCCCGCCCCAGCCGGTGAGCTGCTTCTCCTGACGCGGCGAGACGCGCCCCTTCGGGTAGAGCACCACCACCCGGAAGCCGGGCCGCCCGTGGAATGCCGCCGCGACCGCGCCGCCCGTGTCGCCCGAGGTGGCGACGAGGATCGTGAGCGGCTCCGCCGCGTCCGCGCGCAGGCGCGCGAGGGCGGCGGCGAGGAAGCGGGCACCCACGTCCTTGAAGGCGGCGGTGGGGCCGTGGAAGAGCTCGAGGACGGCGCTCTCGCCGCGCAGCGGGCGCAGCGGGATGGGGAAGTCGAAGGCCTCGTCGCAGAGCTCGCCCACCCGGTCGGCGAGCGGATCGCCCTCGAAGAACGGGCTCAGCAGGACCCTGCCGATCTCCGCGACGCCCTCGCGGAGCCCGAAGTCGCTCAGGGAGAGCGAGGGAAAGCGCTCGGGCACGTAGAGGCCGCCGTCGGGCGCGATCCCGCGCTCGATGGCGGCCGAGGGGCTCACGCCGTCCGCGGCTCCCCGGGTGCTGACGTACTTCATCGCCACCGGCTGATCTCGTTCGGTCGGGACTCCCGTCATTCCACGTGCTCCACCCGGGCGCCGGGCGCGTCGATCGGCGAGATCCACCCCCGCGCCGAGACGCCCGCCGCGGCGAAGGCCTCGACCATCCGCTCGCGGATCTCCTCACCCGCCGCCATCCCGTCGCACCAGGCGAAGAGGCTCGGGCCGGAGCCGGAGAGCGAGCAGCCGAGCGCGCCGGCCTCGCGCGCCGCGCGCTTGACCGCGTCGAAGCCGCGCACCAGCGGCGCGCGGTGCGGCTCCACGAGCACGTCCTCCAGCGAGCGCGCGATCAGCTCCAGGTCGCCGAGGCAGCAGCCCGCGATCACGCCCGCGAGGTTCCCGGCCTGGGTGACGTGCGTGGGCAGCGGCAGCTCGCGCGGCAGCACCCGCCGCGCGTCGCGCGTGTCCACGCGCAGTTGCGGGAGCACGATCACGCAGTGGAGCGAGGCCGGGACCGGAATGCGGACCACGTCCGGCGGGTAGCTCGGCCGCGCGAGAACCAGGCCACCCAGCAGGCAGGGCGCCAGGTTGTCGGCCTGGTAGGAGCCGCTCGCCACCTCCTCGCCGTACATCCCGTACTGCAGCAGATCCGGCTCGCTCAGGGGCTCCGGCAGGAGAGCGCTCGCCGCGACGATCGCGGCCGCCGCCGACGCCGCCGAGCCACCCATCCCCGAGCCGAGCGGGATCCCCTTCTGCACGCTCACCTCGAAGCCGAAGCTCAGCCCCCGGTCGCGGACCAGGCGCAGCAGCCCCGCGCCCGCCGTGTTCTCCGCCGGGTCGGTGGGGATGGTGCCGGCCTCGTCCGGGCAGATGCGCACGGTTGGCTCGTCGATGCGGCGGACCGTGACGCGATCGCCCAGGGCGACCACCGCGTGGCCGAGGAGGTCGAAGCCGACGCCGACGTTGCCGACCGAGCTCGGCGCGAATGCGGTGGCGACGCGGCGTTCCGTCGCGTCGCGGCAACACCTCGTCACGTCGTCTCCTCCGGCGTCGTCCAGCACGGGGCTACTCAACTCGATTGGAGTACTGATTGGCATACCGGTTGCGATCCATGCGAGCGTGAAACCTCGCGTTTAACAGTCCTATGTGCAACAATCCCATCGGGATGCGAACTATGCGCCGAATCAGCGTCTGTATCTCTATCCTCACCGGAGCGCTGCTGGCCGGTCTCGGCGCCACACCGCCCGCCGCGGCGGCACAGACCCGCTCGCTGGCGATCGCCGGGGGCACGCACGAGGGCGGCGGTGGCGGCGACGAGCCGACCGGAACGGCGCTGGCGCGCGGTCGCTACGCCGTGGTGGTGAACCTCGACGAGAACCGGCTCTACTTCAAGCAGGGCACGCTGACCCTGTGGTCGGCCCCGATCGGCACGGGGACCGGCCTGGAGCTGCGCGACGGGAAGGAGAAGTGGGACTTCTCGACGCCGCGCGGGGTCTTCCACGTCAAGTACAAGGAGAAGGACCCGGTCTGGATCGCGCCGGACTGGTTCTACGTGGAGAACAAGCTGCCGGTGCCCCCGCCCAACGACCCGAAGCGGTACTTCCCGGGCGGCCTGGGCGCGGCGGCCGTCTACCTGGACCACGACCTGGCGATCCACGGCACGGACAAGCCGGAGCTGGTGGGCCAGCGGGTCTCGCACGGCTGCATCCGCCTGCGTGACCGGGACGCGCTGCGGCTCTACCACGACGTGCAGGTCGGCACGGAGGTGGTGATCGTCGGCAGGGCGCACTATGACACGCCCGCGCCGGCCGCCCAGGGCGGGAGCAAGACCTTCGACCCGGAGCACGAGAAGCCGACGGTCGACCGCACGCTCGAGGGCTGGAAGAAGCTCTCGACCGACGACCTGCTGGTCGTGCTGGGCGACGAGCTCTGGCTCCCGCCGGACGCCTCCCGCTGGACCGAGGTGGCCGGGCTGCTGCTCGACCGCGCCACGAAGGAGCAGGACACCGCCGCGCTGGAGGGGCTCCTCTCCGGCCTGGGCGACCTGCCGAGTACCCGGGTGGAGCGCGAGTATTCCGCCTTCCTCGCGGACGCCTACTCGCGGGCGCCCCTGCTCACGCTGCAGACGCTCTCACGGCTCGATCACGCGACCGCGCGCCGGGCAGCGAAAGCGATCGTGACGACGACGATGAACCTCTACAACGGCGACTTCACCGATCCGGGCGCGCCGTGGCCCACGCAGAGGATTCCCCGCTCCCAGGTGGACGACGACGCCGAGGCGGGCTGGACCGTCCTGGTCGCCGCCGAGCAGGCGTTCCGAGCCTCGCACGGGCCGGCGAGCGCGTCCGCGCGCGACGCGGAAGGTGCGGTGCGCGGCTGACACCCCCGGTCTCGGGCAAGCGTTGATTCTACACGCATCGGCGCTTGCCCGGCAAGGGGACACGGCGCACTGGCCAGAGGCGGACGCCACGCCTAAGTTGCGTGGGAAACCGTACTCGGGAGGTGTGCCATGAAGCGCGTCGAGGTCCAGACCCCCCCGGCGCTCGTCACCCTGCGGGCCTACCAGTCGGCGCCGGCGCGAGTGGAGCTCGTCTACCGCGCGGCTCCCGGCCGGCTGCTGCGCACGGTGCTCACGCTCGCGGTCTTCTGGGGCTCCATCCCGTTCCTGCTCTGGGTGCCACCCTACTATCCGTGGGCACTCGGAGCGTTCGTCGCGGGGCTCGTCCTGGCGTACCAGGAGTGGCACGGACGCTACCGCGTGTACTCCTTCGCCGGCATCTGCCCGCGGTGCGGCCACCCGCTCTCGCTCGGTGTGGATCGCACGATCAGTCTACCGCACACCCTCACGTGTTACTGGTGCCACTTCGAGCCGCGGCTCGAAGTGAGTTTCGGCACGGAGCCGGACGGACCGAAGGTGGAGGGCGGGTCGCCCGCGCACTGTACGCCCGAGTGCGTGGGGCGATGGGAGCTCCGCTGGCTCGCCGACGAGCCGTTCATGGTGTGCGACCGCTGCCACGCCGGCACGCCGGCGACCGCGAGGACGCGCCGGGCGGCCGCGGCCGAGAACGAGCGGGCCGACGTGCTCTCGCGCCTCACGCGAGAGGGTCGAGGGATCCTCTAGCCGGCACCCTCTTCAATCCAGTCTCTCCACGAGCAGGTCGAGCACCGCGTCCGGGTTCTCGGTGTTGAGCCAGTGCCCCCCTTCGACGCGGTGGAGGAATACGCGGCCGTTGCGCAGGCCCGCGGCCTCGATGCGCGCTTCGTCCGCCGCGCTGATGGCGCCGGAGTCGGTCGCCTTCACGACGTGGATCTCCGCCGCGTCGGGCGGGCTCTCGATCGTCTGCCAGAGGTCGCGGCGGTAATAGTCACGCAGCAGCGCCTCCACCCCCTCCCAATCGAGCCGCCAGCGGAAGCGGTCGCCGTGGCGCTCCAGGTTCATGGCGAGCCAGTTCCCCAGGGGCTTCGGGTAGCCGTGCTCGGCGAGCCGGTCGACCATCTCCTGGCGCGAGCCGAACTCCGCGGGCATGCGTCGCACGATCTCGATGATGCGCCAGGTGCTGCCTGCCACCGGCTCGGCCCCCAGCGTGGAATCGATCACCCACACCTGGTGCAGACCTTCGGCGTGCGCCGCGGCGTAGACGAGCGCCACCTTGCCGCCGAAGGAGTGCCCGAG
>DASSTO010000093.1:0-3369 GCA_035707865.1 Longimicrobiaceae bacterium | reverse complement strand
CTCTACTACTTCGAGGAGCTCAAGCTCCACGAGATCGCCACCATCCTGGAGCTCACCGAGAGCCGCGTCTCTCAGATCCGCTCGAAGGCGATCTCCAAGCTCCGCGCCGAGATGGCGCCGCTCCGCGAGCAGGTGGCCTGATGCCGTCCCTCGCCCCCTTCCTCGCGGACCCGAGGCTGCCGTTCCTCGCCGTCGGCCTCGTCGCGCTCGCGACCCTGACCGTCCTCCTCCTGCTCCGCCGTCGCCGTCGCCCCGCGCGCGGGGTCACGGTCCGGGTGCGCGCGCTCGCCACGCGCGGCCTGCCCGCCGCCGAGATCGCGCGCCGCACCGGTCTCTCTCGCGACGCAGTCGCGCTCGCGCTGCGGATCGGAGGGGGCACCGCGCCGCGGAAAGATCGGCCGGCCGCGGCACGAACTGCCGGCCGGTTCGCCCCCCGGCGTTCCACGGCGGCGGGTGAGGAATTTTCGCAAGTCCTGGCCCGGACGCAGCTTACGCAGGGCGCAGCAGGTGGGCCGAAGGCGGCATATCCGTTGCCCTCTCCCGCCGCACGATCGCACTACGGAACCCGCACCCGGAACGCCAGATGGGCATCGTCAACGGCATGACGCGCGCGGCGAGCGCGCTCCGCTACTGGGAGCTCCGCCAGGAGGCCGCCTCCAACAACCTCGCCAACGCGGACACCAACGGCTTCAAGGCCGAGCGCACCTTCGGGCAGCTCGTGGGCGACGCCGTCACCACCGTGAACGCCGCCACCGACCTGAGCGCCGGTGCGCTCAAGCCGACCGGTAACCCGCTCGACCTGGCGATCGGGGGCAAGGGCTTCTTCGTCGTCCAGACGCCGCAGGGCGAGCGCCTCACCCGCGCCGGCGCCTTCCAGCTCGATCGCGACGGGAAGATCGTCGACGACCACGGCAACGCCGTCCTGGGCGAGAAGGGCCCCATCATCGCCCCGCCGGGCACGCTGACGATCGATGCCGGCGGGCAGGTGAAGGTGAACGGCAAGGAGATCGGCCGGCTGCGCGTCGAGAGCGTTCCCCAGGGCACGCCACTGGCCCATACGAATGGCACGATGTTCATCCCGCCGGCGAACGCCACACCCGTGGCGCCCGAGGCGCGCTCCATCCGCCAGGGCTTCCTGGAGGACAGCAACGTCAACACGGTCGGCTCGCTGGTCGACATGATCTCCATCCAGCGCTCCTACGCCGCCGTGCAGAAGACGATCACCACGCTCGACGACATCCGGCAGACCATCAGCACGCAGTTGGGGAAGCCGGCGTAACGGCTGCCGCCAGCCGCTGGCTGCGAGCCCCCGACCCCTGAATCCCGAATCCCGAAAATCCTACCATGGATCCAGCACTTCGCACCGCCGCGACCGGCATGATGGCGCAGCAGCTCCGCACCGAGGTGATCTCGAACAACCTCGCGAACGTGAACACCACGGGCTTCAAGCGGAGCCAGGCGCACTTCGAGGACCTCCTCTACCAGACGGTGCAGGGCACGCAGACGACGGGCGGCCAGGAGGCGGAGACCGCGCCGGCCATCCAGATCGGCCGGGGCGTGAGGCTCGCGGGGGTGCAGCGGCTGCACACCCAGGGTCCGCTCGAGCAGACGGGCCGCTCCCTGGACGTCGCCATCGAGGGCGAGGGCTTCCTCCAGGTGCAGATGCCCAACGGCCAGGTGCGCTACACGCGCGACGGCAGCCTCAGCATCTCCGACCAGGGCACGCTGGTGACGAGCGACGGCTACACCGTGCTGCCGGGGATCAAGATCCCCAGCGACGCGGCGGACGTGCAGATCTCGCGCACGGGAATCGTCACGGCGACCTCCAACGACAACCAGAACATCCAGGAGATCGGGCGCATCGAGCTGGCCCGGTTCACGAACCCGACGGGGCTGCTCGCCTCGGGCGACAACCTCTACCAGCAGACGCCCGCCTCGGGCGACCCGGTCCTCGGCTTTCCGCAGGACGAGGGGATGGGGCAGCTGGTGCAGGGCTCGCTGGAGGCCAGCAACGTCGAGATCGTCCAGGAGATGGTGGACATGATCACCTCGATGCGCGCCTACGAGCTCAACTCGAAGGCGATCAAGAACAGCGAGGACATGATGCAGACCGCCAGCGACATGGTGCGGTAGCGTGCCCCGCCTCGCCCTGCTCCGGCCCGCGGCCCTGGTGGTACTGGCGGTGTCGCTCCTCGCGGCACGCGCCGCCGCGCAGGCGGCGAAAGCGCCCGTCGCGGCCCGCGACCTGGACCGCGGCATCGTGCTCACCGCGAAGGACGTCACCTTCCCGGCCGGCACCACGCCCGATTCGGCCGCCGCGCCGATCGGCTGGACGACGCGCCGGGTGATCGCCGCGGGCGAGCCGCTGATGGCGCCGTCGGTCGCTCCGCCCGACGTGATCCGTCAGGGCTCGGCGGTGCAGCTCGTCTGGCGCACCGGGGGGCTGGAGCTGAGGCTCATCGGCCGGGCGATGAACTCGGCCGCGGCGGGCGAGCGCGTGCTCGTCCGCGTCGACATGCACCGCCGCTTCAGCGGAGTGGCCGTGGGGCCCGGGATCGTGAGAATGGATTCACCGCATAGGAGTACGTCATGAGAAAGCTCGTCCTGGCGCTCGCGACGCTCGCCGTCGCCGCCGTTCCCCTGCGCGCGCAGGACTCCACGGCCGCCGTGGCCGTTCGCGCGCCCCGGCAGTCGTGGACCTCCGACCGCCGCGACTTCTCGGTCGGCGACGTCATCACCGTCCTCATCGACGAGAGCACGCTCGCCAGCGCGACGTCGGGCGACCAGAACACCGACCAGCGCTCGCGCGACGCCGACTTCTCGCTCGGTCACGGCGTCCTCACCGCGGGCGCCCTCTCCGCCGACCTGGGCTCGCACAACGACGCGCAGTCGCGGGTCAGCGGCCAGGCGACGCGCACGAACCAGTTCCGCGGCGAGATGACGGTGCGCGTCACCGCCGTCGAGCCCGGCGGCCGCATGCGCGTCGAGGGCACCAAGGTGGTAAACGTCGATAAGAACAAGCAGCAACTCGGCATCAAGGGCTGGGTGCGCCCCCAGGACGTCTCTGCCGATAATTACATATCATCGGTGCGCATCGCGAACGCCGAAGTGGTCTACACCAGCACCGGCTCGCTCGGCAAGCCGAAGGGCGGCATCCTCTCGAAGCTGCTGGGGGCGCTGTGGCCATGAGAAACGAGTGCAGGGTGCAGGGTGCCAGGTGCCAGGTAGTCCCGCGCTTTGCGCTGTCGGTCGCTCTCGCGCTCCTGCTGGCGCTCCCCGGGGTGGCGTCGTCGCAGGTGAAGATCCGCGACCTGACGATCCAGGAGCAGTCGGTGCCGGTGCGGCTGATGGGCTACGGCCTCGTCGTCG
>DASSTO010000092.1:0-21944 GCA_035707865.1 Longimicrobiaceae bacterium | reverse complement strand
GGGCGGACCGTGCTCTCGCCGGTGTCGCCCGCCGAGATGAAGAGCGTCCCGTCCGGTCCCCACTCGAGGTCGCCCGACTGGTGACAGCAGGCGGGCTCGGTGGGCACGCGCAGCAGGTCCTTCTCCGTGGAGAGGTCGATCCTCCCGTCGTGGAAGGTGTAGCGCGAGAGGACGTTGTCGTAGCTCTCCGGCAGGCCGCGGTAGACGTAGACGTACGGCTGGCCCTCGTAGAAATCCGGGTCGATCTCGATCCCCTTCAGACCGTGGTCGGTGTTCGTCGGGTCGACGGTGGGAATCTCGGCCACGGTGCGGGTCTCGCCGGTCCCGCCGTCGTAGCGGAGGACGCGGCCGGTGATCTCGGCGATCCAGACGTTGCCCATGGAGTCGGCCACGACGTCGTCCGGCCAGACGTCACGGGCGATGGTCTGCTTCACCCGATGCCCGGAGAAGTCGGCCGGGACGGTGCCGGCGGCCTCGCGCATCCCCACGAGCAGGTGCCGCACGAACGCCGGGTTGCGCCAGACGTCGGGGAAGTGGCCGAGCGCGGTGATGAACACCCGCCCCCGCCCCTCCGTGCGGATCCACGAGAGCGGGTAGTCGTCTGCGGTGGGGCCCGGTGAGCCCACCGTCACGCCCACGCTCGGCATGTTCAGCGAGAGCAGCACGTGGCTGTTCCAGCGCGGATTCCGGTCGAGGATGTAGAACTCGTCGCGGATGGGGAAGCTGTCGCCGAGATGGGTGTCGGCCGGGTTGGTCCGGTCCTCCACGTCGACGCGCGCCGCCTGCTTCCAGGGGTGCTCCTTGAAGAGCCCGCCGCCCACCATCTGGCGGAACGCCTCCGAGCCGTAGAGGGCGCTCAGACCGGCGTGCGCGACCACGAGCCCCTTGCCGCCTCTCACGAAGTCGACGATTGCCTGCACCTGGGCATCGGTCACCGGGGTGTACCGGGCGGCCGTGGAGTCCTTCGCCGGCTGATCGCGCAGCGTGGCGTTGTCGAGGAAGAGGACGTCGTACTTCGCCAGGTTGGCCGGCGTGAGGTCGTCGAGGTCCTCGGTGAAGTCGAAGTCGAACCCGGTGGTGCTGTCGAGCTGCGCGAGCAGCTCCTTCGAGGCCTGGATGGCCCCGGCGTGGCGGAAGCCCTGCGTGGCGGTGACGACGAGCACCTCGATGGGCGCGCTCGGCTGCGCAAGGGTGACGAGCCGGCCCGTGCTCCCGGGCGTGGGACCCGTGCCGCTCGCCTTCGCGCCCGCGCACCCCGCGGTGAGGAGGGCGAGCGCGCAGAGCGCGGGGCCGAGTCTGGGCCAGACGTTCATCATCTCTGGGAATTCGCAGGGCATCGGGGGGAGGATCCGCCTGCTGTGGCCCGGGCATCGGAGGGATGCCCGGGCCGTGTGCCAGCCGCTGGCCGCTCGCGGCCGGCGGCTGGCCGTACTCCTTAGGCCTCCTCGAGTCGCGCGGGCTGCATGCGCGGCACGATGAGCTGGATGAGCACCCACGCGGTGACGTAGGCGAGGCCGCACATGGTGAAGATCACCGAGTAGTTGCTGTTGGTGACCTGGAGGATGTAGCCGGTGAAGCGCTGGAAGAGGAAGCCGCCGGCGGCACCCGCGAGGCCGCCGATGCCCACCACGCTGGCGACGGCGCGGCGCGGGAACATGTCGCTGGTGGTGGTGAAGAGGTTGGCGCTCCACCACTGGTGGGCGGCCGCCGCGACGCTGACGATGCCGACGGCGACCCACATGCTCTTGGCGTGGGCCGTGAACATCGTGGGCACGATGATGAGGGCGGCGACGAGCATCGCCGTCTTGCGGCCCCAGTTGACGCTCCAGCCGCGCGAGATGAGGGCGCTGGAGAACCACCCGCCCACGACGGAGCCGCCGTCGGCCACCACGTAGATGACGATGATGGGCAGGGCGAGGTGCGAGAGGGTGACGCCGAACTCGCTGTCGAGGAATTTCGGGAGCCAGAAGAGATAGAACCACCAGATGGGGTCGGTGAGGAACTTCCCGACGATGAAGGCCCACGTCTGGCGCTTCTTCAGGAGGCCGAGCCAGGGAACGCGCTCACCGGGCTCCTCCTGGTCGCTCTCGATGTGCTCGAGCTCGGCCTTGGTGACCTTCGCGTGCTCCCGGGGCTTGCGATAGATGACGAGCCAGAAGCCGAGCCAGATGAGGTCGAGACAGCCGGTGAAGATGAAGGCCCACTGCCAGCCCATGTAGAGGGCAATGGCGGGAACGAGCAGCGGCGCGATCACGGCGCCCACGTTGCTGCCGGCGTTGAAGATGCCCGTCGCCAGCGCGCGCTCCTTCTTGGGGAACCACTCGGCGACGGTCTTGATGGCGCCGGGGAAGTTGCCGCTCTCGCCCAGGCCGAGGGCGGCGCGTGCGATGGAGAAGCCGGTGACCGTGCGCATGAAGGCATGGCTCATCGCGGCCAGGCTCCAGACCAGCACGGAGATGGTGAAGCCCTTCTTCGTCCCGATCCAGTCCATGATGCGGCCCATGAAGAGCATGCCCGCGCCATAGAAGAAGGTCCACCACGAGACGATGTCGGCGTACTGCGCCTCGGTCCACCCGAAGTTGCTCTGCAGGGTGGGGGCGAGGAGGCTCATGACCTGGCGGTCGATGTAGTTGACCGTGGTCGCGAAGAAGAGGAGCGCGCAGATGCTCCACCGGTAGCGGCTGCGGCGGCGCTCCTCCGGAAATCCGACGGCCAGCTCGGCCGCCGCGGAGGCCCCGGCGCTGGAGGCTCCAGTCGCGTCGGGCGCGACCGAGCGCGTACCCGGTTGTTCGTCCAAGCCCATCTGCTCGCTCCTTGGTTGGAAAGGATTCAGGAGTCAGGATCCAGGGGTCGGGGATCGGGATCCGGGGAAGGCGACCCCGGATCCCGATCCCCGAATCCTGAATGGTTACCGTTGC
The DNA here is from genome assembly GCA_035707865.1 of Longimicrobiaceae bacterium. Classification (GTDB taxonomy): domain Bacteria; phylum Gemmatimonadota; class Gemmatimonadetes; order Longimicrobiales; family Longimicrobiaceae; genus DASSTO01. Next base: position 19,026 of record DASSTO010000092.1, on the reverse strand, counting down.
ACCCGCCCGCTCGCGTCGCCCTTCATCAGGGTCTCCACCTCGCCCACGCTCACCCGGTTGAAGTCGCCCGGGATGGAGTGCTTGAGCGCGCTCGCGGCGGTGGCGAACTCCAGCGCCTTCTGGTCGTCGCCGGGGTAGGTGAGCAGCCCGTAGACGAGGCCGCCGGCGAAGGAGTCCCCGCCGCCGACGCGGTCGACGATGTCGGTGATCTCGTACTTCTTCGAGAGGTGGAAGTTCTCTCCGTCGTAGAGGCAGGCGCTCCAGCCGTTGTGGCTCGCGCTCTTGCTCTCGCGCAGCGTGATCACCTGCTTCTTGAGGTTGGGGAAGCGCTCCATCACGCGGGCGGCGAGGGCACGGTACGCCTCGGTGGCGAGCTCGCCGGAGTGCACGTCGGCGTCGGCCTCGACCCCGAGCGACTTCTGGCAGTCCTCCTCGTTGGCGACGCCCACGTCCACGTAGCGGACGAGCTCCGTCATCACCTCCTGGGCGCTCTTACCCCACTTCCAGAGGTTCTTGCGGTAGTTGTAGTCGCAGGAGACGGTGACGCCCGCGTCCCGCGCGGCCCTGACCGCTTCGAGGCTCAGCGCGGCGGCCGACTCGCTGATGGCGGGGGTGATGCCGCTGATATGGAACCAGTCCGCGCTGTGAAAGATCCCCGCCCAGTCGAAGTCGCCCGGCTTCGCGGTGGCGATGGAGCTGTCGGCGCGGTCGTAGACGACCTTCGAGGCGCGCTGGTTCGCGCCGGCCTCGAGGAAGTAGATGCCGACGCGATCGCCCTGGCGGCGGATCCGCGAGACGTCCACTCCGAAGCGCTTCAGCTCGCCCACGGCCGCGTCGCCCACGGCGTTCTTCGGCAGCGCCGAGACGAAGGTCGCGTCGAGGCCGTAGTTGGCGATCGAGACGGCCACGTTGCTCTCGGCGCCGCCGAAGGTGGCCTCCAGCAGCGGCGACTGGAAGAGGCGCTCCTGCCCGGGCGCCTTCAGCCGCAGCATGATCTCACCGAACGTCACCACGCGCATCGTCATTCTCCCGGCTTCGAGGACAAGAGGGCGACCGCCTGCCGGACCTCGTCGCGGATGCGGTCGAACTGCTTCTGTTGGATCCACGCCTTGGGCGCGAGCCAGCTCCCGCCGCAGGCGACCACCGCCGGGAAGGCGAGATAGTCCCGCACGTTGCCGGGGCTGACGCCGCCGGTGGGCATGAAGGAGACGGCGCCGTAGGGCGCGGCGACGGCCTTGAGATACGCGAGGCCGCCGAGCGACTCGGCGGGGAAGAACTTGAGCACCGAGAGGTCCTTCTCGAGCGCGGCCTCGATCTCCGTGGGCGTGGCGACGCCGGGATAGATGGGCAGGCCCTGCTCGCGGCAGGCGTCGACGACGCGCGGGTTGAAGCCGGGGCTCACCACGAAGCTCGCGCCCGCCGCGCGGGCCTGCGTCACCTGCGCGGGCGTCAGCACGGTGCCCGCGCCGATGAGCAGCTCGGGGACCTCGGCGCTCATGCGCCGGATCGCCTCGGCGGCGGCGGCCGTGCGGAAGGTCACCTCCGCCACGGGCAGCCCGCCCGCCACGAGCGCGCGACCGAGATCGACCGCGTCGGCCGCGTCGTCCACCACGATCACCGGCACGAGCCGGTGCTCCCGCAACTTCCCGAGGACAGCGTCCATATCTGTAGCTTACGCGTTGGAGTGTTGTGCCGACCCGGAGCGCGACCGGGCGGCGGGGTCGGAGAGCGAGAGGAGCCGCGCCAGGGCGGCCTCGACGCCGTCGCTCTCCATGCGGGCCAGGTCCTCCGCGACGGCGTCGGCGAAGCCGGGCAGCGCGGCGAGCTCCGGCCCCCAGAGGGACTCGTCCCGGCAGATCTCGCGGGCGTCGCGCCCGCGCAGCCGCTCGGCGGCGGCGTCGCGCGGCACCGGCAGGCCGGCGGCGCGGCGGCGCGCCCGCAGCTCGCCGCGCATGAAGAGCAGGAATGCGGCGAAGCCGAAGGTCAGCGCCGCCGGGATCGCGCCGCGCCGCCGGGCGTGGCGCACGATGAGAGGGGCCACGCGCACGCACATCTTCGTCGTGCCCTGGAGCGTGATGTCGAAGAGCGCGTGCTCGATGAAGGGGTTGGCGAAGCGCTGCAGCACCTCGCGCGCGAACGCCGCCGCGTGCGGCGCCTCCACCACGGGCACGATCTCGTCGAGCATCGTCCGCCGCAGAAGCACTCCGACGAGCGGGTGCTCCACCGCGTCGCGAACCGTCTCGCAGCCGCAGAGCAGGGCGGCGGAGACGATCGCCGTGTGCGCCGCGTTCAGCAGGCGCACCTTCCGCTCGCGGTACGCGCGCACGCTCTCGGTGAAGACCACCCCGGCGTCGGCCGCGAGCGGCGCCAGCCGCTCCCGCAGCGCGCCCTCCGCCTCGATCGCGAAGAGGCGGTAGACCTCGCAGACGGTGAGCAGCTCGTCGCGATAGCCCAGCTCCTGGGCCAGCCGCGCGCGGGCGGACTCGTCGGGCGTGCCGGAGACGATCCGGTCCACCAGCGTGTTGCAGAAGGGCACCGCAGCGCGGATCCAGCGCTCGAAGCGCTCTCCCAGCCCCCAGCGCTCCGCCAGCGTGAGGACGATCTCCCGCAGCCGGTCGCCGTTGTCCTCGATCAGCTCGCACGGCAGGACCACCAGCCCGCGCGCCGGGTCGTAGTCGAGCGCCTCCGCACGCTCGAAGAGGAAGCGCGTCAGCTTGCCGGGAAAGGAGCGCGGCGGGGAGCGCGAGGGGTCGTCGCCGGCGTCGAGCGCGATCCCCACCTCCGTCGTGTTCGAGAAGACGAGCTCCAGCGCCGGGTCGCGCGCGCACTCCAGCACCGCGTCCCACTCGTCCTTCGCCGAGAGCGTGCGGCTCAGCGAGGAGACGATCCGCTGCCGCTGCACCTCCCTGCCGGCCTCCGTGCCCCTGGTGCAGAGCGTGTAGAGCCCGTCCTGCGCCCGCAGCGCCGCCGCCCGCCCGCTCCCCGTCGAGCTCACCGCCACCACCCGCCCCCCGAAGCGGCCCCGCCGGTTCGCCTCGTCGATGAAGTAGTCGACGAAGCCGCGGACGAAGACCCCCGTCCCGAACTGGATCGCGCGCTCCGGCAGGTCGAGGAGCGCCGGCGACGGCACCGCCACGTCCGCCCGGCGCTGGAACTCGGGCTCGCGCAGCAGGGCGCGGTTCAGGAGCGGCGGACGGGTCATGGGCTTCGGGTACGCGGGAGAGGGGGAGGCGAGCCGCGGCTCGCCTCAGAGCGTGACGCCCTCCTTCCAGATGGCGATCTCTCGGTAGCCGTGCTTCTCGTTGTTGGTGAGCCGGCCCGAGGCGACCTCCAGCACGAAGGCGAAGAGCTCGTCGGCCGTCTGCTCCATCGTCGCGCGGCCGGTCAGCAGGCCGCCGGCGTCGAAGTCGATCCAGTGCGGCTTCTTCTCGGCGATGGGGCTGTTCGAGGAGATCTTCACCGTCGGCACCGGGAAGCCCAGCGGCGTGCCGCGCCCGGTGGTGAAGAGCAGCACCGTCGCTCCGCTCGCCACCATCGCCGTCGACGACACCCCGTCGTTCCCCGGCGCCTCCAGCAGCGAGAGCCCGCCGACGCCGCCGGGCTCGCCGTAGCGCAGCACCCGCTCCACCGTCGCCCGGCCACCCTTCTGGATCGCGCCCAGCGACTTCTCCTCCAGCGTCGTCAGCCCGCCCGCCTTGTTGCCCGGAGAGGGGTTCTCGTAGATCGGCTGGCCGTGGCGGATGAAGTACTCCTTGAAGTCGTTCACCATCGCCACCACGTCCCGGAAGACGCCCTCGTTCGCCGCGCGGTCCATCAGCACCTGCTCCGCGCCGAACATCTCGGGCACCTCCGTGAGCAGCACCCCGCCGCCCAGCGCCGTCAGCCGGTCCGCCACCCGCCCCACCACCGCGTTCGCCGAGATCCCGCTGAAACCGTCGGAGCCGCCGCACTTGTGCCCCAGGATCAGGTCGGAGACGGGGCACGTCTCCCGCCGGTCCGCCCCCATCCGCTCCACCAGCTCCGCCACCGCGTCCAGGCCGGCCTCGATCTCGTCGCCGACCTCCTGCGAATTGAAGAAGCGCACCCGCTCCGCGTCGATTCCCGTCGCCTGGCGCATCAGCGAGTCCATCTGGTTGTTCTCGCAGCCCAGACCCAGGACCAGCACGCCCCCGGCGTTCGGGTGCCGCATCAGCCCGGCGAGGATCCGCTGCGTGTTCACCAGGTCGTCCCCCAGCTGGCTGCAGCCGTACGGGTGCACGAAGGTGTGGATCCCGTCCACCCGGTCGCCGAATCGCTCCGCCGCCTGCTTCGCGATCCGCTCCGCGGCGTGGTTCACGCAGCCCACCGTGTTCAGGATCCAGACCTCGTTGCGCGTCCCCACCCGCCCGTTCGCCCTCCGGTAGCCCTCGAACGTCGGCATCGGCCCCGCCGGCGCCTCTCCCTTCCGCGCCCCCGGCGAGTAGCGGTACTCCTGCAGCCCGTCCAGCGCCGTGCGCAGGTTGTGCGAGTGGATCCACTCGCCCGCCGCCACCGGCGCCGTCACCACGCCGATCGGGAAGCCGTACTTCATCACCCGCTCGCCCGGCTCCAGCGGGCGCAGCGCGAACTTGTGCCCCGCCGGTACGTCCGCCGTGAGCACCACGCGCACACCACCCACCTCCACCTCGGCCCCGGCCGGGAGGGCATCGACGGCCACCGCGACGTTGTCCGTCGGGTGCACCTGGATCGCAGTCGTGGAAGTCATCAGGTCTCCAAATCTATCGGGGGTCTCCGTCACGCGCCAGTCGCGGCGCCCAGCCGGTACGTATCCCTCACCAGGTCGTACGCCAGCGCGCGGGCCATCGCCCGGGCGTCGCCGAGGTCGACGACGTGGCGGGCGACGAGGCCGGCGAGGAAGTTGGCGTCGACGCGGCGGGAGACGTCGTGTCGGGCGGGGATGGAGCAGAAGGCGCGGGTGTCGTCGTTGAAGCCGGCGGTGTTGTAGATGCCGGCGGTCTCGGTGGTGCGCTCGCGGAAGCGCTTCATGCCCTCGATGGAGTCGTGGAACCACCAGGGGGGGCCGAGGCGGAGCGCCGGGTAGTGGCCGGCGAGCGGGGCCAGCTCCCGGGCGTAGGTGCTCTCGTCGAGGGTGAAGAGGACGAGGGTGAAGCCGGGCTCGTTGCCGTAGGCGTTGAGCAGCGGCCGGAGGTTGCGGGTGTACTCGGTGGCGACGGGGATGTCAGCGCCCTTGTCGAGGCCGAAGCGGTTGAAGACGCGCTCGTTGTGGTCGCGCAGGGCGCCGGGGTGGAGCTGCATCACGAGGCCGTCCTCGACGCTCATGCGGGCCATCTCCATGAGGAGGTGGGCCTCGAAGCTCGCCTGGTCGGCGGCGGTGGCCTCACCCCGGAGGGCGCGCTGGAAGAGGCGCGCGGCCTCCTCGTCGCTCAGCCGCTCGGTACGGGGCTCGACGACGCCGTGGTCGGTCGCGGTGGCGCCGAGCGAGCGGAAGTAGGCGCGGCGCTCCTCGAGGGCGGCGATGAAGTCGGCGTAGGTCGCGACCTCCCGGCCGGTCGCCGCGGAGAGGCGCGCCAGCTCGTCGCGCCAGCCCGGCAGGGCGATGCGGAAGAGCGCGTCCGGCCGGAAGGTCGGCACCACGCGCCCGCCCCAGCGGCTCTCGCGGATCTTCCGGTGCGCCTCCAGCGAGTCCGTCGCCGCGTCGGTGGTGGCGAGCACCTCGATGCCGAAGCGGTCGAAGAGGGCCCTCGGCCGGAACTCCGGCGAGGAGAGCTTCTCCAGGATCTCGTCGTAGATGCGCTGACCCGTGGCGCCCGTGAGCTTCACCCGCACGCCGAAGACGTCGTGCAGCTCGTGCGCGAGCCACGCGCCCGTCGGCGTGCCGCGGAAGAGATAGAAGTGATCGGCGAAGAGCTGCCAGATCCTGCGCGGGTCCTGCTCCACCTTCGATCCGTCGCGCGTCGGGATCCCCATCGCCTCCATCGGGACGCCCTGCGAGTAGAGCATCCGGAAGATGTAGTGGTCCGGGATCAGGAGCAGCGCGGTCGGCTCCGGGAAGGCCCGGTCCTCCGCGAGCAGCGTCGGGTCCACGTGGCCGTGCGGGCAGATCAGCGGGAGACCCCGGGTCTCCTCGTAGAGCGAGCGCGCGACCCGCCGCACCGCCGGGTCGGGGTCGAAGTACCGGTCCTCGTGCAGCACGAGCGGCTCGGCCGCGCGCGCCCCTGTGGTGGCTTCCATTATGAATTCAGCTGGTCGTGGATCGGAGGAGTGGATGGGCCCTTCGGTTCCCGCGCGCCTCTTGCCCCGGCGCCCCCGGCCCGCATATTGTTGCATCGTGGGACAATTCGCAAGGCCCCTTTCCCGCTTCCCGCCGGTTCCCGCGACCGGCCCGGCGCGCCCGACGCGGGCGCCGGCCTCCGTACCGAGCGCCATCGAGTGAGAAAGATCGACGTCCGGGACTTCAACCTGGCCACGCGCACCACGTCGCGGGAGATCAACCGCCGCATCGTGCTGAACCTGGTGCGCGAGCACCAGCCGATCTCGCGCGCCGAGCTGGCGCGGCGGATGGACGTCGGTCGCGGCAAGGTCTCCCTGCTGGTCAACGAGCTGATCGAGGCGGGGGAGATCCTGGAGGGGGAGTTCGGCGAGTCGACGCGGGGCCGGAAGCCGAAGATGCTCTACGTGCGGACGCACGACCGGCTGGTGATCGCCATCGACGTGCGTTTCAGCCGCACCTACGTGATGCTGAGCGACTTCGCCGGCCACCAGATCGCGCTGGAGACCTTCGACACCGTCTTCGACGTCGGGGCGCTGGTGGGGGAGATGGCGGCGCGGGTGAAGCGCCTGGTGCGCGCCCACGGCGCGTCGGGTCGCATCGAGGGGATCGGCCTGGTGATGCCGGGGATGGTGGACCGGAGCACGGGCCACGTGATCCACTCGCCGCAGCTGGGCTGGCACGACGTGAACGTCCGCGACCCGCTGGCGGAGGCGACGGGGCTGCCGGTCTCGATCGAGAACGCGCCCATCGCCTGCGCGCTCGCGCAGATGTGGCTTGGCGAGGCGAGCAACGACTTCGTCTACGTGACGGTGAGCGACGGCGTGGGCGTGGCGATCGTGGTGGACGGGCAGGTGGTGCGCGGGCGGAACGACTCCTCGGGCGAGTTCGGGCACATCCGCCTGCGCCCGGGGGGGACCGAGTGCCTGTGCGGGAAGCTCGGCTGCTGGGAGGCGTACACCTCGAACGTGGCGACGCTCTCGCACTACCTGGGCTACGACGTGCCGCCGCGCGAGGCGCTGCACCTGCTGCGGGAGCAGCGCATCAGCGTGGCGGAGCTGATCGACCGCGCCCGGACCGGCGACGCGAGAGCGCTCGAGGCGCTGAAGCGCACCGGCACCGAGCTGGGCACCGGGCTCTCGATGGTGCTGAACGCGCTGAACCCGGCGCAGGTCTTCGTGGGCGGGGAGATCTCGTCGGCGTGGGACCTCATCTGGGAGGACGTACAGAAGGAGATCCGGGCGGGTGTGCTGGCCGACGTGGTCGCGCGCACGCCCATCATCCCGGAGCAGACCAGCGCATACCCGCGGCTGCGCGGCGCGGCGGCGCTGGTCGCGGCTCCGATCTACGCCGCGCCCGAGGTGGCATGAGGCGCGCGCCCACCGCTTCACTGGAGGAAGAGATCGTGAGTGCAGATCCGAAGCTCTCGCGGCGTGACTTCGTCGGCTCGCTCGCGCTCGGCGCCGGCGCCGCACTGCTCGGTCCGGGGCTGCTCGGCGGCTGCCGGACGGCCGGGGGCGCCGCGCCCGCGTCGGCGGGGCGGCAGGCGACCGGCTGGGACGCGCTGCCCGGCATCCTCGCCCGCATCCGGCCGCCGAGCTTCCCGAACCGCGACTTCGTGATCACGCGCTACGGCGCGAAGGCGGGGGCGGACAGCACGGAGGCGCTGCGGCAGGCCATCGCCGCGGCGCACGCGGCGGGGGGGGGGCGGGTGGTCGTCCCGGAGGGTCGCTTCCTCACCGGCGCGGTGCACCTCCTCTCCAACGTGAACCTGCACCTGAGCGCGGGCTCCACGCTCGCCTTCTCGACCGACCCGAACGCCTACCTGCCCGTCGTCCTCACCCGCTTCGAGAGCACCGAGCTGATGGGCTACTCGCCCTTCATCTACGCGCTCGACCAGGAGAACGTCGCCATCACCGGCGAGGGCACGCTGGACGGCCAGGCCAGCGCGGAGAACTGGTGGACGTGGAAGGGCATTCGCGCCGGCGGCTGGAAGCCGGGGATGCCCAACTACAACTCCGCCCGCAACCAGCTCCTCGAGATGGCGGAGAAGGGCGTGCCCGTCGAGCAGCGCGTCTTCGGCGCGGGGAGCTACCTGCGACCCAACTTCATCCAGCCGTACCGCTGCAGGAACGTGCTGATCGAGGGCGTGACGATCGTCAACTCGCCGATGTGGGAGATCAACCCCACGCTCTGCCAGAACGTGACCGTGCGCGACGTCACGATCCACAGCCACGGCCCCAACAACGACGGCTGCGACCCGGACAGCTGCCGCGACGTGCTCATCGAGGGCTGCACCTTCGACACGGGCGACGACTGCATCGCCATCAAGTCCGGCCGCAACGCCGACGGGCGGCGGCTGCACACCCCGAGCGAGAACATCGTGGTGCGCAACTGCCACATGATGGACGGCCACGGCGGGGTGACGGTGGGCAGCGAGATCTCGGGCGGGGTGCGCAACGTCTTCGCCGAGAAGTGCCAGATGTCGAGCCCGCGCCTGGACCGCGCGCTGCGCATCAAGAACAACGCGATGCGCGGCGGCCTGCTGGAGCACATCTACATGCGCGACGTCCAGGTCGGCCAGGTCGCCAACGGCGTCGTGGACATCGACTTCACCTACGAGGAGGGCGCCAACGGCCCCTACACCCCCGTCGTCCGCGACGTGGACGTGCGCAACGTCACCAGCCAGAAGAGCCGCTACGCGCTCTACCTGCGCGGCCTCCCGAACGCGCCGATCTACGGCGTACACCTGGAGGACTGCACCTTCCGCGACGTCGCCGAGGGGAACGTGCTCGAGTACGTCCGTGGCGTCGAGCTCGAGAACGTGACGATGAACGGCGAGCCGCTGACCGAGGCGTCGCTGCGCGCCTGAACCCGAACCGGAACCTCCATCTCATGAAGTGGACCCTTCAGGCCGGGCTCCTGCTCGCGCTCACCGCCTCGCCCGCGCTCGCGCAGGCCGGCGCCGCCCCCGCCGCGGACGCGCCGTGGTCGGTGCGCATGGCCCGGTCGCTCATCAAGCGGCACCCCGTCGTCAGCTCCAAGTGGAGCTACACCAACGGGGTCGCCCTCCTCGCGCTCCGGCGCGTGGGCCTGTACACCGGCGACCCGAGCTATCTGGAGTACGTGAAGCGGAACATGGACGGCTTCGTCACGCCCGACGGGCAGATCCGTACCTACGATGCGTCCGAGTTCCAGCTCGACGCCATCAACCAGGGCCGTCTCCTCTTCCCGCTCTACGTGCGCACGGGTGACGCGCGCTACCGCGAGGCCGCCTTCACGCTGCGCGACCAGCTCCGCAAGCAGCCCCGCACCGCGGACGGCGGCTTCTGGCACAAGACGATCTACCCGCAGCAGATGTGGCTCGACGGCCTCTACATGGCCGAGCCCTTCTACGCCCAGTTCGCCCGCTACTTCGACGAGCCCGCGGACTACGACGACGTCGCGAAGCAGTTCCTCGTCGCCGCGCGCCACATGCGCGACCCCGCCACGGGCCTGCTCTACCATGGCTGGGACGCCGTGCACGAGCAGAAGTGGGCCGACCCGGAGACGGGCCTCTCGCCGAACTTCTGGGGCCGCGCGATGGGCTGGTGGGCGATGGCGCTCGTCGACGTGCTCGACTACTTCCCGCGGAACCACCCCGACCGGGCGGAGCTGGAGCGTCTCCTCCGCCAGACCGCGGAGGCCGTCGCCCGCGTCCAGGACCCGGCGACCGGCCTGTGGTACCAGGTGCTCGACCAGCCCAACCGGGCGGGCAACTACCTGGAGGCCAGCGCGTCGTCGATGTTCGTCTACGCGCTGGCGAAGGGCGTCCACCAGGGCATCCTCGACCCGAAGTACCTGGGCGTCGCCGAGCGCGGCTACGACGGGATCCTGAAGAACCTGATCCGCGTGGAGCCGGACGGGACGGTCACCCTCACCCACATCAACGAGGTCTCGGGGCTCGGGGGCCGGCCGTACCGGAGCGGGAGCTTCGACTACTACGTCCACGCGCCCGTGGTGGAGAACGACTACAAGGGCACGGGCGCCTTCATCATGGCGAGCCTGGAGCTGGACCGATGAGCAGACTCTTCTCACTGGAGGGCCGGCGCGCCCTCGTCACCGGCGCGAGCCGCGGGCTGGGGCGGGCGATGGCGCTCGCGCTCGCCGAGGCCGGCGCGGACGTGGCGTGCGCCGCCTCCCGCCCCGGCGGCGCCGACGAGACCGCCGCGCGCATCCTGGAGGTGGGCCGCACCTCGTGGAGCCTCGCCGCCGACCTCTCCGAGCCGGGCGCCGCGCGCGCTCTGGCCGAGGCGGCGGAGGACGCGGCGGGCCCGATCGACATCCTCGTCAACAACGCCGGCACCATCGCTCGCTACATGGCGGAGGAGTACCCGCTGGAGGAGTGGGAGCGCGTGCTGACGACGAACCTGGACGCGGCCTTCATCCTCTCGCAGCGCCTGGGGCGCGGCATGCTGGAGCGCGGCCGGGGCAAGATCATCCACGTGGCGAGCCTGCTCTCCTTCAGCGGTGGCATCCGCGTGCCGGCGTACACGGCGAGCAAGCACGCGGTGGCGGGGCTCACCAAGGCGCTGGCGAACGAATGGGCGGGGCGCGGCGTGCAGGTCAACGCCATCGCGCCCGGCTACTTCCGTACCGACAACACCGCGGCGCTGCAGGCCGACCCGGTGCGCGAGCGCGAGATCGCCGGCCGCATCCCGGCCGGCCGCTGGGGCGAGCCCGCGGACCTCGCGGGGGCGGTCGTCTTCCTCGCCTCGCCCGCGAGCGACTACGTGAACGGCCACGTGCTGGTGGTCGACGGTGGATGGATGGCGCGCTGACGCGGCGCGCCCCGACTTACAAGGAGAGTGAACCGATGCGATTTCTGCCGAACGCCGAGCAGGTGCGGAACATGGACACGCAGGCGCTGCGCGGCGCCTTCCTCGTGGACGACCTCTTCCAGGCGGGTGAGGCCCGGCTGCGCTTCGCCGACCTCGACCGGGTGGTCCTCGGGGGCGTGACGCCCACCTCGCAGCCGCTCGCCCTCGAGACGCCCGCGCAGATGGCCGCGGCGTTCTTCTGCGAGCGCCGCGAGCTCGGCGTGCTCAACATCGGAGGGGCGGGGTGGGTCGAGGTGGACGGCACGCGCCACGCGATGGCGAACCGTGACGGCCTCTACGTCGGCCGCGGCAGCCGCGAGGTGCGCTTCGGCAGCGACGACGCCCAGCGCCCGGCGAAGTTCTACCTGGTGAGCTACCCGGCGCACGCGAGCTATCCGACCGCCCACGTGAGCCGCGCCGAGGCGAACGTCACCGAGCTGGGGAGCCAGGAGGAGGCGAACCGCCGCAAGCTCTACAAGTACTTCCACCCGCAGGGCATCCAGACGGCGCAGCTGGTGATGGGCTTCACCCAGATGGAGCCCGGAAGCGTCTGGAACACCATGCCCTGTCACACGCATACGCGGCGCACCGAGGTCTATCTCTACTTCGACGTCCCCGACGACGCCGTCGTCTTCCACCTCATGGGCGAGCCCGACCAGACGCGCGACCTGGTGGTGCGCGACGCCCAGGTGGTCCTCTCGCCCGCCTGGTCCATCCACTCCGGGTGCGGCACCCGGGCCTACACCTTCTGCTGGGCGATGGGTGGAGAGAACCAGGACTTCGCCGACATGCAGCACGTCTCCATGCAGGACCTTCGCTGATGCGGTCTCGCGCGCTCCGGTCGCGAGGAGGGGCTCTCCGGAAGCCGCTAAACTCGCTGCGCTCAGACAAACCGGCTTCCTCTGAGCCCCTCCTCGCTCCCTGCTCGCGCGAGACCATCACGAGCACGCCCGCCTTCCATCTCCCGAGGAGCCGACGCATGAAGCCTTTCCCGTTCCGTACCGTCCTGCCGGCCACCGCGGCGGCACTGCTCGCGGCCTCCGCGGCCGCGGCCCCGCTGTCCGCGCAGGCGCGCCTCGTCATCCACGCCCAGAACCCCCTCGACGAGGCGCGGCGCGACGAGGTCATCGCCCTTCCGTGGGCCACCGTGCACCAGCGCCTCCCCTCGGCGCGTGACGGCCAGGTGCGGGCGCTCACCGCCGGCGGCCAGGAGCTGCTCACGCAGGTGCTCGACGCCGACGGCGACAGCCGGCCCGACAGCCTGCTGATCCTGAGCGACTTCTGGCCCAACGAGGTACGCGACATCACCATCGAGGCCGCGGCGCCCGCGCACCCGCAGGCCCCGCGCGTGCACGTCTTCCACGACCAGCGGCGCGACGACATCGCCTGGGAGAACGACCGCATCGGCTACCGGATCTACGGCCTCGGCCTCCTCAAGCTGGAGCCGACCACCATCACCAGCGGCATCGACGTCTTCTCCAAGCGTACCCACGACATGGTCCTGGAGACCTGGTACCAGGAGGACCTCAAGCACGGCGGCATCTACCACCACGACATGGGCCAGGGCGCCGACATGTACGGCGTGGGCGAGACCCTCGGTGCCGGCGGCACCGCCATCTGGAAGGACGGGACGCTCTACCGCGCGCGGAACTTCCACACCCAGCGCATCCTCGCCAACGGCCCCATCCGCCTCGTCTTCGAGGTCACCTACGACCCCTGGAACGCGGGCGGCGTGCAGGTCAGCGAGACCAAGCGCGTCACCATGGACGCCGGGCAGAACCTCTTCCGCCAGGAGAACACCTACCGCTTTTCGGGCGCGCCGCAGGTCACCTACGCCATCGGTACCGTGCACCGTCCCGGCCTCGTCGGCGGCACCTCCCGCACCGTCGACGGCCGCACCTGGGTCAGCACCTGGGGCCCCATCGACACCACCTACAGCGGCGGCCACGGCGACCTCGGTACCGGCGTGGTGATCGACAGCGCCGCGGTCATGGCCACGAAGGACGCCGCCGGCCACTACCTGGTCCTGTCCACCGCGCGCTCCGGCCAGCCCGTCGTCTTCTATACCGGTGCGGGATGGGACGATAGCGGAGATTTCTCCGGCCCGGAGGACTGGTGGGCGTACCTGAGCGACTTCAGTCGCCGCCTCTCCGCGCCGATACGGGTAAGCGTCGAGTAACCCGAGACCCCCGGCGCGGCGGTCGGACCGCCGCGCCGGGGGTCGTCGTTGGGAATATTGACTATATCAATCCGGGCACGTATTCTGTCGAACGCTGCACCTCGATTCTCCGACCCCACCCCCACATTGGCGATCAACCCCAGCGACACCACGCCGCTCTACCAGCAGATCGCGGCGGACATCCGTGAGAAGATCGCCTCGGGCGAGCTGGCCGTCGGGGCGCGGCTGGAGCCGAACCGGGATCTCGTGAACCGCTACGACGTCTCGGTGGTGACGGTGAACAAGGCGCTCACGCTGCTGGTGAGCGAGGGCCTGATCTACACGCGGGTGGGGCGGGGCACCTTCGTGGCGCAGATGCCGCAGACGGCGCATGCCGCCTTCTCGGGCGGGGGGACGGACGCGGGGCTGCTGGGCTTCGTGCTCCGGGACCTGAGCAGTCCGTACTTCTCGCTCATCGCCTACGCGGCGCAGGAGCGGGCGGACGCGGCGGGGTACGGGCTGGTCTTCGCGAGCAGCTCGCGGGGGCTGGACAACGAGGAGCAGCAGATCCGGCGGTTGCGGCGGCTGGGGGTGGACGGGCTGATCATCGCCTCGATGCGGCGCCTCTACCGCACCAACGAGCCCATCCAGGAGCTGCAGCGCGAGGGGGTGCCGTTCGTGATGGTTTCGTTCACGGAGGGCGACGACGTGCCGTTCATCGGCACCGACCTGGAGCGCACGGGCTACCTGGCCGCGCGGCACCTTCTCTCGACGGGCCGCAAGCGGATCGGCTACGTGAGCGACCAGCGCGGCAGCAGCCCGGGCGAGCTGCGCAAGCGGGGCTACCGGCGGGCGCTGGCGGAGCACGGGCAGCCCGTCCGCCCGGAGTTCGAGTTCGAGTACCCGCTGGTGGGAGAGAGCCAGGACTACTGGTCCGGCTACGCCATCGGGGAGCGCGTCGCGGCGCTGCCGCAGCGGCCCGACGCGATGTTCGTCTTCAACGACCTTGGTGCGATCGGCTTCGAGGACGCACTCCTCGACCGGGGCATCCGGGTGCCGGAGGAGATCGCGGTCGTCGGCGTCGACGACATCGAGGAGAGTGCCAGAGCCCGCGTTCCGCTGACCACGGTGCGCCAGCCGACGGCGAAGATCGGGGCGCTGGCGGTGGATAGCCTCATCGCCCGGCTGCGCGGCGAGGCGGTCCCGGTGCGGCAGCTCTTCGATCCCGAGCTGGTGATCCGCGAGTCGTGCGGCACGGCGCAGCGAACGGCGCTACCGGCGGCGCCGCTGCCCTGATCCACCAGCTGTTTCTTTCACCTCCTTCTCTTCTTCCGGCGCCCCCGGTGCCGGCCGCGCGTGTCGCGCGGGCGTGACGGCCTACCTGGCCGCGTCCCCAACCTCCAGATGGAGAACCCAGGATGCAATGGAAAACTAGTCTGGCCTGTCTACTCGCCCTCTGCCTGCTGCCGGTAGGGGCGGCCGCTCAGGCGACCGGCAGTATCTCCGGCACGGTGACCAACGGGGCGACCGGGGAGCCGCTCGCCGGCGCGTCGGTGACCATCCCCACCACCAAGATCGGGGCGCTGACCGGCGCCAACGGGCAGTTCACCCTCACCGGCGTCGCGCCCGGCAGCTACACGGTGCGCGCCGCCTACCTCGGCTACTCGGCGCAGGAGCAGACGGTCACCGTCACCGCCGGGCAGACGGCCACGGTGAACTTCGGCCTCAGCGCCCAGGCCGTGCAGCTCGAGGGCATCGTCGCCATCGGCTACGGCACGACGCAGAAGAAGGACCTCACGGGCGCCGTCTCCACGGTGAAGCCCGAGCAGCTCGCCAAGGTCCCGACGAACCGGGTGGAGGAGGCGCTCCAGGGCAAGGTGCCCGGCCTCGACATCACCCGGAACGGCGGCAGCCCCAACTCCGGCGTGAGCATCAAGCTCCGCGGTACCCGCTCGCTCACCGCGAGCAACAGCCCGCTCGTCATCGTCGACGGCAACCAGTTCGGGAACCTGGAGGACCTCAACGCCAACGACATCCAGTCGATCCAGGTGCTGAAGGACGCCTCGTCCACGGCAATCTACGGCAGCCGCGGCGCGAACGGCGTGATCATCGTCACCACGAAGGACGGCGCGCACAGCGGCACCAACGTCACCGTCAACGCCTACGTGGGCATGACGCAGGTCACCAGCTACCCGCGCATCAACACCGGCCCCGAGTTCATCGCGCAGAAGCGCGAGGCGTTCCGGGCCACCGGCCAGTGGAGCAGCCCGGCCGACGACCCGAACATCTTCACCCCGGAAGAGCTGCAGCACATCCAGGACGGCACCTACACCGACTTCCGCGACCTGCTCTTCCACACCGGGTACGCGCAGAACTATCAGGTCGGGGTCACGACCTCGACCGACAACACGCGGGCGTACCTCTCGGCGTCGCTCTACGACGAGCAGGGCATCCTGAAGCTCGACAATCAGCGTCGCTACACGCTCCGCCTGAACCTGGACCGGGACCTCGGCGGCCAGTGGAAGGTCGGCACCAATTCGCAGGTGACGTACTACGACTCCAACACCCGCCGGGACCCGTTCAACCTGGCGAACAAGATCAACCCGCTGACCTTCGCCTTCGACTCCACCGGCGCGCTCATTCCCCGCCCGAACAACGGGAAGGACATGAACCCGCTCGCCGACGAGCAGCCGAACGTCTACAAGGACAACACGCTGACCACGCGCGTGCTCCCCTCGCTCTACGCCGAGTGGGCGCCGGTCTCCGGGCTGACGCTGCGCTCCACGCTGGCGGCGGACCTGCTCAACGACCGCGAGGGCAACTTCCGCGCTTCCAATACGATCGATCGCGACGGTCAGGCCCCGCTGGCCTCGTACGAGACCAACAACCACCGCAATCTCAGCTGGGAGAACGTGCTCACCTACAAGCACGACTTCGGCAACAACTCGCTCGGCCTGACCGGAATCACCAGCTATCTCAACTCCAAGCAGGACTTCGTCACCGCGTCGGGCCAGAACCAGCTCCTCGCCTCGCAGCTCTTCTACGGCCTGGGCAACGCCCCCGAAGGCGTGGCCATCTCGAGCGGCTACGTCGGCAGCGGCCTCATGTCGTACGCGGGCCGCGTGAACTACGGCTACCTCGACCGCTATCTGCTGACCCTCACCGGCCGCGAGGACTGCTCCAGCCGGCTGAGCGCGGGCAACCAGTGCGCCTTCTTCCCCTCGGTCGCCGGCGCGTGGCGCATCAGCGACGAGGCTTTCATGGCCGGCCAGTCGCTCTTCAGCGACCTGAAGCTGCGCGCCAGCTGGGGCATCTCGGGCAACGACGCCGTCGACCCGTACTCCACGCAGGCCGTGCTCACCAAGATCCCCTTCTCCTTCGGCGAGGACCCCGCGGCGGGCTACACCTTCAGCAGCCAGCTGGGCAACCCGAACCTGAAGTGGGAGACCTCGGCCACCGCCGACCTCGGCCTCGATTTCGGCCTCTGGAACAACCGCGTCGCCGGTAGCCTCGACGTCTACCGCACCAACACCTCGAACCTGCTCCTGCAGCGCTTCCTGCCGCCCAGCAGCGGCGCCTCCTCGGTGCTGCAGAACGTCGGCAAGACGCGCAACGAGGGCATCGAGCTCTCGCTGAGCACCATCAACGTCGAGACGCCGGATCTCTCCTGGAACAGCGACTTCACCTTCGCGACCAACAAGGAGCAGATCGTCCAGCTGGTGGGCGACCAGAACGACGTCGGCAACGGCTGGTTCATCGGCTACCCGGCGAACGTCTTCTACGACTACCAGAAGCTCGGGATCTGGCAGGACTCGGCCTCGGCCGCGGCCTGGGGCCAGAAGCCCGGCGAGATCATGGTGAAGGACCAGAACGGCGACGGGAAGATCACCTCGGACGACCGCACCATCCTGGGCGCAGCGAACCCGAAGTGGAGCGGTAGTATGGTGAACTCGCTGCGCTACAAGGACTTCGACCTCAGCGCCACCGTCTTCGCCCGCATCGGGCAGATGATGGACTACGACTACTACGAGGACTACAAGCCGGGCGGCGTGGAGAACGGTGCCCACGTGGACTACTGGACGCCGGAGAACCCGTCGAACGCCTTCCCGCGTCCCAACGCCAAGCTGTCGAAGAGCAACTACCCGTACTTCAGCTCGCTCTACTACGCGGACGGCTCGTTCGTCAAGCTGAGCAACGTGACGGTGGGTTACACGCTGCCGAGTTCCCTCTCCGGGCGCCTCCACTCCGACCGGGTACGGATCTATCTGACCGGGAAGAGCCTGGCCTGGTGGAGCAAGGTGGACAACTACGACCCGGAGCGCGGGGGCTCGCTGACCTCCCCGATGACCCGGCTGTTCGTGGCTGGCGTGGACGTCGGCTTCTAACCCGCACACTCCGCTCTAACCGATATCGGTCATGAAAAAGAACGCGATTCGACTGGCGGCCGGCTGCCTGATGCTGATGGTGGGCGTCACCGGCTGCACCGACCTCACGGAGTACAACCCGGGCGGTCTCACCTCGCAGACCGTGTTCACCACCCCCGAGGGCTTCGAGACCCTGGTGAACGCCGCCTACTCGTACACCCGCTGGTGGTACGGGAAGGAGGAGGGCATCGCGATGTCGGAGATGGGTACCGACATCTGGACCAGCGGCGCGGGCGACGAGAACCCGACGCTCAACACCTACGAGGATCTCATGGCGACGCAGGACGCCATCGACTCCGAGTGGGAGCACCTGTACCAGGCGCTCAACCTGGTGAACGCGGGCATCGCCGGCATCGACAAGGCCGGCCTCTCCCCGGCGCTGCACGACCAGCGCCTGGCCGAGCTGCGCTTCCTGCGCGCCTTCTACGGCTGGCACATCGCCGAGACCTGGGGCGGCCCGGACGCGGGCGTGGTCTTCCCCACCGAGCCCAGCAAGGGCATCGTCACCACGGCCACGAAGACGCCGGTGGCGGAGGTCTACGACACGATCTTCGCGGACCTGGACTACGCCGTCGCGCACCTGTCGCCGACCACCGACGACTACGGCCGCATCACCAAGTACGGCGCGGAGGCCTTCGAGGCGCGCATGTACCTGACGCGCGGCGAGAACCAGAAGGCGCTCGACGCCGCCAAGGACGTCATCGACAACGGCGGCTACCACCTCCTGGACGACTACGCCGACCTCTGGCGGATGGACAACCTCCAGAACCCGGAGGTGATCTGGGCCATCAACTACTCCACGACGAAGGACCTCAACGACCAGAGGACCGACTTCTACCCGGGCGGTCACAAGCGCGGCGGGAACGACAGCCACCTCTTCTACCTGTCGATCTACGACAAGTCCCCCGGCATGGTGCGCGACATCGCGTACGGCCGGCCGTTCAACCGCTACATGCCGACGGAGTACCTCCTCGACCTGTACGGCCCGAACGACGCTCGCTACCAGGATTCCTTCAACGAGGTGTGGTACTCGAACGACCCCAAGGGCGGCCCGGGGGGGATGCAGCCCGGCGACACCGCGATCCTGATGACCCGGCGCGTGGTTCCGGCGTCGGAGTCGGTGGGCAAGAACTACCAGATCTTCGACCGCGACAGCACCTACAACGCCGACGGGACGGTGCGCGACAATCGCCATTACCCGTCGCTGACGAAGTTCCTGGACCCCACGCGGCCCAGCGTCTCCGAGCAGGTGAGCGGCCGCGACGTCTTCGTCATCCGCCTGGCGGAGATGTACCTGATCGCCGCCGAGGCCGAGAT
>DASSTO010000091.1:0-14229 GCA_035707865.1 Longimicrobiaceae bacterium | reverse complement strand
GCCGCCGAGACCGACTGCACCTGCTTCGAGGTCTCCTGGGCCGCGCCGGCCATGCCCTGCGAGACGGTGCGGATCTGCGAGGAGCTGGCCGCGATGGTGCCCGAGGTCTGCCGGATGCGGCCGAGCATCTCCTTCAGGCTCTCGATGGTCTGGTTGACGTTGTCCTTCAGCGCCGCGTGGTCGCCGCAGTAGTCACCCTCCATGCGGGTGGTGAAGTCGCCGCGCGCCAGGCGCTGGAGGACGTCGGAGGCCTCGCGGATCGGCCGGATGGTGGTGTCGAGCATCTCGTTCGTGCCGAGGATGAGCTCCGCGTAGGCACCCCGGAAGCGCTCGGCGCGGCCGCGCTCCGCCAGACGACCCTCCTTGGCCGCATCGGTGAGCCGACCCAGCTCGCTGCGCAGGTCGGCGTTGACCTGGGCGACGGTGAGGAAGGAGCGCGAGAGCTGGTCCTTCTGGCTCTTCGGCGTGATCTGGATGTCCAGGTCGCCCGCGGCCACCTTCTCGGCGGCCTGGGTGAGGCCGCGCATGTGGTCCATGAGGCTGTGGACGGAGTGGAGCAGGCGCCCCGTCTCGTCGTTGGTGTTCCCCACGTCCACCGTCTGCTCGGTGTCGCCGAGGGCGAGGCGCTCGGCGGCGGCCGCCGCGACCTCGATGGGCCGGGTGATGTAGACCGCCACCCACCAGGAGACCGCCGCGATGACGGCCGCCGCCACGAGGGCGAGGAGCAGCAGGATGTTCCGGAGCTGCGTCGCCGCCGCGAAGGCGTACTTCGTGGGCTGAACGATCGCGATCCCGCTCGCTCCGCCGCCGAAGCCCTTGTAGGCGCCCGACTGGTCGCCGGCGTTGTTGAAGATGCCGTAGCTGACGAGCGACTCTCCGGTACCGAGCGCGTCCTCCACGACGGAGCCCGCGTGGCCCGAGCGCAGCCCGGCCGCGACCGCGCTGCCGGCGCGGAGCTGCTTCGTGAGCACGTCCGCCGCGTTGCTGGAGCCGATCACCCGGCCGGAGGAGTCGACGAAGTAGGCGCGGGCGTCCTTCGTCCCGTCCGCCTTGAAGCCCCTCTCGAGACCGCCGAGGACGCGCGCGTCGATGAGGTTCCAGTCGAGGTCCATCACGACGACGCCCATGCTCTCGCCGGTGGCGGAGGTGATGGCGTCCGCCATGCGCACGCGCAGGTTCCCCTGGCCGTCCCGCTCCACGGACCCGATGTAGGTGGGGGTCTTGGGCGCGATGGCCTCCTTGAACCAGGGCTGGTTCGCCACGCCGTGATCGGCCTGGGCGAGTGCCTCGTCGCTGTTGGCGGCGACCGGGTTGCCGGCGGGGTCGTAGACGACGATGGCCCGCGCGAGGCCGGTGCGCGCCTGCGCGTTCGCCAGCGCGTTGCGGGTCGCGACGGTGTCCATCATCCCGCTGGCCGCCATGATGAGCTCGGCGTTGGAGCCGAGCGCCTGGAGCTCGAGGGTGCGCTCGTAGACGAGCTGGTCGACCCAGTTGGAGGCGTTGGCCGCGGCCTGGGAGCGGGAGGCGCCGAGACGATCCTCGAGCGTGGCGCGCGCCTTCGAGGCGGAGATGAAGGTGACGAGCACCAGCGGAACCACGGCGAGGCCCAGGAAGGTGAGGACCAGGCGGGCGCGCAGGCTGCGCCTCGATGACATCGTGAGGAGTCGCTTCGGCTTCATTGCTCGAACGTGAGATCAGGGGGTGAAGCGCTGCGACCCCGGGGCCGCAGCACCGCCGATGCGTGCGCTCAACGCGCCGCGTAGATGACCGGGAACATCACCAGCGCACGGACGGGCTGTCCGTCCACCTTGCCCGGGTTGAACCGGATCTGCTTGACCGCGCGGGTGGCCGCGTCGCCGAGCGCCGAGACGGTGGCGACCATGACCTTGATCGTCGACTCGTCGACGGTTCCGTCGGGCTGGACGACGAACTCGAGCTGCACCTTCCCGCCGATGCGCTGCAGCGCGGTCGGGTAATAGCGGTCGATCGTCGCCGCCGCGTCGGGCGGCGACTTCACGCTGACGGGCGTGGACAGCTCGGCCGCGGCGTAGACCTTCTGCGCGTGCACCAGTCGGGGCGACACGACACAGAGCGCGCAGAGCGCGGCCGAAACGAGGAGGAGCTTGCGGGCACCGTCTACGAAACTCATCTGTATTCCCTCGGAAAGGATGTAAAAGCGATGCGACGCATGGGAGTATCGGAGCGTCGGCGGCGAACTTGACCGATCGTGGAACAATCAGCGGACCGAGTGGAGGATGCTGTCCACGCGGAGCACGGCGAGGAGGCCGCGCTCCAACCGGATGACGCCGTCACAGCACGCGCGCCACTCCGCGTCGAGGGTGGCGGGGGTCGGTTCGAGGCGGTCGCTGGAGACCTCGACGACGTCACCGACCTCGTCGACGAGGAAGCTGAAGAGCTCGCCGCGATCCCAGACGACGATGTTCATGTAGCGATCCTCCGACTCGCCCGCGACGCCGAGGCGGGTGCGCAGGTCGATGGCCGTGACGATCTGGCCGCGGAGGTTGAGGAAGCCGGAGACCTCGCGCGGGGCGAGCGGCACCGGGGAGATCTCCTGGTGCGTGAGGACCTCCTGCACCAGGACGACCGGGATGCCGAGCCACTGGTCGCCCACGCGGAAGGAGACGTAGCCGTCGCGCTGCGCCTCGGCACGGCGCGTCTGCTGGGCCTGAGCCGGATAGATCATACGAGAGCCTCGTCCGGGGCTGCGGTGATGGATTCGAGGGCCGCCAGGACGGCGTCCCGGTCGAACTTGCGGAGGAACTCGTCGAAGCCGAGCTCGAGCGCGTAGCTGCGATCCTCGGTGCCGTTGCGGCCCGTGAGCGCGATGAGGGGAACGCGGCCCCACACCGGGTTGGCCGAGACGCGCCGGGCGAACTCGAAGCCGTCGATGCGCGGCATGTCGATGTCGGAGACGATCACGTCGAAGATCTCCCCGTCCTCGAGGCGGGCGAGCGCCTCCTGGCCGTCGGCGGCCATGACGACCTCGTAGTTCGACGCGCGCAGCGCCGGCCCGACGAGGTTGAGGAAGAAGGGCGAGTCGTCGATGAGCAGGACGCGCTTCCGGACGTCGTTGCGCTTGCGGGCGCCGAACCAGTCGGGGTCCGCGCCGCGCAGGAAGGAGTTGATGTCGACCACCTCCGTGCTGCGCCCCGCGATGACGGCCGTGCCGAGGATGCCGGGCGTGGCGGACTCCATCTGCAGCCGGAGCTGGTCCTCGACGATGTCGTGGATCTCCTCGACGGCGAGGCCCATGTGGCGCTCGCCGTCGGTGAAGACGATGACGGGCCGGGCGCCGGGCGCGCGCATCTCGACCGCGGCCGAGGCGGGCACCAGGGGCAGGAGCGAGTCGCGGTACTGGACGAGCCAGCGGCCGTCGGCGTACTCGATGGCCTCGGCGGGGATCTTCTCCAGGCGCGAGACGAGGGCGAGCGGGACGGCTTGGCGGGTCTCGCCACCGGAGCGGAAGATGACGAGCGGCATGCGGTCCTCCTCCTCGTGATCCGCGGTGGCGTCGGCGGCCTGCTCGGTCTCGTCGACGTTGTCGATGAGGTGGCTCGCCCCGGCGATGCTCGGGACGTCGAGGATCATGATCACCCGCCCGTCGCCGAGGATGGTGGTGCCGGAGTAGAAGGGGATCCCCTTGACCATCCGGCCGATGGGTTTGACGACGATCTCGTGGGTATCGAAGATCTCGTCGACGACGAGGCCGAAGCGGTTCGCACCGATCTGGCAGACGACGATGCTGACGCCCTCGTCCGCGGCGCGCGGGAGCTGCAGCATGGAGCCCAGGCGCACGATGGGGAGGAGCGTCTCGCGCAGACGGAAGAACTCGGTGCCGTTGATGCTCTCGATGAGCGAGCGGTTCTCCGCGCCGACGCGCACGAGCTCGAGGACGCCGATCTGCGGAATGGCGAAGCTCTGCGCGCCGGCGCCCACGATGAGGGCGGAGAGGATGGCGAGGGTGAGCGGGATCTTGATGCGGAAGGTCGTCCCCTTGCCGCGCGCGCTCGTGAGCTCGATCGCGCCGCCGATGCGCTCGATGTTGCTGCGCACCACGTCCATCCCCACGCCGCGCCCGGAGACGTTGGTGATCTTCTCGGCGGTCGAGAAGCCGGGCTCGAAGATGAACTTGAAGATCTGCGAGTCGGTCATCGCCTCGGCCTGCTCGCGCTTGACCAGGCCCTGCGCGATGGCCTTCTCCCGGATCGCCACGACGTCGAGGCCCTTCCCGTCGTCGCGGATCTCGATGATGATCTGCCCGCCCTCGTGGAAGGCGTCGAGGCGGATCGTCCCCTCGTCCGGCTTCCCGGCCGCGCGCCGCGCCGCCGGCGGCTCGATGCCGTGGTCGGCGGAGTTGCGGATCATGTGCGTGAGCGGGTCTTGGATCGCCTGCAGGATCTGCCGGTCGAGCTCCGTCTCCTGACCGCTCATCAGCAGGTCGATCTTCTTGCCGCTCATCTGGCAGAGGTCGCGGACGAGGCGCGGCAGCTTGCTCCAGGCGTTGCCGATCGGCTGCATGCGCGTCTTCATGACCGCTTCCTGCAGATCGCTCGTCACGCGGTTCAGGTGCTGGAGCGGCATCGCGTAGCGCGAGTTGTCGTCCTCCTGCGCGAGCTGCACCAGCTGGTTGCGGGTGAGCACCAGCTCGCCCGCGAGGTTCATCAGCAGGTCCAGGATCTCCACGTTGACGCGCAGGCTGCTGTCGGCCACGCTCGCGCGCTCGCCCTCGCCCCGCTTCGTCGACTCCGCGCCGTCCTTCTGCTTCTTCAGCACCGCTTCCACTTCCGAAGCGCTGACGGCGCCGCTCGCCACGAGGGCGTCGCCGAGGCGCTGGTCGCCCTTGCCGGCGGCGACGGCCTCGACGGTGCTGCGCTTCACCTTGCCCTCCTGCACGAGCAGGTCGCCGATGCGCGGCTCGTCGTCGGCGGGCGCGGCCTTCTTCGCGCTCCTGCGCGGCGCCCGCGGCTTCCTGGCCTTCTTCGGCTCCTCCGGCTCCCCGGAGGCGGCGGCCTTCTTCCGACGGCCGCGCTTCGGCTTCCCGGCCGGCTCGGGCGGCTTCGCAATGAACTCCGCGGGGTCGACCTCCTCCTTCTCCTTGCCCGCCACCCAGTGGTTGAGGCGCCCGATCAGCTGCGCGTCGTCGCCGGCCGGCTCGCTCTCGCTCGCCTCGAGCCCGTCGAGGATCTCCTTGACGACGTCCACGGCGGCAAGGACGTCGCTGATGACCTCCGGCGTCACGGCGAGCTCGCCGTCGCGCAGGAGGCCGAGGACGTTCTCCGCGGAGTGCGCGACGGACTCCAGCCGCACCAGGTCGAGGAAGCCGCAGGTCCCCTTGATGGTGTGGATCGTCCGGAAGATGCTCTTCAGGAGCTCCAGATCGCCGGGGTTCTTCTCGAGCTCGACGACCTCCTGGTCCAGGCGAAGCAGGTTCTCGTTGCTTTCGGTGAGGAAGTCCCGAAGCAGGTCATCCATGGGTGTCTCCACTGGGGTCGGGCCGGATCAAGACGACGTGCGCGCCACCGTGCGGGCGCGGTCAACCTCCGAGTGTCGGACGAGCAACCGGCGCACTTGAGCCGGTTGCCGCGCACCGGCGAGGGTGGTAGACTGCGGCGCCGATCGGCGTCCCCGGAGGCGCCGAAGACCCTCTCCAGAACTCGATCTCCGTGCACCCCGATTCCGACCCGCCTCTCCACGCCCGGTCCGAGCTGCGCCCCCGGGCCGGGGGCGCCGGCGCACCCGTCGACCTCAGCGCGCTGATCGCCCGGGTGCTGGGGCGGCAGCGCAGCGCGCTCGACGCGGCCGGCATCGAGGTCCGCCTCGACCTGGACCCGGCGCTCTCGCCGGTGACGGGAGAGGCCGAGGCGCTGCAGCAGATGCTGCTCAGCCTGGTGGCGCGCGCGCGCTCCGAGCTGGCGTCGTGGCCGGGGCCGCGACGGCTGATCGCGCGGACCCGGGAGTCGTCGGAGGGGGTGCTGCTCTCGGTGGTCGACAACGGGCCGGGGATCGCGCGGAGCCGCCTGCCGCACCTCTTCGACCCGCCCGAGGAGTCGAGCGGCGCGGAGGTGCCGCTGTGGATCGCCGCGACGATCGTGCGCGAGCACGGTGGCCGGATCGTGGCCGAGAGCGAGGAGGGGCACGGGACGGCGTTCCTGGTCCGGCTTCCCCGCGCCGCCGCGCCGGCTCCCGCGCCGGCTCCGCGGGATGAGGCGGAGCCGCAGCCGGAGCAGCGGGCCGCCCGGGCGCTCCGGGTGCTGGTCGCGGACGACGAGCCGACGCTGCGGCTGGTGATCGCGCTCCTCCTGGGCCGGCGCGGTCACCACGTCGTGCAGGCGACCGATGCCCACGAGGCGCTGCGACTGGCGCAGGAGGAGCCGTTCGACGTCGCGCTCGTCGACGCGTACATGCCGGGTGACGGGCTGCAGCTCCTGGAGCGGTTGGAGGCGATGCCCACGCTGCGCGGCCGCACCGCGTTGATGACGGGCGACGCGGATCGGGCACGGAGCCACCGGGGCGCCGGCGGCGCACGGGCGGCGCTGGTGAAGCCGTTCGACGTCGCCGAGGCCGTCCGGCTCGTCGAGCAACTGGGCGGCTGAACGACGCTCGTGCACGGCTCGGCCCGAGCGGCCGATACTCCAGTCGACGGAGCCGGAGGGCTCCGCGGCAGCGTCGAACCCACCAGCCCCGAACCCACGTGGATCTCTTCGTCGCGCGACAACCCATCTTCGATCACGACGGTGAACTCTCCGGCTACGAGCTCCTCTACCGCCGCGGCGCGCAGAGCCGCGCCGCCGACGGCCAGAGCACCAGTCAGATGTCGCTGGACGTCATCACGCAGTCCTTCCTCGAGATCGGCCTCGACCGCATCACCCGCGGCAAGCGCGCCTTCATCAACTTCAGCCGGGACATGCTCCTGAGCGGGTGCTACGACCTGCTCGACCCGCGCTCGGTGGTGATCGAGCTGCTGGAGGACATCGAGCTCGACGCGGCGGTGGGCGCCGAGTGCGAGCGGCTGGTGCGCAAGGGCTACTGCCTCGCGCTCGACGACTACGAGATGGAGAGCAGCCAGGCTCCGCTGCTGGAGATCGCCTCGATCGTGAAGGTGGACGTGCTCAACCGTTGCGAGGAGGGGCTGGCGGAGGTCGCGAACGCACTGCGCTCCCACCCCGTGCGGCTCCTGGCGGAGCGCGTGGAGACGGCGGAGGTCCGCGACGCGTGCCGGAACGCCGGCTACGAGCTCTTCCAGGGTTACTTCTTCAGCCGCCCCGAGGTGATCTCGAAGAAGGGCATCTCGGTGGAGCAGGCGGCCATCGTCCAGCTGATGAACCTCCTGCGCGACGAGACCGTCTCCGACCAGGTGATCGAGGAGACCTTCCGACGCGACCCGTCGCTCTCCTACAAGCTGCTGCGGATGGTCAACGCCGCGTCGCAGGGGATGCGCGGGATCGAGTCGATCCTGCACGCCATCCGCGTGCTGGGCCGCGCCACGCTGCACCGCTGGCTCGCCCTGCTCTTCGCGTCGTCGCTCGGGGGCAGCGGCGGGATCGACAACGAGCTGGTGCACGCAGCGGTGCTCCGCGCCCGCCTCTGCGAGATGCTCGGAGAGGCCGGCGGCCAGCACGCGACGGGCCCGCTCTTCCTCGTCGGCCTCTTCTCCCTGATGGACGCCCTCCTGGGCACCCCCATGGAGGAGCTGGTGGGCAAGATCGACCTGTCGAAGGAGGTCCGCGCCGCGCTGCTGGACCGTGAGGGCCCCTACGCCCGGTGGCTGCGCCTCGTCGAGGCCTACGAGGCCGGCGAGTGGGAGACGATGGCCGGGCTCTCCGCCAGCGCCGGGATCTCGCCCTTCGAGGTCCCCGAGCTGTACCTGGAGTCGCTCTCCTGGACGAGGGAGAAGGTGCTGTCGGCGGCGTGAACGGGTGAACGGGTGGGGAAGTGCCGAGGGCTGAGTGCACCGGGGCCCGGGCATCGCATGGATGCCCGGGCCCCGGTGTTCACCCGTTCACGTACTCCCCGGCGCGGGGAGCGGCCGCTTGGGCGTGCCGGTGAACTCCGGCGTGTGGGGGGTGCTGAAGGGCAGCAGGATGGAGATGCGGCGGTTGGACTTGTCCAGCGGGTTGTCGGGGTTGCGCAGGCGATGGTCGGCGTAGCCGCGGATCTCGCGGATGCGGTCGTCCCCGAGCCCCGCGGCCTCGAGCGCGCGGCGAGCCGCGTTGGCGCGGTCGGCGGAGAGCTCCCAGTTGGAGTAGCCCGGCCGGCCGAAGGGTGCCGCGTCGGTGTGGCCCTCCACGACCAGCGGGGTGGAGCTGTTCTCGAGGTCGTGGGCGATGATGGTGAGCGCGCGGGCGGCCGCCGGCTTGAGCTCCGCCGAGCCGAAGGCGAAGAAGGTCTCGCCGTCCTTGCCCTCCACCAGCTCGATGCGGAGCCCCTGCTCGGTGACGACGACCTCCACCTGGGCGGCGATCGCCCCGAGCCCCGTGGCATCGCGGATGTGCGTCTGGATCTGCTTCGCCAGTGCCCGGAAGCGCTGCTCCTCGTAGGAGCGGGTGATGAGCTTCAGCGGGGTCGTGTGCACCGCCCCTGGCGAGTTGCCGGAGGAGATCGGGCTCGCGCCCGTCGAGTAGCCCTTCTCCATCCCCACCGGGTTGGAGAAGTAGCCCTCCACCGCCTGGCGGACGTTCTCGTCCATCCCCAGGATCCACATCACCATGAAGAAGGCCATCATCGCGGTGACGAAGTCGGCGTAGGCCACCTTCCACGACCCACCGTGGTGCGCACTGTGGTCCTTCTTCGTGACCTTGCGGATGATGACCTTCGGCTTCTCCTTCGACATGCTAGGCGGCACGCCGCCGGGTGAGCGACTCCAGCTCCGAGAAGGAGGGGCGGTCGCCCGGCTCGATGTTGCGGCGCGCGAACTCGACCGAGGTCATCGGCGAGTCGCCGCGGGCGAAGGAGAGCAGCGCCGTGCGGATGCACGCCATGTAGCCCGCCTCGGCGCGCACGCGGGCCTCGACCGCGCTGGCGATCGGGTTCACCACGCCATACGCGAGCAGGATGCCGATGAACGTCCCCACCAGCGCCGCCGCCACGTTCTCTCCGACTTCCGTGACCTTCCCGCCGATCGACGCCATCGTGATGATGATGCCGAGCACGGCCGCGACGATCCCGAAGCCGGGCATCGAGTCGCCCATCCGGGTGAGCGCCGTGGGCACGGCGAGTGCCTCCTCGTGCTGCTGCTCGAGATCCATGTCCAGGATCTCGGAGAGGTGGTGATCCTCCACGGCACCGGTCAGCAGGACCTTCAGCGTGTCGGCCAGAAACGCCACGGCGTGATGGTTGCCGGAGAAACTCGGGTACTTCGTGAAGATCTCGCTCTTCTCCGGCTCCTCGATGTGGTTCTCGAGCCCGACGAGACCTTCCTTGCGCGCGGTCTGGAAGACGTCGTACAGTACCTGAAGCAGTTCCTCGTACGCGTGCTCGTTGTAGGGATTGGGCCTGAGCAGCCCGAGCGTCTCCTGGATGATGCGCTTGACCAGTGCGGGCGGGTTGGCCACGACGAGCGAGCCGATGCCCGCGCCGCCGATGATGACGAACTCGGAGACCTGGATGAGCACGGCGATGTTGCCGTGGTGCATGGCGTAACCGCCGAGGACGCTGCCGAAGACGATGAGCAATCCGATGATGACGAACACGTGGAGATCGCGCCGGTTGGGGGTTCGGGCCGCCGAGCAGCATCCCTTATGGGGTGGAGTATCGACCGAATCCGCCGGAAACTGGATGACGGCGCGGTCGAGAGGGGCCGATGCCGAGCGCTGAGGAGATCTCCGCGCTGGCGTGGCAGCGCGTGGGCGACGAGCTCGTGGCCGGAATCCACCACGCGCTGAACAACCGCTCGGGCGCGCTCGCGGCAATCGCGCAGGTCCTGGAGGATTCGATGGGGCAGGACCACCCGCTGCGGACGGCCTTCGCGCAGGAGGTGGAACGGCTCCAGACGACGGTGCGCTCGCTACGCTGGCTGCCACGCAGCCGCAGCGGGCGCCCGGAGCCGGTGGACCCGAGGGACATGGTCTCGACGGCCGCGACGCTCTACCACTACCACCACGCGGTGCGCGACACGCCGCTGCGGGTGGAGACGGACGCGGGGGTGCTGCCGGTGTGGGCGGAGCCGGTACGGTTGGGGCACGTGGTGCTCGGCCTGATGGTGGCGGCGGGCCAGGTGGCGCGGCGCAGCGGAGCGACGGTGCGCGCCGGGTGCTCGGGCGACGAGGAGGTGGTGGAGATCCGGATCGAGACGGTCCCGGCGGAGGTGCCGCCGGCGTGGCCGCTGGCGGAGGAGGGCACCGCGCCGCTGCCGGGGTCGGCGATGCGCGGATGGGCCGAGTCTCTGGGGGGGAGCCTGGAGATGGAGGAAGGCGACGGGTGCGCCTGCTTCTCGCTGCGCCTGCCTACGCTGCCCGCGGTGCGGCGGCGCGAGCGCGGGTCATGAGCCGCGGCGGCCCAACCGCCCGACCCACTCCGTGGCGTCGGGCGTGGCGTTCGCGCGCCGGTTCTCCTCCGCGATCTGGCTGACGATCTCGCCGCGCAGGATCCGCACGTCGTCGGGCGCCTCGATGCCCAGCCGCACGCCACGGCGATCGCTCGCGATCACCACCACGCGAATCCCGTCTCCGATGATGATGGAATCGCCCGGCCGGCGGCTGAGGATCAACATGAGCAATTCAGAATTGAGAATGGACAATGGAGAATGACGGCCGGGCAACGGCATCATTCTCCATTGTCCATTCTCAATTCTCCATTAGAAGTCCAGGAGCGTCTGCATCATCTCGTCGACCACCTTCACCAGCTTGCTGGCCGCCGTGTACGCCTGCTGGTGCTGCATGAGAAGGATCAGCTCCTCATCGGTGGAGACCCCGCTGACGCTCTGCCGGCGGTTCTCCGCCTGCGTGGTGAGCGTCTGGTAGGCCTGCGAGGAATTCTGCGCGGAGCTCACGTCGCGCGCAACCCCGGAAATGAAGCCGGCGAAGTAGTCTCCGAACGAGCGCGCGGCGGGATCGGTGCCGATCGCCTTGTTGTCCGCGCGCAGTGCGGCGAGCGCGAGTGCGACCGAGTTGTCGGTCGTGCCGGTCGAGCCCGCGGCGACGTTGCCGGAGCTGTCCTGGATTCCTTGCGCGAGCGCGATGGTGGAGGCGCTGGTGCTGGGCGGCGTCGTGTCCGGGTTCATGGCGAAGAAGTCGCCGGCACCGGTCGACGTTCCATCGTCGGCGTAGATCTTCCCCGTCGCGTGCAGCGTGTTCACCTTCGTCGCCACGCCGTTCGCCAGGGTGTCCAGCTGCCGGGTGATGGCGGGAAGGTCGGTGTTGTAGAGCTGCACCATCGTGCCGATCGCACTCCCGTCCTTCGGGCTCGCCACCTGGCTGCTGCCGATGGAGACGACCAGGTTGTTGGCCGAGCCGCCCACGCTCATCTCGCGCACGGTCGAGCCGTCGACGAGGGTGCCGCCGTCGAGGATGACGGAGAGGCTCCCGAAGTTCGCCTGTACGGTGCGCACGGAGCCGAGCTTGGAGAGCTGGTCGATGAGCCGGTCGCGGGCATCGCGCAGGTCGGGGGCCTGCTGGCCGGCCGACTCGGCGGAGACGATCTGGACGTTCAGGTCGGCGATCTGGCGCGCGGCCTGGTTGACGTCGTCCACCGCCTGGGTGAGCTGCGACTTCACGCCGGTGCGGATGTCGGTGAGCTGGCCGGCGGCCTGGTTGAACGCGGTGGCGAGCTGGGAGCCGGCCTCACGCACGGAAGAGCGCGCGGAGCTGCTCGTGGGGTTGTTGGCGAGGTCGCTCCACGAGTCCCAGAAGGCGTCGAGATTGGCGCTGATCCCGTTCTCCGACGGCTCGGAGAAGACGGTCTGGGCCTGGTCGAGCACCTGCGCGCGGACGTCGTAGGCCGCGGACTTTCCGGCGTTGGCGCGGTACGTGTCGTCGAGGAGCGCGTCGCGCGTGCGCTGCACGCCGACGACCTGGACGCCCGTGCCGAGCGACCCCACCGGCGTGAGCTGGGGGTAGGCGGCCGTCATCTCGGCGCGCTGACGCGAGTACCCCTCCGTCTGCGCGTTGGCGATGTTCTGCGCGGAGACGGAGACGGCGACCTGCTGCGCCTGGATGGCGGAGCGCGCGGAGTTGAGGATCGAGCCGAGTGAGGCCATGGGTCACGCCCTCCGGTTCAGGAGCACTCCGCCGGCGCGCTCGAGTTCGGGCCGGGCGGGCTCCGGCGAATAGGCGGCACGCGTGCCCAGGCCGCCGTAGAGCGCCCGGACGTACTCGCCACCCGCGGCGATCGCCTCGCGCAGCACCCTGCGGTTCATCTCGACCTCGGCGGAGAGGGCGAGGGCGGCGGCGTGCAGGCCGTCGCGCGCGAAGCGAAGCTCCGGTGTCATGCGGTCTCCGAGGAGGTCGTCGATCTCCTTCAACGCCGTCTCCTCGTGGCCGCCGATGAGCTGGTTGAGGGAACGTCGCCGCCGACGGGCCTCGGAGAGGGTGACGAGGATGCGGTGGGTGGCGAAGACGCTGTCGTCCACCCCCTGCAGGTCGTCGGCGGCCACGGCCTCGCGCTGGCGCCGCATGATGCCGATGAGATCCTCGAGCAGCCGGGTCTCGGAGGCCACCGCGTTGGTCAGGGCCTCCGCGGCGCTGGCCGACGCGCCTCCGACCACCCGCAGGTGCCCCGCGGTCGATTCCAGATGGACCATCAGTGGGAATCTCCTGCGTCGTTCGTGGGCGCCGCGTCGGCCTTCGCTCCGATGAGCGCGCCGTGCAGCTGCCGGTAGATCGCCGCGCCCAGCCCGTGCTCCCAGCCCTGCGGCACGAGGGACGCGAGGTGCTCGTCCATCATTCCCTGGAAGATCTCCTCGCCCGAGCCGCCGTCGGTCAGCCCGTCGTGCGGGACGGTGTCGCGCATCACCTTGAAGAGCTGTTGCACGAAGACGCCTTCGAGCTGGCCGGAGGCATGGCGGAGCCGCTTCTCCTCCGGCGTATGCGGGACGATCGGCCGGAGGGCCGCGATGGGTAGTTCGCTCATCGGATCTCCACGTCGGCGTTCATGGCGCCGACCTCGCGAAGCGATTCGAAGATGGCCGCGATGTCGGACGGCGGTGTCTGCACGGCGTGAAGCGCGGCGGCGATCTGCTGGGCCGAGGTCCCGACGGCCATGCGCACCTCGCCCGGGGCGGTCTGTCCTCCCGCGCCCGGCCCCACGGTGAGGGTGACGGCGCCGTGGCTCACCACCGCCTCGCCGATCGAGAGCTGCCCGCCGGCGACGACGGTTCCGTCACGCCCGTCGATGATCACGCGCGCCGTGCGCACGGGGTCCACCGGGAGGTCGGCGATCCGGGCGAGCGCCGCCAGTCGCGCGTCGGGCGCCCCGCCGAGCTTCAGGCTCACCGCTCCCGGGTCCACCACGGTGGCGGAGCCGGCGCCGAGCGCGGCGTTGATGGCGTCGGCGATGCGCGTCGCGGTGCCGAGTTCCGGCTGCTTCAGCATCAGCCGGCTCACGGAGGCGAAGGCGGGGCGCGGGAGCTCGGCTTCGAGAACGCCGCCGGCCGGGATGCGGGCGGTCGTCTCCACCGTGTAGCCCCCGCGGTCCTGCCCGCCCTCGCTCACCAGCAGCGAGCCCTGCGCGCCGGCCAGCGCCGGACCGCCCGGCTCGGACACCAGCGGCGTCATCCACAGCACCCCGCCCCGGATGGAGCGGGCGTCGCCGAGCGAGGAGACGTGCACCTCGAAGCGGCCGCCCGGCCGCAGGTAGGGCGAGACCTCCGCCGTCACCAGCACCGCCGCCACGTTCCGGGTCCGGAGCACCTCTGGCGGGACCTCGATGTCGAAGCGGCGCAGGAGGTTGGCCACCGACTGGACCGTCTGCCCACCCGCCCGCCCGCCCATCGTGTAGTCCCCCGTCCCGTCCAGGCCGACGACGAGGCCGTAGCCCATCAGCCGCACCGGCACCGACTGCTCCTGGATCGTCAGGTCGCGGATCTTCACCTGCGAGCGGCCCACCCGGGGCAGCACCAGCACCAGCGCGAGCGCGAGAAGCAACGCCACCCGGCACCTGGCACTCGGCACTTCGAACCGGTCGTCTCTCATGGCCACAGCGCCCCCAGCAGCTTCGAGAGGATGCCGCCCTTCGGCTTGCCGAGCGAGCCGGTGCTGGTGTAGACCACTTCGG
>DASSTO010000090.1:0-7043 GCA_035707865.1 Longimicrobiaceae bacterium | reverse complement strand
GGGCGGGCAGCGCTTCCTGGCCACTCCCGCCGCGGGACCGACTTCACATCGAACCCGACCATGATGGATGTGCGGCGTATGAGGTACCTCCCGCCGTCGGCGAGCCGTGGCGCGCTCGCGATGACCGGGGTCGTCGCTCTGGTCTTCTTCCTCCTCCTCCTCCTCCCCGTCCGGGCCCTCGGGCAGCACGTCCGGGGGTACGCGAGGCATTCCGACGGGGTGTCGGTGCAGCTCGGCGCGGGAACGCTCCAGATCCGTCCGCTCGCGGAGAACGCCGTCCGGATCCGCTACGGGTACGATGGGGTGAACCGGAGTCCCGAACTGATCCTGACCGAGCACGTGCGCACGCCGCGGTTTCGAGTCACGACGTCCGACTCGGCGATCGTGGTCTCCACCTCGCAGTTGAAGGTGCTGGTCGACAAGCGCACCGGAGCCCTGACCTACGCCGACCGCTCCGGCGAGCCGTTCCTGCGCGAGATCCCGGGGAGCCGGGTGCTCTCTCCCGATTCGGTCGACGGCGAGAAGGCGTACGTCGCCGCGCAGGGCTTCCGCTCTCCGGCCGACGAGGCGCTGTTCGGGCTGGGCCAGTTCCAGGACGGGAACTTCGATCTCCGGGGCGTCTCCAGGCGTCTGACGCAGGTCAACTCTCAGATCTCCATCCCCTTCGTCTACTCGACGAGGGGCTACGGGCTGCTCTGGCACCAGTACGGCCTGACCGAGTTCAACCCCGCGGATCACTACGTCGCGCTCGAGCTCCGGGCCGACAGCGGGCAGGACCCGGCCGGTCTCGCCGACGTCACCACGTCCGCCGGTACACGGCGGAGGGTTCAGGGCCAGTCGCGCTACACCGGCACGTTTCGCGTGCCGGCCGATGGAGATTACTCCATCCTGCTCGACCTGGGCGACATGGGAAATCGCCAGTACGTCGCGATCGACGGGAAGCCGGTCATCGACGCGCAGAACCTGTGGCTGCCCCCGACCGCCAGCGCGACCGTGCACCTGGGCGCCGGAGAGCACGGTATCCAGGTGGTCAGCAAGGCGAGCAACCATCCCCGTGTCTCCTGGCGGCTCGTGGACGACGCGACCGTCTTCCGCTCGCCGGCCGCCCGGGCGCTGGACTACGTCGTCTTCTACGGTCCCTCCGCCGACCGGGTGATCTCGACCTTCCGCAGCCTCTCCGGCCGGGTGCCCATGCTGCCCCTCTGGGCCTTCGGCTTCTGGCAGTGCCGCGAGCGCTACACGTCCGCCGCGGAACTGGTGGGCGCCGTGGAGGAGTTCCGGAGGCGTCGGATCCCGATGGACGTGATCGTCCAGGACTGGCAGTACTGGCCCCGCAGCGACTGGGGCGTGCCCGAGTTCGACGCGGGCCGGTATCCCGACCCCGACGCGTTCATCCGGAAGATCCACGACCTCGACGCGCACTTCGTCATCTCCGTGTGGGAGAACCCGGGCAAGGACTCGGAGATCGGGCGCCGCTACGCGGAGCGCGGCCTCTTCATCCCCGGGAGCCCGTGGGTGGACGTGTTCAACCCAGAGGCGCGGAAAGCCCACTGGAACGTCCTGGACGAGAACCTCTTCGCGCACGGCGTCGACGGCTGGTGGATGGACGCCACGGAGCCGGAGAACGACGCGCTGCATGGAAGGACCACCTACCTGGGGCCTGGTGACTTCTATCGCCTGACCTACCCGCTCTTCGTGAGCCGGGCCGTCTACGAGGGTCAGAGAGAGGTGACGGAGAAGAAGCGGGTGGTCATCCTCACCCGCTCCGCCTTCGCGGGCCAGCAGCGCTACGGCACCATCAACTGGTCGGGTGACGTGAACGGTACGTGGGACTCGTACCGGCGCCAGATCGTGGCCGGTCTGGACTACGCGCTCACCGGGATGCCGTACTGGACGACGGACATCGGCGGCTTCTTCCGGCCGGGGCGGTCCCAGTACACCGATCCGGCGTACCGGGAGCTGCTGATCCGCTGGTTCCAGTGGGGCGCGCTGAACCCCGTCTTCCGCATCCACGGCTACCAGTCGGAGACCGAGATCTGGAAGTACGGCCCCACCGTCGAGGCCGACGCGCGCCGGATGCTGGATCTGCGGTACCGGCTGATGCCCTACATCTACTCCGGTGCGTGGCGGGTCTCGTCGAAAGGGTCCACCCCGATGCGGCCGCTGGTGATGGACTTCCGCACCGACGCGCGGGCAGTGGCGCAGCGCTACGAATACATGTTCGGCCCCTCGCTCCTGGTCGCTCCGGTCACCGAGCCGGGGGTCACGGAGCGCGACGTCTACCTGCCCGCGGCCAGCGGGTGGTACGACTTCTGGACGGGCCGGCGATATCCTGGCGGCCGGAGTATCCGGGCGGCAGCGCCCCTGTCTCTGATCCCGCTGTTCGTGCGGGCGGGCTCCATCGTCCCGATGGGCGACTTCGTCCAGAGCACCCGCGAGGAGCCGACGGACACGCTGGAGATCCGGGTCTATCCCGGCGCGGACGGCACCTTCGAGCTCTACGAGGACGAGGGCGACGGCTACGGCTACGAGCACGGTGCCTACTCGGTGATCCCCTTCGAGTGGAACGAGAGCCGGCAGACGCTCACGATCGGCAAGCGGCGCGGCTCGTTCGCCGGGATGCGGAAGGACCGCGTCTTCGAGGTGGTCTGGGTCGACGGCTCGAACGGAGCGGGAATCGGCAAGAGCGAGAAGCCCCGCACGGTGCGGTACCGGGGGGCGAGAACCGAGGTCGGAAAGGACGACGAATGCTGCGGCGAAAGATCACCTGCCTGATCGGCACCTGGGCTCTCCTCCTGCCGCTGGGGGCCGCCCGGGGGCAGTCGACGGCCCCGGCGGCGACGCTCCGCTCGCCCGACGGCCGCATCGAGGTGCGCGTCACCAGTGCGCCCCTGGAATACAGCGTCCGGTTCGAGGGGCGGCCGGTCATCCTGCCGTCGCCGCTCGGTCTCTCCTTCCGCGGGCGGGCCGACGTCCCGGACTGGCGGGTCGCGCGCGCCACTCGCCGCAGCGAGGACCGCACGCTGCGGCCGGTCTACGGTAAGACGAGCACGATCCGCGATCGGTACCGGGAGCTCGACCTCCACCTCGCCGGCCGCAGCGATCCGGCCCGGCGCCTGGAGCTGCAGGTGCGGGCCTTCGACGACGCGGTCGCGCTGCGCTACGTGATCCCCGCGCAGTCGGCCCTGGACACGTTCGTCGTCGAGCGGGAGCGGACGACCTTCCGCTTCGCGGGCGACCCCACGATCTGGGCCGGGACCACGGCGCACTTCCGTCACGCCTACGAGCAGGAGTACCCCGAGCGCCGGCTCTCGGCCCTCGATACCTCCGACATGGTGGTGCTGCCTCTGCTGGTCCACACCTCGGCGGGCGCATACGCCGCCGTCACCGAGGCGAACCTGAGCGACTGGGCCGGGATGTACCTGAAGCGCGACGGCGGGTCCATGCGGGTGCAGCTCTCGCCGCGCCTCGACGGCGAGGGGCTGGTGAAGGGCCGGGCGCCGCACCCGAGCCCCTGGCGCGTCATCCTGCTGGCCGACACCGCCGGCGCGATGATCGAGTCCAACGTCATCGAGGCGCTGAACCCGCCCTCGCGCATCGCGGACGCGTCGTGGATCAAGCCCGGCAAGATGGCGTGGGACCACTGGTGGAGCGGCGACACGAAGATGGACAACGAGACCAACCGGCGCTACATCTCCTTCGCCGGCGAGATGGGCTTCCCCTACCAGCTGATCGACTGGATGTGGTACGGCCGGCCCGGCGTGCCCGACGCGGACATCACCCGCCCCATCCCGACGCTCGATCTCCCCGGCCTCATCCGCTACGCGCACGAGCGCGGCGTCCGGGAGTGGCTCTGGCTCCACTCGAAGGACGTGAACCGCTACCTGCAGGAGGGGCGTCTCGATTCGGCCTTCGCCACGTACGAGCGCTGGGGGATCGCGGGGGTGAAGATCGACTTCATGGAGCACAACGATCAGGAGATGGTGAACTGGTACGAGGAGGTCCTCGAGCTCGCGGCCAGGCATCACCTGATGGTAGATTATCACGGCGCCTACCTCCCCAGCGGCCTCTACGTCACCTGGCCGAACCTCGTGACGCGCGAGGCCGTCCTGGGCAACGAGTACAACCGCTTCTCCAACCGCGTCACGCCGCTCCACAAGGTCACCCTGG
Organism: Longimicrobiaceae bacterium; assembly: GCA_035707865.1. GTDB lineage: Bacteria > Gemmatimonadota > Gemmatimonadetes > Longimicrobiales > Longimicrobiaceae > DASSTO01. Next base: position 2,873 of record DASSTO010000090.1, on the reverse strand, counting down.
CCTACACGCGCCTGCTGGCGGGGCCGATGGACTTCACGCCGGGCGGTTTCCTGAACCGCAGCCCCGCCGAGTGGAAGCAGACGCAGCCCACGGAGGTGATGGGGAGCCGCGCGCAGGAGCTGGCGCTGTTCGTGGTGTACTTCAGCCCGCTCACCTGCGTGGCCGACGATCCCGTCCACTACCAGGGCCAGGCCGGCCTGGAGTTCCTCCGCGAGGTGCCGACGGTGTGGGACGAGACGCGGTTCCTGCAGGGCGACGTGGGGCGGGACGTCGTGCTCGCTCGGCGGCGCGGGTCGCGCTGGTTCCTGGGCGCGATCACCGCGGGCGCGCCCTCGGAGCGGAAGGTCTCCCTCTCCTTCCTGGGGAAGGGCCCGTACCGAGCCCACGTCTTCGCCGACCCCACGGATCCCGCCGCCAGCTACGAGTCCCTCAGCGTGACCACGCGGGAGGTGACGGCCAGGGATTCGCTCGACCTGAAGATGCGGCCGGCGGGCGGAGCCGCGGTCTACTTCGAGCCTCTGCCATGAAGCCACTGCGAATCGCCCTGGTCGCGGCCTGCCTCGCCGCGACGGCCGCGGCGCACGCCGCCCGGGCCGCCGCCCAGGCCGACCCGGTGCGGGCGGTGAAGAGCACGCCCCTGGGTCTCGACGTCGAGCTCTCGCGGGGGCACCTGACGCTCGACGTCTGGAACGACGGGGTGGTGCGCGTGCGCTACGGCGCCTCGGGCGCCGTGGAAGGGCCGCGCTTCGCCGTGGTCGCGACGCCCGCGCGGACGCGATGGACGCACTCGAGCACCGACACCACGGAAGTACTGGCGACGTCGCGGCTCACGATTTCGCTCGACCGCCGCACCGGGGCGCTCACCTTCCGCGACGCGCACGGCGGCATCTACCTGCGGGAGCCCGTCGGGGCGCGCGAATTCACCGGCCCCGACAGCGCGCGCTCGGCGGAGCAGCGCTTCAGCCTGGCCGCCGACGAGGCGATCTACGGCCTCGGCCAGCACCCGACGGGTCGGCTCGACAACCGCGGCGCCACCATCAAGCTGCAGCAGCTCAACACGGACATCGGCGTGCCGGTCTTCGTCTCGAGCAGGGGCTATGGCGTGTTCTGGGCCAACCCGTCGGTGACGACGGTGGCGATTCCCGCGGCCGTCACCGGGAAGCCGATGACCATCGCCTCCGAGCGCGCGAAGGTCATCGACTACTACGTCTTCGCGGGTCCCGAGATCGACGACGTGATCGGCGGCTACCGCTGGCTGACGGGAGAGGTCCCGATGCTCGCCCGCTGGCAATGGGGCTACTGGCAGTCGAAGGAGCACTATGCCACGCAGGACGAGCTGATCGGCGTCGTCCGGCGGTACCGGGAGATGGGCGTACCGTTCGACGCCGTCATCCAGGACTGGCAGTACTGGACGCAGGGGCAGTGGGGCGAGCACCGCTTCGACGCGTCCCGCTATCCCGATCCGGCGGCGATGGTGGACACCATCCACGCGCTGCACGCCCACACCATCGTCTCCGTCTGGCCCCGCTTCGACCTGACCACGGAGAACCTCCGCGAGCTGGAGGAGGTGAACGGCGTCTACGCGCCGGTCTTCGACAACGTCTGGCCACACGGCCAGGGGAAGTGGTACGACCCGTTCAATCCGAAGGCGCGCGAGGTCTACTGGAAGCAGATCGACCGCACGCTGGCCGCCTATGGCTTCGACGGGTACTGGCTCGACGCCAGCGAGCCCGAGCTGGGCGGCCGGTGGGGGCAGATGCGGGAGGTGACCACGGCCGCCGGCCCGGGCGCCGAGGTCTACAACGCCTACCCGCTGCTGCACACGACGGCCGTCTACGAGGGGCAGCGCCGTGACGTGCCGGGGAAGCGGCCGTTCATACTCACCCGCTCGGCCTTCGCCGGCGAGCAGCGCAACGCGTCGGTGATCTGGTCGGGCGACATCGCGTCGCGCTGGGACGTGCTGCGGCGGCAGGTCCCACAGGGCCTCAACTTCGTCGTGACCGGCATCCCGTACTGGAATACCGACATCGGCGGCTTCTTCGGACCGCGCCAGGAGGGGATCGCCACGAAGGACTACGAGGAGCTGTTCACGCGGTGGTTCGAGTACGGCGCGTTCACGCCGATGTTCCGCGTCCACGGCTCGGGCGTCGCCAAGGAGTTCTGGCGCTTCGACGAGGACACGCAGAAGACGCTCATCGCCTACGACCAGCTCCGGTACCGCCTCCTGCCCTACATCTACTCGGTCTCGTGGATGGTCACGAGCGAGGGCTACACGATGATGCGGCCGCTGGTCATGGATTTCCGGAGCGACCGCGCCGCGTGGGACGTCCCCGACCAGTACCTGTTCGGCCCGGGCATCATGGTCGCGCCCGTCGTGAACCAGGGAGCGACCGCCCGGAGCGTGTACCTGCCCGGCACCGCGCCCTGGTACGACTTCCACACCGGCAGACGGTACGATGGCGGCCAGGTGATCTCCGTTCGCGCGCCGCTCGATACGCTGCCGCTGTTCGTGCGCGCGGGCGCCATCGTCCCGATGGGCCCCGTCGTTCCCTATGCCGAGGCCCAGACCGGCAAGCCCCTCGAGATCCGGGTCTATCCCGGGGCCGACGGCGCTTTCCAGCTCTACGACGACGCCGGTGACGGCCCCGGCTACCGCAGGGGTGAGTACGTCACCATCCCCTTCACCTGGAACGACGCCGACGGGACGCTCACCATCGGCGCCATGCGGGGCCGCTACCCGGAGATGCCGACGAGCCGTCGGTTCGAGATCGTCTTCGTCGGCGAGAGCCACGGGGCCGGGCTGTCCGAGACGCCGGGCGACCGGACGGTCACCTACACCGGCTCCGCCCTCACGGTGAGGCGCCGATAGCGCG
>DASSTO010000089.1:0-10823 GCA_035707865.1 Longimicrobiaceae bacterium | reverse complement strand
GAGATGGTGATGCCGGGCGACAACGTGCAGATGCAGGTGGAGCTGATCACGCCCATCGCCATGGAGAAGGAGCTGCGCTTCGCCATCCGCGAGGGCGGACGGACCGTCGGCGCCGGCGTCGTTACCGAAATCCTGGAGTAGAAGGTCGCCCGTCGTCAGCCATCGGTCTCCAGTCCTGGACCGACGACTGAAGACCGACGACTGAAGACCTTCTGAAGGAAGACAAGACCATGCGTGACAAGATCATCCTCTCCTGCAGCGAGTGCAAGGAGCGGAACTACCACACGACGAAGAACAAGCGTCTGCATCCGGAGCGGGTGGAGTACCGCAAGTACTGCCCGCGCTGCAAGAAGCAGACGCCGCACAAGGAAACGAAGTAGCGGCCCGGGGCGAGTGCCCGCGCCACCTCTGGCGCGGGCACGGCGCCCGGGCGCACCCTCTTCCGAATACGCTGTCGCATGGCTGAATCCTTTCGCGAGTTCGTGGGTGACGTCCGCACGGAGATGCAGAAGGTCACGTGGCCGGACTGGCCCCAGCTGAAGAACTCCACCGTCGTGATCCTCGTCTTCGTGGTCGCGGTGGCGTTCATCATCTTCGTGATGGACTTCTTCTCGAACGTCGCGGTGGAGTTCCTGCGCAGCATCCTGGGAGGCTGAACGGGTATGGAGGAAGCGAAGTGGTACGCCATCCAGACCTACTCTGGCCATGAGAACAAGGTCCAGCGCCTGATCCAGCGTCGCATCGACGAGGAAGCGGGAGAGGCGGAGGAGAAGCAGATCCAGGAGGTGCTGGTCCCGACCCAGGAGGTCGTGGAGCTCCGCAACGGGAAGCGCGTCACCGTCACCCGGCGGCTCTATCCCGGCTACGTGCTGGTGAAGATGATCTACACCCAGCGGACGATGCACCTGGTCAACAACATCCAGGGCGTCATCAAGTTCCTGGGCACCGGCGCCGACCCGCAGCCGCTCCACGAGGACGAGCTGGCGAAGATCTTCGGCGGCCCCGCCGCCGAGGAGCCGGAGGAGAAGGAGACGGTGGAGAAGATCCCCTTCACCGTCGGCCAGGTGGTGGAGGTGGTCGAGGGGCCGTTCAACGACTTCAGTGGAACGGTCCAGGAGATCTACTCCGACAAGGGCAAGGTGAAGGTCGAGGTCTCGCTCTTCGGGCGCCCGACCAGCATCGAGCTGGACTACACACAGCTGAAGGGGTACTAGCGCCCTATGGCCAAGAAAGTCACCGGATTCATCAAGCTCCAGGTTCCCGCCGGGGCCGCCAACCCCGCGCCGCCCGTCGGGCCCGCGCTCGGTCAGCACGGCGTGAACATCATGGAGTTCTGCAAGCAGTTCAATGCGCGTACGCAGGGCCAGCCGGGCATGATCATCCCCGTGGAGATCACCGTCTACGCCGACCGCAGCTTCACTTTCATCACCAAGACCCCGCCCGCGGCGGTCCTGCTGAAGAAGGCGGCCGGCCTCGACAAGGGCTCGCCCGCGCAGAAGCGCCAGAAGGCCGGGCGCATCACGCGCGACCAGCTCCGCCAGATCGCGGAGACCAAGATGCCCGATCTCAACGCGGCGGACATCGACGGCGCCATGAACATGATCGCCGGCACCGCGCGCTCGATGGGCATCGAGGTCGGGGAGTAATTGAGAATGTAGAATCTAGAATGCAGAATGAACGGCAGCCGGAGTACCGGCATCATTCTCCATTCTCCATTCTCAATTGTGTCCGTACCACCGAACGCGCCAGGCGACGCACGGTGGGAGGACGAGATCAATCAATCGCCTCAGGGGGTTCATGCCGAAGCACGGAAAGAAGTTCCGCGAAGCGGCCACCCGCGTCCCCCAGGGAAGTACGTATCAGCCCGGCGATGCGGTGGAGCTGGTCAAGGACCTCTCCTTCGCGAAGTTCGACGAGACCGTCGACATCGCCGTCCGGCTGGGCGTGGACCCGCGCCATGCGGACCAGATCGTCCGTGGCACCGTGGTCCTTCCACATGGGACGGGGAAGACCGCCCGCGTGCTCGTCATCGCACAGGGCGACAAGGCACGCGAGGCCGAGGAGGCCGGCGCCGATTTCGTCGGCGTCGAGTATGTGCAGAAGATCAAGGACGGTTGGCTCGACTTCGACGTCGCGGTCGCGACGCCGGACCTGATGGGCCAGGTCGGTCAGCTCGGGCGGGTGCTCGGGCCGCGCGGCCTGATGCCCACGCCGAAGGCCGGGACCGTCACCTTCGACGTCGAGCGCGCGGTGCGCGAGATCAAGGCCGGTAAGATCGAGTACCGCGTGGACAAGACCGGGAACGTGCACGCGCCGATCGGGAAGGTCTCCTTCTCCTCGGAGCAGCTCTCGGACAACCTGGGCGCGATCATGGAGAGCATCCTGCGCGCCAAGCCGTCCGCGGCCAAGGGCCGCTACGTCCGGGGCGTGACGCTCTCCAGCACGATGGGGCCCGCCGTGCCGATCGACGCCAACCTCTACACCCGGGGCTGAGCCGATGAATCGTGAGGAGAAGAACGTCGTCATCGACGCGCTCCAGCAGAAGCTGGACGGCGCGAGCGCCTTCTACCTGACCGACTTCACGGGCATGAGCGTGAAGCAGGTCACGGAGTTCCGCTCCCGCCTGCGCAAGCAGGGCGTCGAGTACGTCGTCGTCAAGAACACCCTGGCGCAGCGGGCGGTCAGCGCCATCGAGCTGCCGGACATCGCCGGCTTCTTCACCGGGCCCACCGGCCTCGTGATCGGCCAGGCGGACGCGGTCACCGCCGCGAAGGTGCTCACGGAGTTCGCCCGGGAGTTCGACAACAAGCCGGCGGTGAAGCTGGGCGTCGTCGAGCGCAAGCAGGTGGGGCCGGAGCAGGTGAAGCGGCTCGCCGAGCTTCCGCCCAAGGAAGTCCTCCTGGCGCAGCTGGCCGGTGGGCTCCAGGCGCCGATGGCCCGCCTCGCGGGGGACATGCAGAGCCTGATCGCCGGGCTCGCCCGCGCGGTGGACGCCCTGCGTCAGCAGCGCGAGGGCACCGAGTCCTGATCGAGCGCGGTGGGCCTCGCGGCCCACGGCGGTTGTGCAGACCGACCCGCGAGAGGCGGCGGTCGATAGAATCTTCGCTTACCCTGTACGTACTTAGAATAGGAGCCGACGATGGCGACGCTTTCCCGTGACGAGCTGCTCGACGCGATTGGGAACATGACCGTGCTCGAGCTTTCGGAGTTCGTGAAGGCCTTCGAGGAGAAGTTCGGCGTCACCGCCGCCGCCCCCGTGGCGGTCGCGGCCGCTCCGGCCGCCGGCGGCGCGGGTGCCGCTCCGGCCGCGGAGGAGAAGACCGAGTTCGACGTCGTCCTTCAGGGCGCCGGCGACAAGAAGATCCAGGTGATCAAGGTCGTGCGCGAGATCACCGGCCTGGGCCTCAAGGAGGCCAAGGACCTGGTGGACAACGCGCCGAAGCCGGTCAAGGAGGGCGTCTCCAAGGAGGAGGCCGAGCAGATCAAGGCCAAGCTCGAGGAGCAGGGCGCTCAGGTCGAGCTGAAGTAGCCGCGCCGAGGTCCGGGGGGCGTCGCATCAGGCCGCGCCCCCCGGGCAGCCGCCGGTCGTCACTTCACAGCGGGCGGACGCGCTCGCGGCGACGATCCGGGCTCCGTCCCCTTTGCTCGACGGCTCATGGCGCATGCCCGCTCGCTACATAGTCGGTACCCCGTACCCCGCCGTGCGGATCGCTACTCGCCCAGCGCGTAGCGCCCTTCGGTCGGGGGATTTTGTGCTTCTCGCCACCCGCGCCTCGCGCGTGGCGTTCCTCTCCGTCGTTGTGCCGGCGGCGCGGCCGCGCACTGGCGACTTCTTCGCCGCCCAGGAGGGAGACCTACTTGGCAATGCAAGATAAAGCGATCGTCTCGTTTGCCAAGCTGACGTCCGGGATGGAGATGCCGAATCTCCTCGACGTCCAGCTTCGCGCATTCCAGACTCTGCTGCAGACCGACGCCGCCGCGCAGGAGCGCGAGGACGTGGGCCTGGAGCGCGTATTCAACGAGATCTTCCCGATCAGCGACGTCAACGGGAACTTCTCCCTCGAGTTCGTGCGCTACTCGCTCGGCGAGCCGAAGTACGACATCGAGGAGTGCATGGAGCGCGACATGACGTACGCCGCTCCGCTCAAGGCCACGCTCCGTCTCATCGTCTGGGAGGACGTGGGCGACGAGCGCCGGCCGAAGGACATCATCGAGAAGGAGGTCTACCTCGGCGACCTCCCGCTCCTCACCCCCCTGGGCACCTTCATCGTCAACGGCGCCGAGCGGGTGATCGTCTCGCAGCTGCACCGCTCTCCCGGCGTCGTCTTCGAGGAGACGGTGCACCCGAACGGCTCGAAGCTCTTCAGCGCGCGGATCATTCCCTTCCGCGGCTCCTGGGTGGAGTTCACCGTGGACATCCACGACGTGATCTCCGTCCACATCGACAAGAAGAAGAAGTTCCCGGCCACGGCACTCCTGCGGGCGGTCGGGCTGAGCCGCGATGCGGACGTCCTCGAGATCTTCTTCGAGCGCTCCGCCGCGGAGCTGCAGACGCTGGAGAAGGAGGGCGGCCGCGAGAGCCGCCGCAGCGCCGAGACCTTCCACGGCTTCCTGGCCGAGGACATCCCCGATCCCGCCCTGCTGGGTGAGAACGGCGCCGTCCTCTACCGCGACGTCGTCCTGCCCGGCACGGGCGAGGTCTTCGAGCGCGGTACCCGCCTGACGCAGCAGGCCTACGAGGCGATGCGCGCGGCCGGCGTCTCGTCGATCCCGCTCGCTCCGGGTGCCCTCCTGGGCCACGCCGGCGACGAGCTCGGCGCGGAACTGATCGGGCGCCTGCAGCGCGCGGGCATCCAGACGGTCTCGCTCTTCCGCCCGCACACGCACGGCGGGACGACGATCCGCGCCACGCTGGCGAAGGACCCGACGCGCGGCACGCTCGACGCCCTCTTCGCCATCCACAACCTGCTGCGCCCCGGCACCGCGCCGGCGCCGGAGGCCTGGAGCGAGGACGACTTCCTCGGGGCGGGTGGCCAGGTGATGCACGTCGCCGACTTCCTGCGCCTGTGGCAGGACGCGGAGGAGGCCACGGCCGAGACCAACGTCGCGCGCGAGATGCAGCGCTCCACCGAGGAGCGGATGGTCCGCTTCGCGCAGGAGCGCGGCATCCGCTACGTGTGGGAGAACTTCCGCGAGGAGCGCGCGGAGAAGACGACGAAGGCCACCCGGGTCCTCGTCTACGACCTGTCGCGCGTGCTGCAGGTCTACACGGCGGTCTGGCGGCTGCTCTTCCAGCCCCGCGCGGCGCTCGTCGTCGCCGGCGCGCTGGTCGGCACCGACGGCGCCCGCCCCTCCGACTACGGCGAGTACTCGGAGGAGGCGCTCAACAAGCGCTACGACCTCGGTCGTGTGGGCCGCTACAAGATCAACCAGCGCCTGCAGCCGGCCTTCGAGACGCTCGGCTTCACCACCCCGCCCGCGGGGATGACCGCGCTCACCGCGCAGGACGTGCTCGCCATCCTCCACCAGCTCGTCGAGCTGCACGAGGGTCGCGGCTACACGGACGACATCGACCACCTCGGCAACCGCCGCGTGCGCTCCGTCGGCGAGCTGATCGCGAACCAGTTCTCGGTCGGCCTCTCCCGCATGGCGCGCCTGGTGCGCGAGCGCATGTCGATCGTCTCCGATCCCGACAAGATCAACATCGACGATCTCGTCAACGCGCGGACGGTCTCGGCGGTGATCCAGCAGTTCTTCGGCTCGTCGCAGCTCAGCCAGTTCATGGACCAGACGAACCCGCTGGCCGAGCTGACGCACAAGCGGCGCCTCTCCGCGCTCGGGCCCGGCGGCCTGACGCGCGAGCGCGCCGGCTTCGAGGTGCGCGACGTGCACTACTCGCACTACGGGCGCATGTGCCCGATCGAGACGCCGGAAGGTCCGAACATCGGGCTCATCAACTCGCTGACCTGCTACTCGCGGATCAACGACCTCGGCTTCATCGAGACGCCCTACCGCAAGGTGGTCCGGGCCGTCATCCGCTATCCGAGCGAGGTCACGCTCGCGGAGTCCGTCCGTCTCGTCATCGGCGAGCGGAACCGCGTCTTCGCGAGGGCCGGCGAGCGCGTGGACGCCGCGCGTGGGCGCGAGATCTTCCAGCAGATGATCATCGGCGCCGAGCTCGCGGAGGACGTGCGCGACTGGAGCGACATCCTCCCGAAGATGCTCGCGGGCGAGGTCAAGCAGGCGGAGTGGGACGAGTTCGTGGCCGGCGCGCCGCTCCTGGCGCACCGCGGCGAGCGGGTCACGGAGGAGCTGGCGCGCCGCATCGCGGAGCAGCCGGTGAACCTGGTGCGCGTCGTCTCGCGCCGCGCCGGGGCCGAGGCCCGCGGGGTGGCGCCGGAGACGATCCGGAACCCCGTCTCGCTCCCCGTGCAGGTCTTCCAGCCCAAGGGCTCGTCGTTCCTGGCGGTGCCCGGCACCGTGCTGACGCCCGAGGTCTCGGAGCGGCTCTACTCGGCGCAGATGGAGGGGCTCACCGGCGGCGAGCCGCCTCTCGACGCGCCCGCCCGCGTCGGCCTCGACTACACCACCGGCGTGCCGGCGCTCACCGCGGGCACCGACATCGGCCGCGTGGCGGTCCAGGTGGAGAGCGACATCACCTGGGTCGTGCCCGTCGTGACGCGCATCGTCGCGTGGCTCTCGGCCAACGAGGAGGAACTCGCCCGCATCGCGCAGGCGAACGCTCCGCTCGCCACCGACGGCACCTTCGTCAACGAGTTCGTCCTCTGCCGTGAGCGCGGCGACTTCCCGCTGCTGCGCCCGGACGAGATCGACTACATGGACGTGGCGCCCGATCAGCTCGTCTCGATCGCCGCCGCCATCATCCCGTTCCTCGAGCACGACGACGCGAACCGCGCGTTGATGGGCTCGAACATGCAGCGCCAGGCGGTGCCGCTCCTCTTCCCCGACGCCCCGCTGGTGGGTACCGGGCTGGAGGAGGTCGCCGCCCGCGACTCGGGCTCGGTCGTCATCGCCCGCCGCGCCGGCGTGGTGCAGGAGGTCACGGCCGACCACATCGTGGTCGACACCGGCACCGGCGCTCCCGTCGCCGCGGGCGCCGAGCCGCTGCGCCGTCTGGCGCAGTTCGACCGCTATCGAATGAAGAAGTACTGGCGCACCAACCAGGACACGGCGCTCAACCAGCGGCCCCTCGTGCGCGTGGGGCAGCGCGTCGCCCGCGGCGACATCCTCGCCGACGGCGCGAGCACGGACAACGGCGAGCTCGCGCTCGGCCGCAACCTGCTCGTGGCGTTCATGCCCTGGTACGGCCACAACTTCGAGGACGCCATCGTGCTCTCGGAGCGCCTGGTGCGCGACGACGTCTACACCTCCATCCACATCCAGGAGCTCGAGCTCCAGGTGCGCGACACCAAGCGCGGCATGGAGGAGATCACGCGCGAGATCCCGAACGTCGCCGAGGAGTCGCTCATCGACCTCGACGAGCGCGGCGTGGTGCGCATCGGCGCCCGCGTGAAGGCCGGCGACATCCTCGTCGGCAAGATCACTCCGAAGGGCGAGACGGAACTCTCCCCCGAGGAGAAGCTCCTCACCGCCATCTTCGGTGAGAAGGCGAAGGACGTGAAGGACTCGTCCCTCAAGGTGCCGCCGGGCGTCGAGGGCACCGTCATCGACGTGAAGGTCTTCTCGCGCCGCATCGACGACCCGCTCCTCGAGAAGGAGCACGGTCAGCGCATCGGCGAGCTGCGCAACTTCGAGCGCATGGAGATCCAGCGCATCTCGGAGGCGCGCGACGAGGAGATCAAGGAGCTGATCGCCGGCAAGGAGGTCGCGCTCTTCCTGAAGCGCGGCACGGTCGAGCCGTTCCTCAACGAGGGCGCGCAGCTCACCCCCGAGGTCGTCGCGGACCTCGACCTGGGCGACGTGGACCTCACGACGCTCAAGGTGACCGACCGCGTCACCAACGAGGCGCTCCGGCGCCTGATCGACGAGAGCAAGCGGCGCATCGAGCGCGTGCGGCAGCGCACGGAGGACCAGATCGACAAGGTCTTCCAGCCCGACGAGCTGCCGCCGGGCGTGGTGCAGCTCGTCAAGGTCTACCTGGCGGAGAAGCGCAAGATCTCCGTCGGCGACAAGATGGCCGGCCGCCACGGGAACAAGGGCATCATCGCCCGGATCGTCCCCGAGGAGGACATGCCGTTCCTCCCGGACGGAACGCCCGTGGACGTCTGCCTCAACCCGCTCGGCGTGCCGAGCCGCATGAACGTGGGTCAGATCCTCGAGACCCACCTCGGCTTCGCGGCCCGGATCCTCGGCTTCGAGGCCAAGACGCCGGTCTTCCAGGGCGCGTCGGAGGACGAGATCGGCGCGCTGCTGCGGCTCGCCAGCGTCACGTGGGCGCGGCCGGCCCTCGGCATCAACGCGGAGCCGCCCGCCTTCGACCTCGACGACGTGCGCGCCATCAGCGCCGCGCTCGAGGATCTCGGCCACGACGGCGAGCCCATTCCCGAGCACGGCATCGGCCGCTCGATCGACCGGCTGCTCCGCGCCGACACCACGCCGGCGGAGCTGAAGGACAAGTTCCAGCAGCTCGCCCGGTACCTCGTCGCGGCCGCCGAGGAGCTGACCGAGCGCAGCGAGGGCAAGACGCTCGAGGAGCTCTTCCCCGCCGCCGCGGCGCTCAAGGGCGCCAAGGGGACGGACGGTCTCAACGCGGCCGTCGAGGAGCACATGGCCCGCGCCGGGATCACCCCGGGCGGCAAGGTGCGGCTGCGCGACGGCCGCTCGGGAGAGGACTTCACCTCTCCCGTGACCGTCGGCGCGATCTACATGCTGAAGCTCTCGCACCTGGTGGACGACAAGATCCACGCCCGGAGCATCGGGCCGTACTCTCTCGTCACCCAGCAGCCGCTCGCCGGGAAGGCGCAGTTCGGTGGGCAGCGCTTCGGCGAGATGGAGGTCTGGGCGCTCGAAGCCTACGGCGCCGCCCACACCTTGCAGGAGATCCTCACCGTGAAGTCGGACGACGTGAACGGCCGTTCGCGCGTCTACGAGGCCATCGTCAAGGGCGAGAACCTGCCCGAGCCGGGCCTCCCGGAGAGCTTCAACGTGCTCGTGAAGGAGCTCCAGGCACTCGGCATCAGCGTGACGCTGGGAGGGTAGGATTCAGGATCCGGGATTCAGGATCCAGGGAGAGTGCGTTCCCCTGAATCCTGAATCCTGAATGCCGAATCCTGAACCATAGACCTATACATCGAAGGGGACCCCAAGCATGATCGATTTTCCCCGCACCCGAGAGACGCGCGCGACGGACTTCAACTTCATCCAGGTGAAGCTCGCCTCTCCGGACGAGATTCGCGGCTGGAGCTTCGGTGAGGTCACGAAGCCGGAGACCATCAACTACCGCTCCTTCAAGCCGGAGCGTGATGGGCTCTTCTGCGAGCGGATCTTCGGGCCCGTGAAGGACTGGGAGTGCCACTGCGGCAAGTTCAAGCGCATCCGCTACCGCGGGATGATCTGCGACAAGTGCGGCGTGGAGGTCACCCTCTCGAAGGTGCGCCGCGAGCGGATGGGCCACATCGAGCTCGCCGTGCCGGTCGCGCACATCTGGCTCTTCAAGACGCTCCCCTCGCAGATGGGTTACCTGCTGGGGATGACGCTGCGTGACCTCGAGAAGGCCATCTACTACGCGGCCCACGTCGTCATCCGCCCGGGCTCGCAGGACGTGAAGATCGCCCAGCTGCTGGACGAGGACGAGTACCACGCCCTCGTGCAGAAGGCCAAGGAGGAGGGCGACAAGGACTTCCAGGCCGGCATCGGCGCGACGGCCGTGCGCCAGCTCCTCAAGGAGCTCGACGTGGAGCCGGGGAACGGCGGAAACTGGAACGCCGACGGCCAGGGGCTCGACCGCCTGGCCGAGGCCCTGCGCGCCCAGGTGGCCAGCGAGACGAGCCAGCACCGGAAGAAGCAGACGCTCAAGCGGCTCAAGGTCATCGACGCCATCCGCAACTCCGGAAACGGTCCCGGGGACCGGAACAAGCCGGAGTGGATGATCCTGGACGTGATCCCGGTCATCCCGCCGGACCTGCGTCCGCTCGTCCCCCTCGACGGTGGTCGGTTCGCCACCAGCGACCTGAACGACCTCTACCGCCGCGTCATCAACCGGAACAACCGGCTGAAGAAGCTCATGGAGATGCGCGCGCCGGAGGTGATCCTGCGCAACGAGAAGCGCATGCTCCAGGAGGCCGTCGACGCGCTCTTCGACAACGGCCGCCGCTCGAAGGCGATCCGCGGCCGCGGCAAGCGCCCGCTCAAGTCGCTCAGCGACATGCTCAAGGGCAAGCAGGGCCGCTTCCGTCAGAACCTGCTCGGCAAGCGCGTCGACTACTCGGGCCGCTCGGTCATCGTGGTGGGCCCGGAGCTCAAGCTGCACCAGTGCGGCCTGCCGAAGGCGATGGCGGTGGAGCTCTTCAAGCCCTTCATCATCCACGAGCTGGAGAAGCGCGGCGCGGCGGAGACGGTGAAGCGCGCCAAGAAGATCGTGGAGCGCGACGACCCCAAGGTGTACGAGGTGCTCGAGGACATCATCCGCGACCACCCCGTGCTGCTGAACCGCGCGCCCACGCTGCACCGCCTCGGCATCCAGGCCTTCGAGCCGGTGCTGGTGGAGGGGAAGGCGATCCGCATTCACCCGCTCGTCTGCGCCGCCTTCAACGCGGACTTCGACGGCGACCAGATGGCGGTGCACGTGCCTCTCTCCTTCGAGGCGCAGCTCGAGGCGCGCGTTCTCATGCTCTCGAGCAACA
>DASSTO010000088.1:0-4738 GCA_035707865.1 Longimicrobiaceae bacterium | reverse complement strand
GCGGGCCCTGCGCGCGGCGCTCGACGCGGTCCTCGAGGGCCGCGAGGTCCCGGCGGAGCAGACGCCGTCGGTGGGGTGCGGAATCAGGTGGGTCTGAGCTGTCAGCTATCGGCTATCGGCTATCAGTCAAGCCGCCGCTAGCTGATAGCTGATAGCTGACAGCCGATAGCCCTCGGTTCCTGGACCCTGCCCCCCGCTGACGGGTACCGGGACCCTGCACGCCATCTACGCGACTGAACGGAGCTGCAGAGTGAAGGAATCCACCGTGGGGCGGACGTACGGAAGGAAGGCCGGCGAGACGCGGAAGAAGCGCGCGGAGGCCGAGCCGGTGCGGAGCGAGACGATGGAGTGGGTGAAGTCGATCGCCATCGCGATCGTCCTCTTCCTGGTCATCCGCATCTTCCTCATCCAGGCCTACACCATCCCGTCCGGGAGCATGGAGAACACGCTCCTGATCGGTGACTACCTGATGGCGAACAACGCCATCTACGGGGCGAAGCTCCCGTTCACGAGCGTCCGCATGCCCGCCTTCCGGGACCCGCAGCACGGGGACGTCGTCGTCTTCCGACCCACCTACAACCAGCCGATCATGGACGTGGTGAAGCGGGTGATCGGCGAGCCGGGCGATACGCTGCAGATGAAGGCGGGCGTCGTCTACCGCAACGGCAAGGCGCTGGACGAGTCGTACACGCTGCCGGCGCTCACCCCGGACCAGCCGATCGAGCGGACGGGAGCGGGCGTGCCGCTGCCGCCCGAGGTGAAGCCCGGGCGCTACGGATATCAGAACACGATCGCCGCGCTGCTGCCGTCGGTGGACCGGGCGACGTACCACCCGACGCGCGACAACTGGGGACCGCTCGTCGTCCCGCCGCACGACTACTGGGTGATGGGGGACAACCGGGGCGAGTCGCTCGACTCGCGCTACATGGGCTTCATCCCGCGCGACGAGATCCTCGCGAAGGCGATGTTCATCTACTTCTCGGTCGACAAGCAGTCGGACCGTCCGTTCCCCCAGTTCCTCACGGCTGCGCGCTGGGGCCGGATCGGCAGGATCATCCACTGACCCGCCGGGCTCCGGCCGCGCCCCGACCCTCCCAGCCCACCGGCCCACGAGCACCACGGTAGAGGTCCTCGCACTCACCGCCGCGGCGCTCGCGTGCGTGGTGCTCCTGCTCCTCGCGGGCGCGGGGCTCGCGCACACCTTCCGTCGGAGCCACTTTCACGGCCTCCCCGGCGAGGCGCCGAGACCTCCGCTCTCCGCCGCCGAGCTGGCGGCGCTCTGCGGCTGCGCGCTGCGGCCGGGCCACCGCGTCGAGCTGCTCGAGAACGGGCACGACCTCTTCCCCCGCCTCTGGGGCGATCTCGCCGCCGCCCGGCGGAGCATCACCATCAGCATGTACTACGGCGAGTCCGGCGAGGTGACCGAGACGCTCGGGCGGCTGCTGCTGGACCGCGTGCGCGAGGGCGTCCGCGTCTGCTTCCTCTACGACCCGATCGGCTGTCGCGGCATCCACCGGGAGTACTTCGCCGGGCTGCGCGGGGGCGGAGTGGCGGTACACCCCTTCCGCCCGCTCCGCCTCTCCACGCTCGGCCGCTGGAACTCGCGCATGCACGCCCGCGCGCTGGTGGTGGATGGAGCGGTGGGCTACACCGGTGGCTTCAGCTTCTCCGACCGCTGGCGGGGGACGGGTGACCGGCCCGGTCACTGGAGAGAGATGGACGCGCGCTTCGAGGGCCCGGCGGTCCACGAGCTACAGGGCGGCTTCGCGGGCCTCTGGCTCGAGGCGACGGGGGCGGTGCTCTCGGGCGACGAGTTCTTCGCGCCGCCCCTCGAGGCGCCGGACGGCACCACCGCCGGGGTCCTCTTCAGCACGCCCGGCGTGGGCGCGAGCGCGGCGGAGCGCTACTTCGCCACGGCCATCGGCACCGCGCGCGAGCGGCTCTGGATCCGCAGCGGGTACTTCGTGCCCGACCCCGGCCTGGTGCGTCTCCTCTCCCGGGCCGCGGCGCGCGGGGTGGACGTGCGGGTGCTCACCGCCAGCATCCGCCACACCGACATCGCCGTCGCCTATCTCGCGGGCCGCTCCCGCTACCGCGCGCTCCTCTCGGCGGGCGTCCGCGTCTACGAGTACCAGCCGTCGATGATGCACGCGAAGACGCTCGTGGCGGACGGCACCTGGTGCAGCGTCGGCGGCATCAACCTCGACAACCGGTCGCAGGCGCTGAACACCGAGGCCACCCTCCTCGTCTGGGACGCCGCTCGCGCGGCCGAGATGGAGGCGGCCTATCGGGAGGACCTGGAGCTCTCCCGGGAGATCCGGCTGGAGGACCTGCGGCGGGACTCCGTGCTGCGGCGGCTGGAGACGGGGCTCTCCGCCTCGATGTGGAGGGTGCTCTGACGCGGCCGCCCGGGTCGCGCGACCGGGGCGGTGCTCCGCTCACCGGGCCGGCTGGCCCTCGCTCTCCTTCTCGGCGTCCTCCGCCCGCGCGCGCTGCTCCTCGCCGCGGCCCGCGCGGGCGATCTCGCGCCATCGCCTCACCACTTCCGGCCGGTCGAGCATCGCGACGACGCTCGGGTCGAAGCGCGTGCCCGCGTTCTTCCTGATCTCCGCGAGCGCCCGGTCGACCGGGAACGGCTCCTTGTAGCTCCGCGGCTGCGTCAGGGCGTCGAAGACGTCGGCGACGCTGATGATCCGCGCGTCGAAGGGGATCTCGTCGCCCCGGAGGCACCGCGGGTAGCCATCTCCGTTCCAGCTCTCGTGGTGCGACTTCACCACCGTCGAGACGCCGGGGAAGGCGCGGTCGAGGGGCCCGAGGATGGAGGCGCTCTCCTGCGGATGGCGATGGACCTGCGCGCGCTCCTCGGGCGAGAGGACATGGCTGCTGTGCACGACGTCGAAGATCTGGTCGTCGATCTTCCCCAGGTCGTGGAGCAGCGCCGCGACGCGCAGCCGGGCGCGATCACGGCGCTTCAGGCCGAAGGCGGCGGCGAGCGAATCGGTGAGGTCGGCCACCCGGTGGCAGTGACGCTCCGTGGCGGGATCGCCCGCGCTGAGGGCGTTGAGGAGGAGCTGCACCATCTCGCGCCGCATCCGGGCGGCCTTCTCCTCGCGCCTGCGCGCGTCGAGGTACCAGACGGCCGACGCGAGGAGGGTGCCCGCCGCGGCGCCGACCAGGGTCAGCGAGGCGGCCCGGCGAGAATCGGGGATCTGCATGGGGCTCCGGTGCGGGTGCTCAGGGAAGCACCCGCGTCTCGCACAAGGCGAGCCAGAGCGTCGAGGGTCCTCAGTGCCGCGTGACGCGCACCCAGTCCACCAGCACGCGCACGCGGTCGTCGCGGATGCGCTGCACGGTGGAGGCGGGCAGACCGTGGTACGGCTGAGTGACGCCGTTGACCGCGCCCGGGTAGCCGCCTCCCAGGGCGAGGTTGAGGATCAGGTACTTGGAATTGTCGAAGGCCCACGGGCCGTAGCGGGTCACCATGCTGCGCGTGACGGTGTACGTCGCCTTGCCGTCCACCCTGAAGACGAGCTCCTGAGGCCCCCAGTCCACCGAATAGACGTGCCAGGCGGTGGCGTCGCTGTCGGCGAAGGCGTAGCGCTGGACGATCGGGGTGTCGCCGGAGTAGCCCGGCCCGTGCATCGCCGAGCTGACCCAGGAGGAGTCGCCGACGTTCTCCATGACGTCGATCTCGCCCGTCGCGGGCCAGTCGCCGAGGCCGAGGATCCAGAAGGCGGGCCAGAGACCCGCGCCGGCGGGCAGCTTCATCCGCGCGGCGGCGATGCCGTGCTCGAACTCGAACTTGTCGCGCGTGTCGATGCGCGCGGAGACGAAGTCGAAGTGGTTCCCCTGGGGCGTGGTGAAGCCCGGCTCGTAGCGCGGCTGGAGGACGAGCGCGGCGCCGTCCTCCGCGCCCTCCGCGTCGGCGCCGTGGGCGATGTAGAGCGTGGAATCCGAGTCGACGTACGCCTGCTGCTCGTCGTTGACCGTCTGCCCCGTGATGCGCACGCTCCAGTGGTCGCGGTCGAGCGCCGTCCCGGAGAAGTCGTCGCTGAAGAGGACGCTGTCGCCGTCGGCCGTTGCCGGGGGTGGGGACTCGGGAGGCGGTGAGGAGCGGGGCGGGCCGGCCGGCGCCGTTCCGGCCCGCCCACAGGCCGCCAGGGTGAGGATGGCCACTACGAACGCCGTACGCCGTGAACAGGTAGGCACGCCTCCACCTCCGGTTGGGGTCGGGACCGCGGGTGGAGGCGCAAGCTAAGGGGCAGCGGGGCCGCCGGCCAGCCGCCTACACCCGGAAGTCTCCCACCAGCGTCTCGAGCTCGACGGCGACGCGGCTGAGCTGCTCGCTCGCGCTGAGGCTCTCGCTCGCCCCCCTCGCGCTCTCGCCGGCAGCGCTGCTCACCTGCGTGATGCTGCGCGCCACCTCCTCCGTCCCGCGCGCCGCCTCCGTCACGTTGCGCGCGATCTCCCCCGTGGCCGCGCTCTGCTCCTCCATCGCCGCCGCCACCGTGCTGCTGATCCCGTTGATCGTCTGGATCACCTGGTGGATCTCGCGGATCCCCTCCACCGCCCCGGCGGTGCGCTGCTGCATGCCTCCGATCTTGCCGGCGATCTCCTCCGTGGCCGCGGCCGTCTGGCTGGCCAGCTGCTTGACCTCCTGGGCGACCACCGCGAAGCCCTTGCCCGCCTCCCCCGCGCGCGCCGCCTCGATGGTGGCGTTGAGCGCCAGCAGGTTCGT
>DASSTO010000087.1:0-15567 GCA_035707865.1 Longimicrobiaceae bacterium | reverse complement strand
GAGCTCGGGAAAAAAACGATTGGTTATGCGCTCCACCTGAAGGATGTCGCCCCCAAGCACTGGACGCCCACCAACCCGAACCTCTACCGGATGGTCGTCAGCCTGAAGTCGAGGAGCGGGGAGCTGCTCGACCGCGTCACGCACGACGTGGGCTTCCGGACCTTCGAGGTGCGGGGCAACCAGCTGCACCTGAACAGAAAGCCGTACTGGCTGCGCGGCGCGGATCACCTCCCGTACGGCAAGAACCCGTGGAACCCGGAGCTGCCGCGCAAGCTGATCCGGCTCATGCACGACGGCAACCAGCGGGTCACCCGTACCCACGCCACGCCGTGGAGCGAAGCGTGGCTGAACGCGGCGGACGAGATCGGGCTGGGCGTGAGCATCGAAGGGATCCGCCCCTGGGCGCTGGTCGGCAAGATCGGTCTTCCGCCGAAGGAGATCTTCCAGCACTGGCTCATGGAGCACGAGGACGTGGTACGGAGGTGCCGGAATCACCCGAGCGTGCTGATCTGGACGATCGGCAACGAGATGCTGCTCCGCGACAGGGAGAACGTGGAGAAGTGGAAGCTGCTCTCGGAGGTCGTCAAGCTCACCCGCCGCCTCGATCCGTCGCGTCCCACGGTCTGCTCGTCGACGTACCAGCGCGACCCGGAGTTCTACGAGCGGGTCCTGAAGCCGAACGGCATCGACGACGGCGACCTCGACGACATCCACCGCTACAACGGCTGGTACGGCGACTCGAACTTCGTCCAGGACTCGAAGTTCGAGAAGGAGATGGAGCGGAACCGCGGCACGCGGCCGTTCATCGGCCAGGAGATGTCTTCCGGGTACCCGAACCTCGACGACGGCCTGCCGGTGGCACACTACACGCGCGAGCTGGCCGTCCCGCAGGCCTGGGTGGGGTACAACGCCTATCCCGGGAGTGACCCGGCCGTCTGGCTGAAGCACCATCGCGCCGTGACCAAGCGCTGGGCAGAGCAGCTGCGCTTCCAGCGCGGGGACCGCACCGCCGGCTTCATGATGTTCGCGGCCGAATGCTGGTACTCGCACAGTTACGATCCGGATCGCGTGGATCCGTACCCGGTCTACGAGGCGATGCAGCAGGCGTGGGCACCGGTCGGGCTGGCGCTGAAGACGGCGCGCCGCCGCTTCCACGCGGGGGAGGAGCTGGCGACCTCGGTCTTCGTCACGAACGACGACGAGCAGTTCCGCGACCACGCGGACCTCACGCTGCAGGTCGCTTTCGTCGACGAAGCCGACCGGCCCGTCGCCGGCTCCGCCACCGTCGGTCGCCTGGGCGATCTCGCCTACTACCGGACGGCCGAGGTGCCGGTCCGCATCTCGATGCCGGAGATCGGCGCGCCCCGGCAGCACCTGCGGATGGTGACCCGGCTGCTGGAGAACGGCGCGGAGCTGAGTCGCACGGTGGACCTAATCGAGCTCCTCCGGACCGACGCCTTCGGGGACGACCCGACGGGCAGAGCCGCGGTCGCGCTGTCGCTCGGGCCGGAGCTGCGGGCGTTCATCGAGGGGCGGCGGATCTTCTCGAAGGTGGAGAAGAGCCTGCCCGAGGCGCAGCCGGAAGCGGCCGTGGTCCTGCTCGGCCCCGGGCACCCGCTCGACGAGCTGGCCGCGGGCGGGCCGGTGCGCCGCTGGATCGAGAACGGAGCGACCGCCGTCGTCTTCTCGCCCGGCGAGAAGATCGCCGGGATCTTCCCGAGCGAGATCGGCCTGGCGCGCCCGGACGTCGGCGAATACGCCGACCCCGTCCCGGTGGCCGGGACGAAGCTGACGGAGCACCTGGAGGCGATGGACCTGAAGTGGTGGGGGCGGAAGGACGACGAGCGCGCGTTCGTCGCCGGCGAACACTATCTCCTCGCCGACGGCGCCCGCGCGCGGGAGCTGATCCGGTTCATTCCCTCGCACGGCTACATCAGCGAGGAGAAGGTCCCGGGCATGTTCCGGACGGTGCTGTGCGAGCTTCGTCTGGGCCGGGGCCGGCTCTGGGTGTGCGGCCTCGACCTGGAGGCCTCCGTGTCCGTCGACCCGGCGGCCGCGCTGTTCGCGCGGAATCTCCTGCGCGCCGCGGCCGACCCCCGCTCGACCGACCATCTCCCCGAGGTACCGTCCCTCGAGCAGATGATGGCGGGCACGCGCCCGTCGCCGCGGCTTCCCTCGACCGTCCGGGGGACGTGAAGCACCGCATGCTTCCGCGCCACCACTCCGCGCGCGGTCTGCTACGAGCGATCCTCTGGTGCGTCGTCCTGTCGTGCGCGCTACCGGCGCGCCCCTCGGCGGCGCAGGCGTGGACCACGCAGGTGCGCGGCTCGTGGGTACGCACGGGCCAGGAGCAGCCGGGCGACGTGCTGCTGGCCGCGGGCACGGCGGGCTGCCAGATCGTCGTGGCCCCGGGCGAGAACCCGGCGGTCCACCAGGCCGCGCGCTTCCTGGCCGGCGACATCGAGAAGCTCAGCGGCTTCCGGCCGCCGGTGGTCGATGAGCCGGCGGGCGGCCGCGTGACGATCCGGCTGGTCACGCTGGGCCAGGGAGAGCTCCCGCCGTCGCTCGACGTCGGGAGTCTGCGGGGCGAGTGGGAGGCCTACCGGATCATCACGAAGGACAACACGGTCTGGCTGGTGGGCTCCAACTTCCGGGGCACCGCCTTCGCCTCGTACACCCTGTCGGAGCGCCTGGGGATCGACCCGCTCTACCTGTGGACCGGCTACCGGCCGCCGCACCACGACAGGCTCGTCCTGAAGAAGACGGACTTCTCCGCCGGGCCGCCGACGGTGAAGTATCGCGGCATGTTCCACGACGACGAGGACATCCTGCAGCGCCCCTTCGAGTACGCGGGCTACCCGCTGCGCACGGGGGACGTGCCGCTGGAGTGGTACGAGAAGTACTTCGAGACCGCTCTCCGGCTGCGGATGAACATGGTCGCCCCCTACACCCGCGCGCATCGCCGGCACGAGGTCCAGAAGCTGGCCAGCGACTGGGGTCTCTTCTACACGTCGCACCACTACGACATCCTGCTCTCCAACCCCTTCGGCATCCTGCGCTTCAACCTGGCCGAGAAGCGCGGCGTGAGCCCGGACTGGGACTGGTTCGGGAATCGGCAGGACATGATCAAGTACTGGCGCGGGGGCGTGCTCGAGAACCGCGACGTGAACGCCATCTGGCCCGTGGGTCTGCGCGGGACCGACGACCACGCCTACTACTTCCCCGAGGGCACGACCGACGAGGAGAAGGCGAAGGTATACGGCCAGGTGATCCGCACCCAGGTGCAGCTCGCCAGGAGCCTGCTGCCTCCCGGCTCCGACCCCGTCTTCCATCTCACGCTCTACACCGAGATGCTGAAGATGTACCAGGAGCACAGGGCCGAATTCGACGTGCCCGACGACGTCATCATCGTCTGGCCCGACGACAACAGCGGCCACATGCGCGGGCTGCCCACGGAGCCCGGCAGGTGGAAGCACGGTGTCTACTACCATCTCGCGTACCTCTCGGGCCGGGGGACGAACACCAAGCAGGTGACGCACATCGTTCCGCCGTCGCGCATCGCGACCGAGTTCCGCAAGATCGTCGATGCGAAGGCTACGGAGTTCATGCTCGTGAACGTCTCGGAGCTGCGCACGTTCGTGATGGAGGCGCGGATGATCGCCGAGATCTGCTGGAACGCCCCGGTCGCTCTCGGCGGTCCCGACCCCGCCGGGCGCTACGTCGCGTGGTGGAGCAGGGAATACTTCGGCGAGGACGCCGCCGCGGCGGCGTCCGAATCGTACAGGCGCTACTACGGCCTGATGGATACCGCCGACAGGCTCTGGTTCGCCTCCGACGTCGTCGGCGACGCCCTGAAGCAACTGCGCGCGAAGGTCGCGGGCCGGTCGTACGATCCCATCGACCCGGGCACCGTCCGGACGCTGAAGGAGCGCGGCGCGCGGTACCAGGCGGCGATGAAGGTCATCGAGGGCGCACAGGCGAAGATGAGCGCCCAGCAGCAGCGGTTCTTCTTCGAGAACGTGAAGCTGGGGCTGCTCTTCGACTACCGTGCGACGCAGGCGGCGCTGAAGCTGGTCGACGCGCTGGAGGCGCCGGACTCGGCGCGGACGTGGGCGCTCGTCCGGGAGGCTCGTGCGCCGCTGGAACAGCTGGAGATCGAGATCCTGCGCGCGGAGCGCCCGCCCTTCCAGGGGTGGTACGACAAGACGTGGATCCGCCGGGAGCTGAAGCCCTCCAACGTCCATCGGCCGTATGAAGAGCTCCGCGCGTTCATCGCTTCCGACGGCAGGGACCAGCTGAAGGAGCCCGCGGGGGCGAGGCGCCTGGAGATCCCCGACGCGCAGCGGTGGACGCGGTTCCTGGAGAGCATGGAAGCGGCGCACGCGGACACGACCGAGTGAGGCCCACGCCGGGGCGACCACGCCGTGCGGCAGATGGAGGCCGATCGCGGGACGGCACCGAATCGCCGTCGGATGCAGGCTCAGAATCGAACCGGGACCCCGCATGGTAATCGTGCAGTCGTATCCACTCGCCGTGGTGATGCTCCTCATCACCATGCTGTGCTGGGGATCGTGGGCCAACGCGCAGAAGCTGACCAGCAAGGAGTGGCCGTTTCAGCTGTTCTACTGGGACTACGTGATCGGCGTGCTCCTGTTCGCTCTGCTCCTGGCCCTCACGATGGGCAGCACGGGCGGAGCCGGGCGGGGGTTCTGGGAGGACCTGACCCAGGCGAGCGGCTCGGCGCTGGGACTGGCGTTCCTGGGAGGGGTGGTCTTCAACCTGGCGAACCTGCTCGTCGTCGTCGCCATCGAGATCGCGGGCATGGCGGTCGCCTTCCCCGTCGGCATCGGGCTGGCGCTGGTGGTGGGCGTGGTCGCGAACTACGTGGCGACGCCCCTCGGTGACCCCGTCTTCCTGTTCGTCGGCGTGGGGCTCGTGGCGGCGGCCATCGTCCTGGACGCCCTGGCCTACAGGCGGCTGCCCGGCCAGAAGGGCGCGACTCCCGTGAAGGGGATCGTGATATCGGTCCTGGCCGGTGTGCTCATGGGCTTCTTTTACCGGTTCGTGGCGGCATCCATGTCCGAGAATTTCGTGAGCCTCACCCCCGGGAAGATGGGGCCCTACGCCGCCGTGGTCGTGTTCTCGGCCGGCGTCCTGGTCTCCAACTTCGTGTGGAACACCATCCTCATGAAGAAGCCCCTCGCGGGCGAGGCCGTCTCGTACGGCGACTACTTCACGCGAGGGAACGCCCGGCTGCACGCGGTCGGCCTGCTCGGGGGCGCCGTCTGGAGCGTCGGGATGGCGTTCAGCATCATCGCTTCCGGGGCGGCGGGCTTCGCCATCTCCTACGGCCTGGGGCAGGGAGCCACGCTGGTGGCCGCGTTGTGGGGCGTGCTGATCTGGAAGGAGTTCAGGGGAGCGCCGCCCGGCACGAACCGGATCCTGACGGCGATGTTCGGCTGCTTCCTGCTGGGGCTGGGGTTGATCATCTACGCGCGGGTCGCCTGATGGGAAAGATCGTCGTCGTGGGCAGCTCGAACACGGACATGATCGTCAACGTCCGGGAGATGCCTCGCGCGGGTGAGACCGTGCTGGGAGGGACGTTCTTCATGGCGGCCGGAGGGAAGGGAGCGAACCAGGCGGTCGCCGCCGCGCGCGCGGGCGGTGACGTGACGTTCGTAGGGTGCGTGGGCGCGGACCTGTTCGGCAGGCAGGCCGTTCAGCAGCTCACGGACGACGGCATCGACACCGGGTTCGTCTTCACGGAGGAAGGTGCTGCCTCGGGGGTTGCGTTGATCCTCGTCGACGGGACGGGAGAGAACAGCATCGCCGTGGCCGCGGGAGCGAACGCGATGCTGCGCCCGGCCCACCTGGTGCGCGCGGAGCCCGCCATCCGCGCGGCCGACGCGCTCGTCCTGCAGCTGGAGACGCCGCTCGAGACGGTGGAGGCCGCCGCGAGGATGGCCGCCGAGCGTGGCGTGAAGGTGATCCTGAACCCCGCCCCCGCCCAACCCCTCGATCGCGAGCTGCTGCGGCACGTCTCGATCCTGACCCCCAACGAGACCGAAGCCGAGGCGCTCACGGGGGTCGGGATCGGGGACGACGCGAGCCTGAACGAAGCGGCCTCCGTGCTCCTCTCCGCGGGACCGGACGCCGTGCTCATCACGCTCGGCGCGCACGGCGTGTTCGTGGCGACCGCGGGCGTCCGGGAGCGGGTGCCGGGCATCGGCGTCCGGGCGGTCGATACGACCGCGGCCGGGGACGTCTTCAACGGCGCGCTCGCCGCCGCGCTCACCGAGGACAGGCCGCTACTGGAGGCCGTGCGCTTCGCCAATGCCGCGGCCGCCCTCTCGGTCACCAGGCTGGGGGCGCAGCCCTCGGTGCCGCACCGCGAGGAGATCTCGTCACTGCTGTCGGGCAATGGTCATGTCGCAATCGATTAGAGCGAACGGAGCCCATTCCGCGCGGGCCGCGCGGCGCGCCCTCGGGTACGCGCTCGTGCTGCTCGGGCTCGGCGTCGGCGCGGGCTGCGCGCGGGCCGGCGTGGCCGCGGCATCGCGCGGCCCGGCGCCCCACGACGTCTCCGTGCCGTGCAACGGGTCGTACAACTGCAGCCTGCCCAACCCGTATCCCTGCGAGGCACGGTACGAGGGCGGATGGAACCGGCTCGCGCACCGCGACGACCCCGACGACTGCAGCTTCTCGATCAGGGAGAACACGGTCCTGTACGACGGCCACGGCACGGCGCGCGGCGTGGTCACCGGGTACACCCGCGGCGTCTTCCACCCCCTGCAGGTCCGGATCAACTACGGCCAGCGCAAGCAGCTGCCGGACGGCACGACCGTCGTCTACGCGTGGGACGTCGAGACGACGCACGGCGGCATGTCGGGGTGGATCCGCGAGTCGGACGTCACCGAGGACCTGTCGTACATGAAGACGGCGGAGGCCAGGGACCCCGGCCAGGGGGACTATCCCGAGGCCTGGCTGGTCACCGGCGGCACTCCCGAGGCGCGCGCCCACTACGAGGACATGGCACTCCACCGGCCTCACCACGGCAAGCTCTGCAACCACCGTCCCAACCATTACCTGCTCCGGCCGGACACCGCCGTGAACGTGCTCTACGCCCTGCCCGGCAACGGGGGCGTGTCGAACGACACCTACCTGCCCGGCGTCGTCTTCCATCGTGCGCGCGGCGTGCCCATCCGCAGCGTTCCGTACTACCGCAGGACGACCAACCCGAACGAGCCCGTCGCCGGATACATGGAGTTCATGTACGGCAGCATCGACGGCCGGTACGGCTGGATCGCGCGCGAGGCCGTCCGACCGCTCGCGTCGTGAGAAGGAATCCCGTACGCGCCTCGATCATCCATCTCGCGCCCCGTGACATGAAACGAGTCCTGCGCTCGATATCCTGGACGTGGCTCTGCGCCTGCCTCCTGCTGGCGGCCGGCCCGCTGTCGGCCACGACCTACTACGTCAACAGCCGGGCCGGCGACGACGCCAGTGCGGGAACCGCGATGGAGACCGCGTGGAAGAGCCTGGCGAACCTGGAGCGTCACCGTTTCCTCCCCGGCGACAGCATCCTCTTCGCGAAGGGCTCGCAGTACACCGGCGGGTTCGTCTTCAGGAGCTCGGGGACGGCCGAACGCCCCATCTACTTCGGAAGCTACGCTCTCCCGGCCGATTCCGTCATGCGGATCGACCGGAAGGAGCTGGAACCGTACCTCGTCCGTTACGGCGCGGGGCCGGCCCCGTCGTTCACCAACCCCGATTGGGACGTCCTCAACGGCAACGTCTTCCACATCGCCGGGAGCTACATCGTCATCGACGGTCTGTACTTCCACGACAACGCCAGACCTCCCTTCTCCAGTACCAGGGTCAAGAACGTACAGAAGGCGGGGGCCGTCTACCTGGCTCTCGGCACCCACCACAACGTCGTCAGGAACTGCGAGTTCTTCCACTCGCCCGTGGGCATCAAGGTCAAGGGGACGCACGACCTGATCACCCGGAACTACCTGCACGACGCGACCGAGCCGCTGGCGCGCACCTGGGGCCCGATCGCGATCATGATCGTGTCGCCGTACAACGAGGTCTCGTACAACCGCGTCGAGAACTACGGCTCGTACGGCGGTCGCTCCGCCTCCGACGGAGGCGTGGTCGAGCTGGACGGCGTCGACGACGCGTTCGACGGGCGGAACGTCAACATCCACCACAACATCTCCATCAACAACCAGGGCTTCCTGGAGCTGGCGGGGCGGCACGTGGACAGCGTGACGGTCGCCTACAACCTGAGCGACGACTTCGATCAGTTCATCGGCGGCGGCTCGATGAAGAACGTCTTCGTCTACAACAACACCGTGATCCGGACCCGGGAGCCGAACGTCGACCGGTACGTCTTCTGGACCTTCGCCGTGGACTCGACGTTCATGACGGTGCGCAACAACATCTTCGTGGTCTCGAAGGACATGCACGTGCTGGGGCCCGTCACGAAGCAGGTCGGGCATCACCGGGTGCCCGTCGGCGACCAGGTCCACGATCACAACCTGTACTACTCGGTGGGCAACCCGAGCCCGATCGGCGTCCCGGCCGGTGACGGAGACCTCGTGGCGGATCCGCTCTTCGTGGACGCCGCTCACCGGAACTTCAGGCTCAGCAGGAACAGCCCGGCGCGGGATCGGGGGGTGGATCTCGGGTACGCGACGGACCTCGACGGCTATCCCATCTCGGGCTCGCCGGACGTGGGGGCCTATGAGTTCTGATCCGCGCGCGATGGGCAGAGCCCTACCACGGGACACCACGGGGACGGCGCCGAGACCCGACGGGAGGTCGAGCGCGGCGCGTGCCCGGGCGCGCATCCTGGCGCTTCTCCTGACCGCTCTGGCCACGGCGGCACCCGCGGTCGCCCAGACCGGCGCCCCGCACCTGGAGAAGCGGGGTGAGGTCACGCAGCTGATCGTCGACGGCCGGCCCTTCCTGGCACTCGCGGGCGAGCTGCAGAACAACTCGGCCACGAGCCTCGAGTACATGAAGCCGATCTGGCCGCGCATGACGGCGATGCACCTGAACACGGTGCTCGCGGCGGTCTCCTGGGCGCAGCTCGAGCCGGCGGAGGGGAAGTTCGACTACACGCTGGTGGACGGCCTGGTCCGCGACGCCCGGGCCAACGGCCTCCACCTGGTGCTCCTCTGGTTCGGGAGCTGGAAGAACACGTGGTCCAGCTACGCGCCCGAATGGGTGAAGCGCGACTACCGGCGGTTCCCGCGCGCGCAGCTCCAGAACGGTTCGGGGGCGGAGCGGCTCTCGACGTTCAGCGAGGCGAACCGGGACGCGGATGCGCGGGCGTTCGCGGCGCTCATGCGGCGAATCCGGGAGATCGACGGCGACCACCACACGGTTCTCATGATCCAGGTGGAGAACGAGGTCGGGGTCATCCACGCCGCGCGCGACTATTCGCCCGCGGCGAACGCGGCGTACGCCCGCCCCGTGCCCGCCGCGCTGATGAGCTACCTCGTCGCGCACAGGGAGACGCTCGCGCCGGAGCTCCGGGACCGGTGGCAGGCGGCCGGGTCGAAGACCTCGGGGAGCTGGGAGACGGTGTTCGGCCCCGGTCGGGAGACCGAGGACCTGTTCATGGCCTGGAACTACGCGCGCTACATCGGGGCGGTGACGGCGGCCGGGAAGGGCGAGTACGGCATCCCCATGTACGTGAACGCCGCCCTGATCCGGCCGAGCTACGCACCCGGGCAGTACGCCAGCGGCGGCCCGCTGCCGCGCTCCATGGACGTCTGGCGAGCCGGCGCCCCGCAGCTCGACTTCCTCGCGCCGGACATCTACTTCGAGTTCAAGCACTGGGCCGAACGGTACGACCGCCCGGGCAACCCGCTCTTCATCCCCGAGACCCACGGCGACGCCGAGGGAGCCGCCAACGTCTTCTACGCGGTCGGGGAGCATCACGTCATCGGCTTCTCGCCCTTCGCCATCGACAGGGGCGGTCCGCAGAAAGCCCTCTCGCGCAGCTACGAGGTCCTGTCGCAGCTCTCGCCGCTGATCCTGGAGAACCAGCCGAAGGGGCGGGTGGCCGGCGTGGCCCTCGGAGAGCTGACGCCGGCGCAGGAGATCGTGCTCGGTGACTACACGCTCACCGTGACCCGGGCGGGGGGACGGGATTCTTCGGCGCCGGACCCGCACGGGATCTTCATCGCGAGCGGGCCGGACGAGTTCTACATGGCGGGCGACGGCCTGAACGTCACCTTCTCGCCCGACACGCCCGGGCCGCCCATCGTCGGGCTCGGCACCGTCGAGGAGGGGCGATTCGTCGATGGGCGGTGGGTGCCCGGCCGCGCCCTGGCCGGCGACGATACCGGCCAGGGCAACCGCATCCTGCTGCGCGGCGGCATCCAGCGCGTCACCGTGTATCGCTACCCGTAGGGGATACATCCCAACCATGCCCACCGTGAGAACGATCCGGCTCTTCCTGCTCGCGTGCGTCTCCGTCTGCTGCGTCGGTCCGCGCGGGGCGGCCGCGCAGGTCTCCCTGCCGGCGGTCCTCAGCGACCACATGGTGCTCCAGCAGCAGGCGGACGTGGCACTGTGGGGTCACACTCGTCGGCATCGCGACGTCGTGGTCGTCACCTCCTGGGACCACAGGGAATACAGGACCTCGCCGGATGCGCAGGGACGCTGGAAGCTGTTCGTGCGCACGCCGAAGGCCGGCGGGCCGTACGACATCACCTTCGACGACGGCGCCAGGGTCACCCTGAAGGACGTCCTGATCGGCGAGGTGTGGCTCTGCTCGGGGCAGTCCAACATGGTCTCCCGGCTCTCCAGGAGTGCCGGCGGCGACGTGGCCGTGCAGAAGGCGGACATTCCCGACATCCGCTACTTCAAGGTAGCGAGGCAGTTCGGCGAGGAGCCCTTCGACGATGCCCCCGGCTCCGTCTGGGTACGGGCGTCGCCGGACACGGCCGGGTCGTTCTCGGCCGTCGCCTTCTACTTCGCCCGCATGCTCCACGAGAAGACCGGCGTACCGGTCGGCATCATCGAGGCCGATTGGGGCGGCACCTCCGCCGAAGCCTGGACGCCCCGGCCGGTGCTCCGGGCGGACCCCGCGCTGCGGATCGACCTCGAGCGCTGGGCGACGTGGAAGCGGGATTCGGCGAAGGCCGGTTCGGCGGGGAAGCTGGCGGTGTTCATGACGAGCCGGCCGCACCGGGAGCCGGGCGTCCTCTTCAACGGGATGATCAACCCCGTGATCCCCTTCACGCTCAAGGGGTTCCTGTGGTACCAGGGCGAGTCCAACGTCCGGTGGGCCGGTGAGTACGAGCACCTGCTCACGAGGATGATCGAGGGCTGGAGGGCCCGGTGGAACGAGGGGCAGAAGAGCGCCCTGGATCTCCCGTTCTACATCGTCCAGCTGCCGCCCTTCGGCTACTCGGACATGGACGGCGCGTCGATCGTCCGCGAGGCGCAGCAGCACGCCGCGGAGCGGGTGGGTCACAGCGGCATCGCCGTGACCGTGGACGTGGGGGAGATGAAGAACATCCATCCCAGCCACAAGAGAGAGGTAGGGGAGCGGCTCGCTCGTCTGGCCCTGGTGGAGGACTACGGCTTCGACGACCTGGCGGAGTCGGGCCCCGTATACCGGCGCGCCGTGGCGGAAGGAAGCAGACTGCGCCTGTACTTCGACCACGCGGACGGCGGCCTGCGAGCGGGGAAGGGGAGCCTGACCGGCTTCGAGATCAGCAGCGCGAGCCAGCCGTCCGTCTTCAGGGAAGCCCACGCCAGGATCGACGGCCGGACGGTCGTGGTGTGGCGCGACGACGTCCCGAGCCCGGCGGCGGTGCGATACGGTTGGGGAGACCGGATCGAACAGGCGGACCTGTTCAACGGGGCCGGACTGCCCGCGGCGCCGTTCCGGAGCACCGCCGCGAGCGCATCTCTCCCGGACAGCGTGCACCTGCAGCTCTTCCTGCTCGTGGGCCAGTCGAACATGGCCGGGCGGGCGGCGGTCGAGGCGCAGGACCGCGTGCCCCACGCGCGGGTGTGGATGCTCGACCGGGAGGGCCACTGGGTGCCCGCGGTCGACCCGATGCACTTCGACAAGCCGCGGGTGGCCGGCGTGGGCCCGGGGCGCAGCTTCGGGATCGCCATAGCGGAGCACGATCCCACCGCGCAGATCGGCCTGATCCCCGCCGCCGTCGGCGGGACGTCGATCACCCGGTGGGTGCCCGGCGCGAGCGACGAAGCGACGGGTACGCACCCGTACGACGACGCTCTCAAGCGCGCCCGGATCGCCATGCGGCACGGCGAGCTGAAGGCCATCCTCTGGCACCAGGGCGAGAGCGACGGCAACGAGCGGGACGCGCCCGAATACGCCCGCCGCCTGGAGACGCTCGTTCGCCGCTTCCGGAGCGACCTCGGGTCTCCGAACGTGCCGTTCCTCGTGGGAGAGCTGGGTCGCTTCGAGGGACGGCCGTGGAACCAGTGGCGCGAGCAGGTCGACCGGGCGCACCGGAGCCTGCCGGATCGCCTTCCCAACGTCGCCTTCGTCTCCTCGGCGGGGCTGACGGACCGGGGCGACAGGACGCACTTCAGCGCGGCCTCCGCTCGTGAGCTGGGGAGGCGGTACGCGGCGGCCTACCTGAAGCTCGTGGGCGCGGACACCGCGGGGGGCGTCACCCTCGCCGCGAGCGGCCACACCGACTACTCGATCGTGGTGGACGGCACCCCCACGGGGGCGGAATCGCTCGCGGCCTCCGAGCTGTCGTCCTACCTGGGCCGGATGACCGGGGCGACCTTCCCGGTGGTGTCGGGCGGGGGCGGGCCGAAGGCGATCGTGCTGGCGACCACGCACAGCCCCGGCGTCACGCACCTGGAGGGCGACGCGTACGCCATCACCGTGCGCGGCGACCGCATCTACCTGACGGGCGGGAGCCAGCGCGCGGTGCTCTACGCGGCGTACGACTTCCTGGAGCGCCTCGGGTGCCGCTGGCTCGCGCCGAAGTTCGACTTCTACGACGGCGCCGCCGAGGTAGTCCCCCACGCGCCCGACCTGGTCTACCGCGCGAGCGCGGACGTGGTCGAGAGCCCCGTCTTCAGGATCCGCAAGCTGGACATGGCGGGGGCGCGCTCGCACGACATCCGCTCGATGCGGAAGATCATCGAGTGGATGACGAAGCTGCGCTTCAACACGCTGATGGTCTCGATGAACGGCGGCGTGGCGGGCCACCGCGTCCACTGGGACGACTGGCGCGCCGCGCTGACCCCGGAGCTGGAGAAGCGCGGGCTCACCCTCGAGGTGGGCGGCCACGGCTACCAGAACTTCCTCAACGCCGACATGGAGGGCGGCAAGCTCTTCGAGCGGCATCCCGACTGGTTCGGGAAGGACGCCCGGTGCCGCCCGAGCCGCGCGACGCACCTCGTCTTCAACACCGCCAACCCGGACGCCGTGGCGTACCTCGTCGGCAACGTCGTCGCGTACCTGAAGGCGCACCCGGAGATCGACGTCTTCGACTTCTGGCCGCCCGACGGCGCCCGCTGGGCGGAGTGCAAGCAACTGGAGGCCCTGGGCCCGCCTCAGGACCGCCAGGCGAAGCTGGTGAACCAGCTCCACGACGCCGTGGAGAAGGCCGGTCTCGACGTTCGCATCGAGTTCGTCGCCTACGCGATGGCCAAGATGCCGCCCGAGAAGGTCACGCTCCCGCCGGACGTGCTGGTGGACTTCTGCCCGATCGGCCAGAGCTTCGACGTGCCGATCTACGATCCGGGCGCCTCGAACAACGCGCTCTACGTCCACACGATCGGAGCGTGGCGCCGGAGCTTCGCGGGCGACGTGAGCCTCTACTCCTACTACCGGAAGTACGCCTGGCGATCGCTGCCGAACGTGATCCCGCACTACATGCAGGAGGACCTGGAGTGGTACGCGAGCGTGCCGCTGCAGGGCATCTCCAGCTACGCCGAGCCGGGCGACTGGTACACCTACGAGCTGAACCACTACACGCTCGGCCACCTCGCCTGGAACCCGGAGACCGACGTCGACGCGCTCGTCGCCGACTACGCCCGCGCCCGTTATGGCGGGGCGAGCGGGGCGGCGGAGGCGGCGCTGGCGTCGCTCGAGAACACCTTCCGGCTGCGCGGCAGCATCCCGTACTCGGCGGCCGACCCGGCCGCGCAGGTCACCGCGGCGCGCGCGGAGCTGGAGGCGCGCGCCGCGGCCGTCCGCTCGGCGCGCGCCGACGCCGGCGATCCGCACGTGGCCGCGAACCTCGACCGGCTCTCGCTGATGCTCGGCTTCGCCGTTCGGGACCTCCGCATCCAGGAGGCGAAGGCCACCGGCGCCTCGCGCGAGAAGGTCGGCGGCATGGTACGCGAGCTCGTCGACTTCCTCAAGGCCAACGAGGACCGCGGCGTCTTCGTCCTCTACGGCGGCGACGACCTCGGCCGGTACATGAAGCATTACACCCGCGACTGGAACGACGTCGTCGAGGACCGATGACGGCGGCTGCTCACGATCGAGGTGAACACCCACGCGTCGGAGCGCTGTGGGGCGGCCCCTGCGCCGGGCCCTCGGCCAGGCGACTGAAGTCGCGGCTGGAACTCCACGAAGTCCGCCTTCGCGGACTGCACGCCCGAGCCTCGCGCCGCACCCGTTCCCTCGCCCGCTTGCGGGAGAGGGTGGCGCGTCTCGGCGCGCCGGGTGAGGGCCAGCCGGCGCCGTGCACCCACATTCCCGAGATTCGGTGAGATTTCCCCGAAACGAAGCTGGTAGATGATTGAGCACACCCTGAAACGATTCGCTCTCCCGCTCCTGCTCGCGCCCGTGCTCACCGCGGTGACAGCGGCCGCGGCCTCGTCCCAGACGCCCTCCGCCGCGACCTCTGCGACAGCGGTGGGAGCGAGCCCGCGCGTGCGCTACTCGCTGGACGACGGCTGGCGGTTCCTGCCGCGCGGGCAGAACTTCGCCTGGATCGCCTCCACCCCGGATGCCGCCTGGGAGCGCGTGAACCTGCCGCACACCTGGAACGCGCAGGATCCCTTCGACGATGCGCCGAGCTACCGCAGGGGTGTGGGCTGGTACCGGCGCACGCTCCCGCTCTCGGACGCGCTGAAGGGCAAGCGCGTCTTCCTCTACTTCGAGGGGGCCAACCAGGTGGCGGACGTCTACGTCAACGGCGCCTACGTCTGCGAGCACCGGGGCGGCTACACGGCCTTCGCCTGTGACGTGACGAAGCAGCTGAAGCTCGATGGCAAGGGCAGCGAGAACCTGCTCGCCGTGAAGGTGGACAACAGTCAGAACCCCTTCCTGCCCCCGCTCTCGGTGGGCTACGCCCTCTACGGTGGGCTCTACCGCGACGTGTGGCTGGTGGCAACGGACGCCGTCCACTTCGAGGTGACGGATCACGCCTCGCCGGGGGTCTTCGTCTCCACGCCAAGCGTCTCGCGCGAGCGGGGCGAGGTGCGGGTGCGCGGCACGGTGGTCAACGACTCCACGGCGGCGGCCGCAGTGGTGGTGCAGAGCACGGTCACCGACGCCGCGGGGAGGGTGGTCTCCGAGGGGCGGCGCGAGCT
>DASSTO010000086.1:0-7822 GCA_035707865.1 Longimicrobiaceae bacterium | reverse complement strand
GCGCATCAACAAGGACGGCAGCATCCCGCACGACAACCCCTTCTTCGGGCAGCCGGGCGTGCGCTGGGAGATCTGGGCGTACGGGCTGCGCAACCCCTACCGCATCAAGTGGGACGCACCGACGAAGCGCCTCTTCATCGGCATCGTCGGCCCCGACGAGCAGACCACCTACGACTGGTACGACGTCTCGCAGGGCGGGGAGAACTTCGGCTGGCCCCGCGCCACGGGACGGCTCTTCTACAACGAGTGGACGCCGGCGATGATCCCGAACTACCGGCCGCCCACCTGGGGGTACACCTACGCCACCGGCAGCCGCTCGGCGCTCGGCGGGCCGTTCTACCGCTCCACCGGCAGGTACGCCTTCCCGCAGCTGCAGGGCAAGGTGCTCCTGGCCGACTGGGCGCGCCACTGGATCAAGTACGGCGAGCTGGTGAACGGCACCTTCACCAGCGACACCGCCGGGAGCGTGCGCACCGACGGGAAGCAGTTCGTGATCCCGGCCAAGCGGTTGATCAACATCAAGACCTTCGACGTGCTCGAAGGCCCCACCCCCATCGCGCTCGACGTGGGCCGGGACGGATGCATCTACGTGGCCGAGTTCGACGGCTTCTTCCGGCCCGCCCCCAACAGCCAGGCGAACGTGAGCCGCTACTGCTGGGTGCAGGGCAGCGGCGCGCCGGGAGGAGCCCCGTCGGGCCGTTGAATCGGCCCGCGCGTCCGCTGTTGCTCGGAGCCGGATCCTTGCGAGAACGAGAGGGCCGCGCGATTCTGTCCGGCACTCGGAGCCGAACCGAGCGTCCTGCCGTTCCGGCCGCCGCCCGTGCGGCACCGCACCACCTCACCCGTTCCTCCCACGTACCGATGCGCATTCTCTCCCTGACCATGCTCCTGGCTCCGCTCGGCCTCCTCGTGCTGGGCGCCTGCTCCTCCGCCGCCTCGAACGAGACCGCCGGCGCCGACGCCACCGCGTCGCCGGACACCCTGGCGGCGGCGGACAGCTCCGCGGGCTGGGAGCCGCTCTTCGACGGCCACTCGCTGGCGGGATGGCGGGGGCTGGGGCTCGACAGCGTGCCCACGGCGTACTGGACGGTGGCCGACGGGACCATCCACAAGCTCGCCAGCGGCCAGGTGCCGGTGCAGGCGGACGGGCAGCCACTCGTGGGCGCGGACCTGATGACGGAGAAGACCTACCGCGACTTCGATCTCGTCTTCGACTGGAAGATCAGCCCCGGGGGAAACAGCGGGGTGAAGTACAACGTGGACGAGAAGCTGTCGACGTCGTACCCGCCGAACAACGCGGCGCTGGGCTTCGAGTACCAGGTGCTGGACGACGCCCGCCACCCCGACGGGAAGCTTCCCACGCACCGCTCGGGGGCGCTCTACGACCTGGTCGCGCCGAACGCGCAGAAGCAGCTGAACCCGGTGGGACAGTGGAACCACTCGGAGATCATCCTGCGCGGCAACCACGGCGAGCACTGGCTGAACGGGAAGAAGGTGGTGGAATACGACCTGGGAACGCCCGCGATGGACAGCGCGCTGGCGGCCAGCAAGTACCACGGCATTCCGGGCTTCGCCGACCGGCGCGCCGGGCACATCGTGCTGCAGGACCACGGGGACGAGGTGTGGTATCGCAACGTGAAGATCCGCGAGCTACGGTGAGCTCCACCTTCGCAGCCACGACTCCCTCACCGACGAACCCCCGGAGCCCGGAATGCAGACGAACGACTCGCTGGACCGGCGCGACTTCCTGAAGGCCGCCTCGCTGGCGGGTGCGGGGCTCTGGGCGAGCGGCGCGCTGTCCGCTCCGGCCTTCGCCCGCACGCGCTCGGCGAACGAGCGCGTGCGGGTGGCCGTCATGGGCCTGCACGGCCGGGGCGGAGCCCACCTGGAGAGCTACGCGAAGGATCCGAACGCCGAGATCGCGTACGTGGTGGACGTGGACTCTCAGGTGCTTGCCAGGGGGCTCTCCGACGCGGAGCGCCTCCAGGGCAAGCGTCCCCGCGGGGCGGAAGACTTCCGGCGGGTGCTGGAGGATCCGAACGTGGACGCGCTCTCCATCGCCGCGCCCGACCACTGGCACGTGCCCGCCGCCGTCCTGGCGCTGAAGGCGGGGAAGCACGTCTACGTGGAGAAACCGCTGAGCTTCGACCCGGCGGAGGGCGAGCTGCTGGTGCGGGCGCAGGAGAAGTACGGGAAGGTGATGCAGATGGGCAACCAGCAGCGCTCCGACCCGCCCTCCATCGAGGTGATCCAGGCCATCCACGAGGGGCTCATCGGGCGGCCCTACTACGCGCGCACCTGGTACGCGAACCACCGCGGGCCCATCGGGCACGGGAAGCGGACCGCGGTGCCGACGAGCCTGAACTACGACCTCTGGCAGGGCCCCGCCCCGCGCGTTCCCTACTTCGACAACCGGATCCCCTACAACTGGCACTGGTTCTATCACTGGGGCACGGGGGAGATCGCGAACAACGGGACGCACGAGCTCGACATCGCCCGCTGGGCGCTCGGCCTCGACTATCCGACCCGCGCCACCTCCTCCGGCGGGCGCTACGCCTTCGACGACGACTGGGAGTTCACCGACACCCAGGACGCCTCGTTCGACTTCGACGGGAAGGCGACGATCATCTGGACGGGCCGGAGCTGCAACGGCTTCCCGGTGGAGGGGCGAGGGCGCGGCACCAGCATCCACGGGACCGGCGGGACGGTGGTGATGGACCGGAACGGCTACGAGGTCTACGACGAGGATAACAAGCTGGTGAAGAAGCGCGCGGGCGAGGAGCAGGTCAACGGGCTCGACACGCGCGGTGGCGACAGGATGACCGACCGCCACATCGCCAACTTCATCGACGGGGTGCGCACCGGCGCCAAGCTGCACTCGCCGATCTCCGAGGGCTTCAAGAGCACGATGCTGACGCACCTGGGCAACATCGCCCAGCGCACGGGGCGGGCGCTGAAGGTGGACCCGAGCAACGGGCACCTGCTGGACGACCCCGAGGCGATGCGCTACTGGGCTCGCGAGTACGAGCCGGGTTGGGAGCCGACTCTCTGAGCGCGAGCCGGCGCTGATATGGTCCGGGCGACGACCCGCCCCGGCCGTGCACTTCCTCCGAAGATCCACGCCATGCGCACTCGTGAAGCCGTTCTCGTCCTCGCGCTCCTCCTGCTCGCCGCGCCGGGCGCGGTCGCCCAGCGCGCCGCCGCCTCGCCCGACGGCCCGGGCGGCTACGTGATCGAGACCGACTCCGCGGTGGCGAAGGACGAGCCGGGGACGCACGGGGGCGGCGGGTCGAGCACCGGCTACTCCTTCTTCGGCGGGGACCCGGAGCTCTACACCGTCTTCCGCAAGCGCGCGCTGCACCCGGGCGCGGGAATCGGCTACCACCTGCAGAAGGAAGACGAGATCTACTACTTCCTCAGCGGCACGGGCGAGATGACCATCGACGATCACACCTTCCCGGTGCGGAGCGGAATGGCGGTGCTCACCCATCCGGGGAGCCACCACGGCCTGAAGCAGACGGGCTCCGACGACCTGGTGCTGCTCATCGTGTATCCCCGCCACCCCTCCGGCGGCGGGCGATGACGGTGCGGGTGGGCATCCTGGGCGGAGGCAACATCAGCGGGACGCACGCGCTGGCCGCCAGCGCGATTCCCGGGGTCGAGGTGGTGGCCGTCCACGGGGTGAACGCGGAGAAAGCCGCCGCGCTCGCCGACCGCTTCGGCGCCGCCGCGCACGCCGAGCGCGAGGAGTTCCTGCGCCACCGCCCCATGGAGCTGGTGCTGGTGGGAAGCCCCTCGGGCCGCCACGGCGAGGACGCCGCCGCCGCCGCGCGCGAGGGGCTGCACGTGCTCGTGGAGAAGCCGCTGGAGATCTCGGTGGAGCGCGTGGATGCGCTCCTGGACACCTGCGACCGCGCCGGAGTGCGCCTGGGCGTCTTCTACCAGGGGCGCACCGCCCCGGAGGTGGAGTGGGTGAAGCGGCTGATCGCCGACGGCCGCCTCGGCCGCCCCTTCCTCGCCGCTGCCCAGGTGCGCTGGTTCCGCCCACCCGAGTACTACGCCGACTCCCGCTGGCGAGGCACGTGGGCGCTCGACGGAGGCGGGGCGCTCATGAACCAGGGGATCCATACCGTGGACCTCCTCCTCTGGCTCCTGGGCGAGGTGCGCGTGGTCTCCGCCCTCTCTGCCGCCGCTCTCCACTCCATCGAGGTCGAGGATACGCTGGTGGCCACCCTCGAGTTCGCGAGCGGCGCCCTCGCCACCCTCGAGACCACTACCGCCGCGTTTCCCGGCTACTCACGGCGCGTGGAGATCTCCGGCACCGAGGGGACGGTACTCCTCGAGAACGACCGCGTCCTCCGCGCCGACCTGCGCTCCGGCCCCGCCGCGCCCCCCCGCGCGGACGCCGACGGCAGCCCCAGCGCCAGCTCGCCCGTCGTCTCCGACGTGCGCGGCCACCGCCGGGTCATCGAGGACTTCCTCCACGCCCTGCGCACCGGCACGGAGCCCCTCTGCGGCGGAAGCGAGGGGCGCCGCAGTGTGGCCGTCGTGGAGGCCCTCTACCGCTCCGCGCGCTCCGGCGCGCCGGTCCACCTCGGAGCGTAGCCTCCCATGGTCCGCCAGTCCCACACTTCGTCAGGAGACGAGAGATGAGCGAGCAGAAGATGGAGCGCCGCGGCTTCCTCCGCGCCGCGGCGGCGGGAGCCGCCGGAGTGGCCGCGCTGGGGCTCCCCGCCCCGGCGAGAGCCGAGCGTCGAGCGGGGCGTGAAGGGGGCCCCGCACCGGCGGGCGGGGTGCGGCTGGGCGTAGCCAGCTACTCGCTGCGCAACTTCCCGCGCGCGAAGGCCATCGAGATGATCCAGGCGCTGCGGACTCCCTACGTCAACATCAAGTCGGTGCACCTCCCCTACGACCTCTCGCCGGCGGAGATCGCCGCCGCGCGCCGGGAGTTCGAGACCGCGGGGCTCAAGATCGTCGGCGGCGGCACCATCACCTTCGACGAGGACAGCGACGCGGGGGTGCAGCGCTACTTCGACTACGCCCGCGCGGCCGGGATGCCGCTGATGGTGGTCACCGGCGCCCCCGCCGTCTTCCCGCGCGTGGAACGCTTCGCCAGGCGCTACGACATCCGCGTGGCCATCCACAACCACGGCCCGGAGGACGAGCACTTCCCCTCGCCCTACGACGCGCTGAAGGTGGTACGGGGGATGGACCCGCGAATGGGGATCTGCATGGACATCGGCCACACCGAGCGCGCGGGCGTGGACCCCGTGCAGGCCGCCGCCGATGCCGGGCCTCGCCTGCTCGACATGCACGCCAAGGACCTCTCGGAACTGCGCGTCAAGGAGAGCCAGGTGGCCGTCGGCGAGGGGAAGATCCCCTTCGCGGCGCTCTTCCGGCAGCTCGAGCGCCAGCGCTACCCGGGCTACGTGAACCTGGAGTACGAAGTCCATCCCGAGGACCCGATGCCCGGTATGCGGGAGTCGTTCGCCTACATGCGCGGCTGCCTCGCCGGGCTGGCCACGGCGCGGGCCCCCGCGCGGTAGCGGTCCTCCGCGCCGCCGGCTCCGAGCGCTTGCCGGGCCGCGTAAATGGTCCCATTGTGATACAAATTCAACGCCCCGGGAGAGAGATGAGACGGACCCCAACGCCACGCACCGCCGGCCGGCTCGCCGCCTGCGCGGTGCTGCTGGTCGCCGCCGCGCCCGCCGCCTGCGCCGCGGCGCAGCAGGGCTCGGGGGCGAACGACCGGAACATGCTGAGCGAAGCGCGAATCGACTCGCTGCCGCCCGCGCAGCGCCAGGCGTGGCGAGAGTACATCGCGCGGTCGCGACGACTCGCCGCGCTGGACAGCGCCGAGATGCGGCGCGAGCTCGCCGCCACCGGCCAGGCCGCGATGAAGGCGGCTCCCAACCAGAACGGCTCGACGGTCGTCGGTGAGCACCCGGCGGCGTGGTACCGGAGCCCGGAAGCGAAGCGCATCGCCGACGCGATCCTCACCTACCAGACCCCCTCGGGCGGCTGGTCGAAACGCGTGGACCTCGCGGCGGGCCCACGCCGGGCCGGGACGAACTTCACCTCGGAGTCGCACTGGTCCTACGTCGCCACCATCGACAACGGCGCCACCACCGGCCAGATGCAGACGCTGGCGGGCGAGTACGCAGCCACCCACGACGCGCACTACGCCGCCTCCTTCCTGCGCGGCCTCGAGTACCTCTTCGAGGCGCAGCAGCCCACGGGCTGCTGGCCGCAGGTCTACCCGCTCCAGGGCGGCTACCACGACGCCGGCACCTTCAACGACGACGCGATGGTGCACGTTCTTCGCCTCCTGCAGGACGTCTCGAGGGGCCGCTACGACTTCGTCCCCGACTCGCTGCGCCAGGAGGCGGCGACGCGGGTGAAGCAGGGGACGCAGTGCATCCTGAACAGCCAGGTGCGCGTGAACGACACCCTCACCGTCTGGTGCGCGCAGAACGACCCGCTCACGCTGGTGCCGGTGAAGGCGCGCTCCTACGAGTTCCCGTCGCTCAGTGGCGGCGAGAGCGTGGGCGTGATGGAGTTCCTGATGGATCTTCCCGACCCCGGCCCGCGCGTGGTGCGCGCGGTGCGCGCCGCGGCGGACTGGTTCAGGAAGAGCGCGATCTACGGCTACGACTACACGTACAAGGGCAAGCTCGTCCCGAAGGAGGGCGCGGGGCCCATCTGGGCGCGCTTCTACGAGATCGGGACCAACCGCCCCATCTTCAGCGGCCGCAACGGCATCATTCGCTACCGGATGGACGAGATCGAGCCCGAGCGCCGCTACGGCTACGCGTGGTACCGCACCGACGCCGTCGGCGCGCTGAAGCGGTACGACGCATGGTCGCGGGCACACCCCGGTGCGCAGGCAGGTAGGCCATGATCCCGGTACTCCTGCTCGCGCTCGCCGCCGCGGCGCCCGCCCCGCCCGCCGCCCGGGACAGCGCCCCGGAGCTGGCGTACCGCGCCGTTCCGAGCTTTCTCTCGCTCCCGGCCGGCTTCAACTTCCGCGAGGTGTCGAGCGTGGAGGCCACGCCCGACGGCCACGTCTTCGTCTTCCAGCGCGGGCCGCACCCGCTGGTGGAGTTCGACGCGAGCGGCCACTTCGTCCGGTGGTACGCGGACGACGTCGTCCAGCACGCCCACGGCGTGCGCGTCGACGCCGCCGGCAACATCTGGCTGGCGGACGACAAGCAGAACGTCGTCCTCGAGCTCGACCCCGCCGGCCACGTGCGCCTGGTGCTGGGGCGGCCCGGAGCGGGCGGCGACTCGCTCTACGACGGCGACATGCTCTTCAACCGCCCCACCGACGTGGCCGTGGCGCCCTCGGGCGACATCTACGTGAGCGACGGCTACGGCAACTCGCGTGTCGTCCACTTCGACCGCGACGGCCGTTTCCTCGGCGCGTGGGGGAAGCGGGGCACGGGGCCGGGCGAGTTCAACACCCCGCACTCCGTCGTCGTGGACGCGTCGGGCCGCGTCTACGTCGCCGACCGGAAGAACGGCCGCGTCCAGGTCTTCGACCCGCGGGGGAAGTTCATCACGGAGTGGGACCACCTGGGCGAGCCCGCGTGGCTGGACTTCAGCCCGGACGGCAAGCGCCTCTTCGTCGCCGACGGGCTGGGCGAGCGCATCCTGGAGATGGACCTCGCCGGCCACGTCCTCGGCGAGTACGGCCATCACGGCAAGGGCGCGGGCGAGTTCGACCTTCTGCACGGCCTGGCGGTCGGCCCCCACGGCGAGATCTACACCGCCGAGATCCTGGGCTGGCGCACGCAGAAGCTCGTCCCGACGCGGCCGTAAC
>DASSTO010000085.1:0-10846 GCA_035707865.1 Longimicrobiaceae bacterium | reverse complement strand
GAAGCAGTCCTTCGAGCCGTCCTCCGGCGTGATGAAGCCGAATCCCTTGGTGTCGTTGAACCACTTCACGGTACCGGTCGTGCGCATTCCTCGCTCCCGTCCTGGTGTTCGACTCTCGAGGGTGCGGGGACGCCGTACCGCCGATCGCCTGGGAAAAGACACGGAGGCGGTCGCCCCCGCGGGTGATGCGGGCCGTACCCGCGCGTGCGGATTTCCCGGCCCGGCGGCAGCTTATGGGCGCACGGGCTTTCTGTCAATGTTCTCGTGATCCAGGCCGCGAGGAACTCCCGCGCTCGCCCCCGGGTACGCGGTGGGTTGTTCCCGTTCACCCGTGCTCCCCGGCCATGAAACGTCTCGCCCGATGCTGCGGTGCCGCGGCGGTCGCCCTGCTCGCCGCCCTCGGCTCGCCCGCACACGCCCAGCCGCTCCGCGCGGCCGCACCCGCCGACACCACCTGTCCCGCCTGCCGGGACTTCTACCGCTTCGCCAACCAGCAGTGGCTGGACACCGCGAGCATTCCCGCCGAGTACCCGGCGTGGGGGAGCTTCGAGGAGCTGGCGGAGCGCAACCGCAGGATCCTGCGCGGCATCCTGGAGCACGCGGCCGCCGACACGGCCGCCGCGGCCGGCAGCGACACCTACAAGCTCGGCACCTACTACGCCACCTGCATGGACTCCGCGGCCGCGGAGCGCGCCGGGGCGGCGCCGCTGCAGCCGGAGCTGGCGAGGATCCAGGCGATCTCCACTCCCGAGGGCGTCGTCCTCGAGGCCGCGCGCCTGCAGACGGAGGGCGTGGGCGCGCTCCTCGACATCGGCTCGGGGCAGGACGACAGGAACAGCGCGCAGGTGGTGCTGCAGATCGTGCAGGGCGGCCTCGGCCTGCCTGACCGGGACTACTACACCAAGACGGATTCGGCCTCCGAGGCGCTGCGCACGGCGTACGTGGAGCACGTTGCCCGCACGCTGCAGCTGCTCGGCGAGACGCCTGCCGCGGCCCGGAGCGACGCCGACCAGGTGATGCGGATCGAGACCGCTCTCGCGAACGCGTCGATGACCCGCGTCCAGCGCCGCGACCCCGAAGCGGTCTATCACAAGCTCTCGACGGCGCAGCTGCGCACGCTGGCACCCTCGGTCGACTGGACCGGCTACTTCCGGGCCGTGGACGCCCCGGTGACCGACAGCCTGCTGGTGCGCCAGCCGGATTTCGTCGCCGAGCTCTCGAAGCTCGTCGCGCAGCAGCCGCTCCCGGCGTGGAGAGCGTATCTCCGCTGGCACCTGGCCCAGGCCGAGTCGCCGCGTCTCAGCTCGGCGTTCGTCAACGAGGCCTTCCATTTCAACCAGCGCCTCTACGGAACGAAGAAGCTGCAGGAGCGATGGAAGCGCTGCCTGGCCGCGACGGACGACGGGTTGGGCGAGATGCTGGGCAAGGCGTACGTGAAGGAGACGTTCACGCCCGAGGCGAAGGCGCGCGCTCTCTCGATGGTCCACAACCTGGAGGCCGCGCTGCGCGACCGCATCGGCGCGCTGGCCTGGATGTCGGACTCGACGAAGCAGCAGGCGCTCCTGAAGC
Organism: Longimicrobiaceae bacterium; assembly: GCA_035707865.1. Lineage (GTDB taxonomy): Bacteria > Gemmatimonadota > Gemmatimonadetes > Longimicrobiales > Longimicrobiaceae > DASSTO01. The sequence continues at coordinate 9,277 of DASSTO010000085.1, read as the reverse complement.
TCGACGCGTTCACGGAGAAGATCGGTTACCCCGATAAGTGGCGCGACTACTCCGCGCTGCGGGTAACGGCCGGCTCCTTCGTCGATAACGCGATGCGGGCGGACCGCTTCGAGTTCGAGCGCGACATGGCCAAGATCGGCAAGCCGGTCGATCGCACCGAGTGGGGGATGACCCCGCCCACGGTGAACGCCTACTACAACCCGTCGATGAACGAGATCGTCTTCCCGGCGGGCATCCTGCAGCCGCCGTTCTTCGACCCGAACGCCGACGACGCCACCAATTACGGGGCGATGGGCGCGGTGATCGGGCACGAGATGACGCACGGCTTCGACGACCAGGGCCGCAAGTACGACGCGCAGGGCAACCTCCACGACTGGTGGACGCCCGAGGACGCGAAGCGCTTCGACGCCCGCGCCGACCTCATCCGCAGCCAGTTCGGCGGCTACGTCGCGGTCGACACGCTGCACCTCAACGGGAAGCTCACCTCCGGCGAGAACATCGCCGACCTGGGCGGTCTCACGGTGGCGTACGCCGCGCTCCAGAAGGACCTCGCCGGGAAGCCCCGCGCCACCATCGACGGCTACACGCCGGAGCAGCGCTTCTTCCTCTCCTGGGCGCACATCTGGCGCGAGCTCAGGAGCCCGGAGTACTCCAGGCTCCTCGTGACCGTGGACCCGCACTCGCCCGGCCAGTGGCGCGTGAACGGCCCGCTCTCGAACATGCCGGAGTTCGCCAAGGCCTTCGGTTGCCAGGCCGGTGACCCCATGGTGCGACCGGAGAAGGAGCGTGTGCAGATCTGGTGAGCCGGTCGTGGCCACCTCCGGGCGGAGGGGCGGTCCGGCTACCGCGCGGGGAGCAGATCTTGGAAGTGAAAGCGCCCGTCGCGCAGCACGGTCTCTCCGCGGGTGAAGTCGACGGGCCCGGAGAAGACGGGCCCGTCGGCCACGAAGGTGTGGAACTCGCCCCGCTCCCCGCACGGATCCACCCGCGCGGGGAGCTCGTCCAGCAGCGAGTGGTCGAAGGCGCGGCCGGCGAAGCGGCCGTCGAGCTGCTCGCCGTCCACGCACACCAGCGTCGCCCGGAACCCGGCGGCGATGAACTCCCGCGCCAGCGCCGCGGTGTCGCGCCCCCAGAGCGGGAAGATCGCACGCATTCCCACCGGGGCGAGCATCTCCTCGCGGTAGCGGCGGACGTCCCCCAGGAAGAGGTCGCCGAAGGCGACGGTGTGGACGCCGCTCGCGCGGAAGCCCTCCAGCATCCTGCTCATGCTCTCGGCGTACTCGTCGTTCCCGGCACCCGCGGAGATCTCCACGACGTGCAGCGGGAGCCGGGCGGCGCGCGCCTGCGCTTCGAGCAGCGCGCGCCGGACTCCGTGCATGCTGACGCGGTCGTGGTCGCGGGTGACGGTGGTCAGCAGCCCCACGACGTCGTGGGTGCCGGCGCCGCGCAGCTCGCGCAGCGCCAGCGCACTGTCCTTCCCGCCGCTCCACGAGAGGACGACGGGCTCGCTCATCGCAGGTCGGCGTCGAGCGAGAGGGCGAGGGTGCGGCCCGGCATCGGGTAGCCGCGCACCTCGTAGTAGCTCTCGTCGGTGAGGTTGTCGACCGCGACACCCACCCGCCACCGCCCGCCCACGCGCAGCGACGCGCTCGCGTCCGCGACGAGGTAGCGCGGGTAGTGGATCGTGCTGCCCGGGTGCTCGAAGTCGTTGAAGTCGTCGTCGACCCGGTCGCCGACGTAGCGGCCGGAGAGCCGTGCCGTGAAGCGCTCCGGGTCGTCGTACACGACGCCCGCCACCGCCGTCAGGTCTGCGACGTTGCGGATGCCACGCTCCTCGCCGCCGCTGCTCTCCACCGCGCGCAGGAGCCGCGTGGCGCTGGCGAAGAAGCGCAGCGAGTACGCGAAGCCGGCGCGCGCCCCGAGGTCGTAGCCCAGCCGACCCTCCACCCCCCGGATCCGTGCGCGGTCGACGTTCCGGAAGCTGTTGATTCCCACCACCGTATCGCCCGCCGCGGTGAGCCGCACGCCCTCGACGGGCAGCTGCGCGGGGGCGATGCGGTCGCGCACGTCGGTGTGGAAGTAGGTGAGGTCCGCGTCGAGGCCCGCGCGGGGGCGCGAGAGGCCAATCCCGGCGTCCCAGCTCGCGCTGCTCTCCGGCCGCAGCTGCGGGTTGCCGCGGGTGATCGTCGCGGCGCGCCGGCCGGTGAGCCGGCTCTCGGCGTAGCCCGCGACGTTGAAGGCGTCCGGCGTGACGAAGGCGCGGCCCGCGGTGGCGTGCAGGCTGAGGCCGGCGCCGGCGTGGTAGAGCAGGCCCGCGCTCGGGTTGAAGACGGTGTTCGTGCGGCTCCCGGCGCGGTAGCCGGCGAGGAGCGGCGTCTGCTTCACCGAGAAGTCGATGCGGTCGAGCCGCCCGCCGAGGGTGGCGACGAGCCGGTCGTCGAGCAGCTTCGCGGTGCCCTGCGCGAAGGCGGCGGCCGAGTAGATGCCCGAGTTCGGGCTGTAGGGCGAGGCGGCCGTGCCGGGCGCGCTGAAGACCTGGGACTCCTGCTCCGCGGCGGTGTAGTCGACGCCCGCGACGATCTCGTGGCGGCCGAGTGCGATCACGTCCTGCGCCTGGGCGCCGTAGCTGCGCGTCGGAGAGCGGAAGCTGACGTAGGTCGGGTGGTCGGCGTCGTCGTAGTAGGCGGTTCTCTCGCGCGAGGCGAAGCCCCGCAGCGTGAGCGCGTTCCGGCCCGCGCGCCCCGAGAGCGAGACGTCGCCCGTGCGACGGCTCAGGTCGTCGAGCGTGCGGTAGGGGAAGGCGGAGCTGAGATCGCCCGGGTTCTGGACGTGCCGGGCGCTGAAGAAACCGCCGCGCGCGTCGACGCGCCAGCCGGGCGAGAGCGCGTAGCCGAGGCGCAGGCTTCCGGAGCGCGAGGCGAACCGGGTGAAGTCCACGGTGGTGTCGCGCGCGCCCTCGGGGAGCGTCTCCGTGGCGCCGCCCGGGAGCGTCTTCAGCACGGTGGCGCCGCCGAGGGTGCGGTGCGCGCCGGTGGCGTAGCCGTCGCCGCGGCCCGAGGCGGCCAGCGAGAGGTCGAAATCCAGGCCGCCTCCCGGTGCCCCGCCCGCCGTGAGAGCGCCGCGGTACGTCCGGTAGCTCCCGTACTCACCGCGGACGTGCCCGTCGAGCGCGCCGGTGGAGTGGCGGGTGACGACGTTGATCACGCCGCCCATCGCGTTCGAGCCGTAGAGCGCCGACGCCGGCCCCTTCAGCACCTCGATGCGCTCCACCGACCCGACGTCGAGCGTGGCGAGGTTCACGGTGCCCGCCGGGCGGCCGTCGATCAGGATGAGCGTGCGCGTGTTGATGCCCGAGTACTGTGGTCGGAAGCCGCGCACCGAGACGCCGGCGAGGAGTCCCGGGTACTCGATCACGTCGAGCGCGGTGTTGCGCTTGAGCGCCTCGGCCACGTCGAGCGCGTGGCTCTCCACGAGGTCGGCGCGCGTGACGACGTCCACCGCCTGCGGCAGGTCGGCGCGGGACGAAGGGGCCCTCGTGCCGGTGACGGTGAGGCCTTCGAGGAGGTACGCCGGCAGAGAGTCGGCGGCGGCCGGCCGCTGCGCCGCGAGCGCGGTGGGCGCGGCGAAGAGGAGCGCCGCCGCGAGGGCGGTATGTGAGCGGTTCATGACGATTCGTTCCAGTGGGCTCGTGGGTCGAGAGAGACCCCGTATCGGGTCTGCATCGGGTCGCCGGTCCGCCCCGCGAGCGGGGTGACCTGCGGTGCACCCGTGTCCGGGCCCGGACCGGGGTGCGGGGTGACGCGCACTGGCCAGTGGTAGACCTGCTCCAGCAGCTCCCGGCGGATCACCTCCGCGGGAGGTCCTTCGGCCGCCACGCGGCCCCGGTCCAGCAGCAGGAGCCGGTCTGCGTAGCGGGCGGCGAGGTTGAGGTTGTGGGTGACGAGCACCACCGTGACGCCCGCGCGCGCGAGGTCGCGGAGGAGCTCGAAGATCGCCATCTCGTGCCGCACGTCGAGCGCGACGGTGGGCTCGTCGAGGGCGAGGACGCGCGGCTCCTGCGCCAGCGCCCGCGCCACGCGCGCCCGCTGCCGCTCGCCGCCGGAGAGCGTGGAGAAGGCGCGGCCGGCGAAGTCGAGCACGTCGCAGCGGCGCATCGCCGCCTCGATCGCCCGGCGGTCCGCCTCGCCCTCGCGGCGCCAGCTCCCGAGGTGCGGGTAGCGCCCCATCGCCACGAGGTCGCGCACGGAGATCGGGAAGGAGATCTCCTCACCCTGCGGCACCACCCCCACCTCGCGCGCGAGCTCCGCCCGCGCCCAGCTCCCGACCGGCCGGCCGAGGAAGTCGACGCTCCCGCCGTCCGCCCGCAGCGTTCCCAGAAGCAGCCGCAGCAGCGTCGACTTCCCCGACCCGTTGGGACCCAGCACCGCCGTGAACCCGCCCCCCAGCTCGATCGAGATTCCGTCGACCGCCGCGCGCTCGGCGGCGGGGTAGCGGTAGGACAGATCGTCGACGCGCCAGACGGGGGGCGCGGGCGCAGCCTGGTCGTCGGTCGTCGGTCGTCGGTCCTCGGTCGACTGATGACGGACGACCGACGACTGATGACTGCTCTCCCTCACGCTCCCCTCCGCCGCAGCAGCCAGACGAAGAACGGCACCCCCACGAACGCGGTGACGACTCCCACGGGGACCTCGGTGGGGGCGGCGGCGGTGCGCGCGAGGGCGTCGGCGAGGACCAGAAACGCCGCGCCGAGGAGCGCCGAGGCGGGCAGCAGGAAGCGGTAGTCGTTTCCCCAGAGCAGCCGGATCACGTGGGGGACGATGAGCCCGACGAAGCCGATCACCCCGCTCACCGCCACCGCCGCGGCCGCGAGGAGGGAGGCGACGCCGTAGGCGAGGAGCTTGGTGCGCTCGACGCGGGTGCCGAGGTACGCGGCCGTCTCCTCGCCGATCGCGAGCAGGTTGAGAGGGCGTGCGAGCGCGAGGAGCGCGAGCAGCGCGGGGACGAGATAGAGGGCGAGCGCCGCCGTGCTGTGCCACGTGGCGGCGGCGAAGCTGCCCATCATCCAGAAGACGGCCGAGCGGAAGCTCTCCGTGTCGGCGAAGGTGAGGGCGAGGAGGATGCAGGCGTTGAAGAAGGCGCCGACCACCACGCCCGCGAGGAGGAGGACGCGCGTGTCCACGGCGCGACCGACGGTGACGGCGATGCGCAGGACGAGGACGATGGCGACGAGCGCGCCGAGGAGCGCCGCGAGCGGTAGCGCCCACGGCGCCACGGCGAGGCCGAGGACGATGGCCGTGACGGCGCCGACCGCCGCGCCGCCCGAGACGCCGAGGATGTACGGGTCCGCGAGCGGGTTGCGCACCAGCGCCTGGAAGGCGGCGCCGCTCGCGGCGAGGGCGGCGCCCACGAGTGCCGCCAGCACCGAGCGCGGCAGCCGGAGCTCGCGCACGATCGTCACCACGCCGGGGTCGCCGACGCCGCGTACCGCTCGCAGGATCTGCCGCGCGCCGAGCGGCACGGCGCCGAGGCGAACCGCGAGGAGGAGCGACGCCGCGACGAGCGCGGCGAGGAGCAGGAGGCGGACGGCGGGTCTCACCGGGCGCCCCACACGCGGCGGATGGCGTCGCGCATCGCGGCGGCGGTGTCGCCGATGCGCGGGCCCGGGCGGTCCGCGAGGTCCGCGGGGACGGTGGCGATGCGCCCCTCGCGCACCGCGCGCAGCTCCCGCCAGCCCGGCGCGCTCCGCAGCCCCGCGACGGTGCTCGCCGGGTCCGCGCCCACGGGCAGCATCACCACGTCCGGCTGGCGATGCACGAGCACCTCGGGCGAGAGCTGCGGCCAGAGCGCGCTCCCGAGACCTCGCAGCGGCTCCGCGCCCGCGACGCCCAGCAGCTGCGAGACGAAGGTGCGCTCGCCCGCGACCACCGGCGGGTCGAGCGATGCCACGTACACGACGCTCGGCCGCGGCCCGGGCGGGACGCTGGCGCGCACCGAGTCCAGCTTCGCGCGGATGTGCGACAGTACCGCCGCGGCCGCGGAGTCGCGCCCGACCAGGTGGCCCAGGTCCCGCAGGTCGCGGTAGATGTCGGTGGTGTCCTCCGTGCGGATGGCGAAGACGGGGATGCCCAGCGCCTCGATGCGCGGCCCGATCCGGCTGGCGCCCGCCGTCTCGAAGGCGATCACCAGCTCCGGGTGCAGGGAGACCAGCGCCTCCAGGCTCGGGTCGAGCCCCCCGCCCACCGACGGCAGCCCCGCCACCCGCGGCTCGACGTCGTAACGGGTGCGCCCCACCACCCGGTCGCCCGCGCCGAGCGCGAAGAGCATCTCCGTACCCGCCGGCAGCAGGGACACGACGCGCCGGGCCGGGTGCCGCAGCCGGACGACACGCCCCGCGTCGTCCGTCGCGACGACGGTGTCGGGCTGCCCGCCGCGCCGTGATGAGACGCGTGCGCGGCCGGAAGAATCGCCGCACCCGGTGAGCAGCGCCGCGAGCAGCAGCGCGCCGACCAGCGGGTAGGCTCGAGCAGCCCGTCCCCCGAATCCCGAATCCTGAATCCCGAATCCCAAAAAGATTCCCGTCCTTCCTCGGATGGAGGGAGAACGGGAGGGGAGGCCGGGGAAACGACCACGCATCGGCGCGGTGCGTTCGGCATCCCGCTCCCCTCCCTCGAGGGGTGTGCGTGCGGGAGCGAACGGGATCGGTCTCCTGGCTCGAGGCAGCTTCGCTCGCCTTCCCATCCCCGGTCTCACCGGGAACAGTGGCTTGCGGCGGAAGGACTTCCGCCGGAGCGGGCCGGGCCGGCACGGGTGCCGGGCCTCTTACAGTGGCGGGGCCGCGCCGGATTCACACCGGCTTCCGAAAGACCCCGTTCGCGCTATGTAGGGGCCAAGCTAGCGGTCGCCGGGCCGCGCGCGCAAGGCTCGCGATGCGGTGCTGTCCGCCGCGGCCGGCCGGGCCGTCCGGTGCCGGGCCGCGGTGTCGGGCGAGGGCGACCAGCCGGGCGGATAGTAGCCGCTCCGGGGCGAGTAGCGGTCGCGCGGGTCGGGGTAGGCGGGCGCCGGAGCGGGCGATGCCGGCGCATAGTACGGATCGTTCTCGTCCTGCAGCCAGGGCCGCGCCAGCCGCTGCGCCGGGGGAAGGAGGAGACCCGGGCCGGGGGGGGCCGGATGGTCGCGCGGGTCGTCGCTGCGCGAGCCGTTCCGCGGCGCATAGTACTCGCTCGGGTCGCCGTCGCGGGGATCGTATCCGGGCGGGCCATAGCCGGGCGGGCCGTACCCGGAATCGCCATAGCCGTAGGCAGGAGCGGCGTAGTCGCCGTAGTCGTAGCCCGACGGACCGTAGTCGCGCGGATCGTAGGAACCCGCGCCATAACCGCCGCGACCGTAGCCGATGCTCCCGTACCCCGGTCCCGCTCGCGGGTCGAGGCGTCCCTGCGATCCATCGCGATACCCGTAGTCGTACCCGTAGCCGTGGTCCGGGTAGGGAGCCTGCGGGTAGCCGTAGCCATCGCCGCGCGCGTAGCCGGGCGGTGGGAGCTGCCGGGTGTCGTCCGGATACGACCACGGGTCGGTCCGCGGGTACGACCGCATGGCGTACGGGTCGGCCGCGGAACCGGACGGGGCGTAGGGACCGTCGTAGGTGCCGAGCGGCGTGCGGCTGTAGGAGGGAGCCGAGGGAGTCAGGCCACCGAAGCGCGCGGAGTCGGCGCCGGGAAGATACGACTGCGGCGGAGCGGAGAGCGCGTGTCCCAGGCCCGTGGTGTCGAAGTTCGGCGGGGGCATCTGCTTCAGCGCCTGGTCGAGCGACTTGACCGCGCCGATGGAGGTGCGCATCGCCTCCGTGCCCATCCGGGCGTACTCGCCCATCATCCGGACGCAGGCGCTGTCGCCCGCCTGGAGCCTGGCCTCGGTGCACCCCTGGCGCGCGGCCTCGATCTGCTGCATCAGGCGCCCCACGTCGCTGTCGCAGCCGCCCAGCAGCAGCGTGGCGAGCAGGCCACCGAGAACGCACTCGAGAGCGGTCCGGCGCATGGGGATACGGGGTGAGAGGATCAGAGCCCGGCCATCGACGTCTCGCTCGCACGGACGAGGAGCGAGCCCAGCTCCTGGTCGGAGAGGTCGCCCAGCCCTCGTGCGCCGTGGTGTTGCACCGTGAGCACGCGACCCTCGGGCGACGTGAAGCGGACGAACGGGCTCTGCGCGACGTCCCCCGCCATCTCCACGCACCAGCGTACCGATCGGTCCGTCCAGTAGCGGCGGAAGGCGAACTCGCCCGAGCGCCGCGCCTCCTCGCGCGGAAGCCAGAGATGCAGCTCGTTGCCCGGGTTGCCGCGTTGTCGGTACACCAGCACACACCACGGGGCGGCCGAGAGCTCCTCGCCCAGCACCCACTCCCCCGAATTCAGGATCAGCACATCCAGGTTCATCGACGCTCTCCCGGTTCGTCGCACGCGACCTCACCGAGAATCGGCACCGCGGGGGGGCACCTTGACTCCGCCGCCTCCATCATCGTCTCTTTTCTCTCGCGGCGCCAGAGATCCGTGCGCGACCTCCCCCGACCCCCGATCCTCCATGGACGCTCCCAGCAGTGACCGACACCGAGCAGAGGCAAAGCGCGGGCCGGTGCCGGTCGCGATCGTCACGGTGAGCGACTCCAGGACGCCGGAGACCGACGTGAACGGCCGTTATCTGCGCGAGCGGGTCGAGGCCGCGGGCCACCGGGTCGCGGGCTACCGGCTGGTGCCGGACGAGCCGGTGGAGGTGCTGCACGCGCTCGACGAGCTCGTGGATGGCGGAGCGCGCATCGTGCTCTTCAACGGCGGGACCGGCATCTCGCCGCGCGACACCACCTACGACGCGCTCAGCGGCCGCCTGGAGAGAGAGCTCCCCGGCTTCGGGGAGCTCTTTCGCATGCTGAGCTACGAGCAGGTCGGCGCCGCGGCCATGCTCTCGCGCGCCACAGCGGGCGTCCATCGCGGCTGCATCCTCTTCTCCACGCCCGGCTCGCCCGCGGCGGTGCGCCTGGCGTGGGAGAAGCTGATCGCCCCCGAGCTGGAGCACCTGGCGTGGGAGGTGGGGCGGTGAAGGCGGGGGAGGAAGTGCCAGGTGCCAGGTGCCAGGTGCGCGGAAAGGCATCGGTGGGCGCTGCGGCGGCCCCGGCTCCGGGCGGTTGAAACCGCTGCAAAGACTACACGAAGTCCGCCTTCGCGGACTGCACACCCGAGCCTCGCGCCACACCCCGTCCCCTCGCCCGCTCGCGGGAGAGCGCCCGAAAGCG
>DASSTO010000084.1:0-8581 GCA_035707865.1 Longimicrobiaceae bacterium | reverse complement strand
CCCGTCTTCGACGTGCGCAGCTACGGGGCGAGGGGCGACGGCAAGACGCTCGACACCGACGCCATCAACCGCGCCATCACGGCCGCATCCGCCGCGGGAGGGGGCACCGTCTACTTCCCGGCAGGCACCTATGCGAGCTTCTCCATTCACCTGAAGAGCCACATCGGCCTCTACCTGGAGCACGGCGCCACGCTGCTCGCCGCCGACTCCTCGCGGGGCGACTACGACGCCCCGGAGCCCAACGTCTGGGGCGAGGAGCACCACTACCAGGACTTCGGCCACTCCCACTGGCACAACAGCCTCATCTGGGGCGAGAACGTCGAGGACGTCTCCATCGAGGGGCCGGGGCGCATCTACGGCAAGGGGCTGAGCCGCGGGATCCGCCTCGACATGAACACGCCCGGCGGCGGCGGGAACAAGTCGATCGCGCTGAAGCTCGCCCACAACGTGGTCATCCGCGACGTCTCGATCCTGCACGGGGGGCACTTCGCGATCCTGCTGACGGGGGTGGACAACGTGACGATCGACAACGTGAAGATCGACACCAACCGCGACGGCATCGACGTGGACGGCTGCAGGAACGTGCGGATCTCCAACACGGCCGTGAACTCGCCGTGGGACGACGCGATCGTATTCAAGACCTCGTACGGCCTCGGCTACGTGCGCCCGACCGAGAACGTCACCCTCACCAACAGCTTCGTGAGCGGCGGCTACGAGGAGGGGACGCTGCTCGACGGCACCTTCAAACCGTACGGGCCGGAAGCGCGGGTGTCGCACACGGGCCGCGTGAAGTTCGGGACCGAGAGCAACGGCGACTTCCGCAACATCACCATCTCGAACGTCGTCTTCGACCGCTCGCAGGGGCTCGCGCTGGAGAGCGTGGACGGCTCCCACCTGGAGGACGTCTCGATCAGCAACCTCACGATGCGGCACATCGTGAACGCCCCGATCTTCATCCGCCTCGGCCGGCGCATGCGCGGCCCCGACAGCCTGCAGGTCGGCGCCATCCGGCGGGTGAGCATCAGCAACGTGGTCGTCTACGACTCGAACGCGCATCAGGCGGTGCTGATCACCGGCATCCCCGGGCACCCGATCGAGGACCTGCGGCTGAGCGACATCCAGCTCAACGTCGCGGGCGGCGCGCCGAAGACGCAGGCGGCCGTGACGGTGCCGGAGCAGGAGACGGAATACCCGGAGCCGGGGCGCTTCGGGGCGCTGCCCGCGTACGGCTTCTTCATCCGTCACGTGAAGGGGCTGCGTCTGAACGACGTGGAGGTCTCCTACCTGGAGCCGGACGCGCGCCCCGCCTTCGTACTGGAGGACGTCCACGACGCCGACTTCCACCACGTCACCGCCGAGCCGGTGGCCGGGAGCCCCACCTACGTGCTGCGCAACGTCGGCGATTTCCGCACCGAGAACTCCCGGCCCGTGGGTGACGTCCAGGTGAAGCAGGCGACGGAGAAGAGCTTCTGAGAGAGGGCGGAGCCCGGCCACGAGCGGCCGGACTCCGCCCGGGGGATGGTCCTTCTCAACCAGATGAGAGAGAGGCATCCGATGAGGGGACCCGACCTGTCCCGGCGTGAATGGCTGGGGCACGTGGCACTGCCGGCGATGGGCCTCTCGTGCGGCGGGGCGCTGGTGGCGCCGGCGGGGACCGCTCCGCCGAGCGCGGGTGTCGACGGTGCGCGCGTCTACAACATCCGCGACTACGGCGCGAAGGGCGACGGCAAGACGATCGACACTGCAGCGCTCCAGAAGGCCATCGACGCCTGCAACCGCGACGGCGGCGGGACGGTGCTGGTGCCCGCCGGCGTCTTCCAGATCGGCACCGTCGAGCTGAAGAGCGACGTCACGCTCTACCTGGCGGCCTCGGGCACGCTGCTCGGCAGCGCCGACGGATCGCAATACCACGCGGTCGACGCGATCCCGCTCAGCGGCGACACCACGCTCGGCGACGGAAACTGGGCGCTCCTCCACGCCGTCGGTGCGAGCAACGTGACCGTCGAGGGCCCGGCCTGATCGACGGACAGGGAATCCAGTTCCATTCGCCCGAGCGCGGCGCCACGCCGCCGAGCGGCCTGGGAGGCAGCCGCCGTCCCTACCACATGCTGTTCTATCGCTGCGATCACCTCCGGGTGCGCAGCGTCCGCCTGTTGAACAGCGCCTTCCACAGCGTGCGCGTCATCGAGTCCAGGTACGTCTGGATGGAGGGCCTGCACATCCACAACCGCGTCAACGGCAACAACGACGGCTTCCACTTCGTGAGCGCCGAGCACCTCGCCGTCAGCAACTGTACCGTGGAGAGCCAGGACGACGCGTGCGCGCTCTTCGGGAGCTGCCGGTACGTCACGATCACGAACTCCTACTTCAGCACGCGCTGGTCGGTGTTCCGTTTCGGGGGCGGGAGCCCGGCGGACGTTGCCATCTCCAACTGCGTGCTGCACCAGGTCTTCGGCTGCCCGATCACGTTCCAGGTCACCCCCGGCTCGGTCTTCGAGAACATCTCGTTCTGCGACGTGCACCTGACCTTCGGGGGTGGCGGCACCGCGGCGGAGGGTGCCGTCCGGGACGTTCCGGAGGTCGCCGGCGAGTACTTCATGCTCGGCCGGATGCCAGCCTACGCGCTCTTCGCCCGCAATGCGCGCGCGCTGACGCTCCACAACGTCCGCTTCCAGGTGAGCCAGCCGGACCAGCGCCCGGCGGTGATCCTGGACCATGTCGTGGACGCGGCCATCAGCGGCATGAGCGTGCAGGGAAACCCGCAGGCCGAGTCGGTGCTGCGCTTCATCGACACGAAGGAGGTCCTGTCGACAGCGACTCGCGTGCTGACGTTGGCCGCGACCTTCCTCCAGCTCGAAGGCACCGGCAACGGGCGCGTCACGATCGACGGGGGCGACCTCTCGAAGGCCGAGCGGACGCTGGCGTTCGCCGACGGGGCAACCGCGCGCGCGGTGCCGGCGCGGTAGACGCCGTCCGCAGCCAGGGCACCGCCGACGCGCCGATCCGCATCACCGCCGAGACCCCGGGCGGCGTCACGATCACGGGGGCGCAGGGCTTCGACGTGAAGGCGCCCGCGCAGTACGTCGAGATCGTGGGCTTCGTCTTCTCGCACGCCGCCGGGACGACGCGGATCGAGCCCGGCGCCACCCACATCCGCTTCTCGCGCGACGTCTTCGCGGCCAGCGGCGAGGGGAGCCAGGTGGCGCAGCACGTGTGGATCCACCACAACTACTTCCACGACTTCGCCAGCGCCGGCGGCAACGGCGCGGAGACGATCCGGCAGATCATCGCGGGCGGCTGACAGCGCGGCCCGGCTCCCGAGGCCGGGCCGCGCCATGGCCCGCGTCTACCGGCCGAGCCGCAGCATCACCACGCCGTGTGCGGGAACGGTCGTCGAGTACTGCTCGGTGGCGGAGGGGAGGTCGCGGTGCGCCCACAGGTCGCGCACGGAGGCAAAGGGGCCGGCGATCCCCAGGTCGGCCCAGCGGGCGGTCACGGGCGCGGCCGTTTCGCTTCGGTTGAAGATCGCCGCTGCCTCATCCCCGTTCGCCAGGGGCCTCGTCCAGATTTCCTGATCGCCGGACTTCCACACGCGCCGCGCTTGGTGACCGGCGGGGTCCTGGTCCACCGCGATCACCTCGCGATTGGTGAGAATGTCGCGGATGTCGGGCGTCATGGAGCGCACGTCGTTCCCGGCGATGAGCGGGGCGGCGAGCATCGACCAGAGGCTCATGTGCGTGCGGTACTCGGTGTCGCTCATTCCGCCATTGCCGATCTCGAGCATGTCGGGGTCGTTCCAGTGCCCGGGCCCGGCAAAGGGAGCGAGCGAGTCCTGGCTGAAGCCGATCTTCTCCATCCGGTCCCACCGGTCGCTGATGTCGCCGGTGGTGCGCCAGAGGTTGCCGCCCACCCCCGGGCCCCAGCGCCAGACGTCCTCCCGCCCGTACTGGCAGAGACTGTAGACGATCGGCCGCCCCGTGGCCTGCAGCGCCTCGCCCATCTTCTGGTAGACCGCGGGCATCTCGTCGTCGCGGTAGAGGGTGCGGGCGCCGCACCAGTCGTACTTGAGGTAGTCGATGCCCCAGGCGGCGTAGGTGCGGGCGTCCTGCGCCTCGTGGCCGTAGCTCCCCTCGTAGCCGGCACAGGTGTTCGGTCCGGGAGAGGAGTAGATGCCCAGCTTGAGCCCCTTGGAGTGGACGTAGTCGGCCAGCGCCTTCATGTCGGGGAACTTCTCGTTCGTGACGATGTTCCCCTCCGCGTCACGGCCGCCCTCCCAGGTGTCGTCGATGTTCACGTAGACGTAGCCCGCGTCGCGCATCCCGCTGCTGACCAGCGCGTCGGCGATGGCGCGGACGGTGGCGTCGTCGATCCGCCCGTGGAACTTGTTCCAGCTGTTCCACCCCATCGGCGGCGTGCGCGCCAGGCCGTTGCTCGGCACCGGGTGCCGAGCGGGCGGCTCGATGCGCGCGGGGAGCGCGCCCTCTCCCGCCGGTGCGCGCACGGCCAGGTACTCCGTGCGCGGGTCCGTGGGGCGCCGGCGCTGGAAGAGGTGGAGCGTATCGCCCTGGAGCCGCCCCTCGTACCGGACGGTGCGGGTGTGACCCCCGTCGTCCATCGCGCCGGTGATGGAGAAGTTCTCGGGGCCGCCGCTGCTCTCCGCCACGTGGTAGAAGAACTGTGTGACCCGGATCGTCCCCGTGATTCGGCCGTCGGGCTGCTGTGTCAGGTCGAAGTACGAGAGGCGGTCGGTGCCGTCACCGCGGGGCTCGCGCACCACCCAGTTGCCGGTGAGCCTGGAGGCGGGGGCGAGGGCTGCCGCCGGGTGTGGAGCGGCGGCGGAGCCGACGGCCGCGGGGTGCGCGGCGACACACCCGGCGAGGGCGGCCGCGAGCACGGGAGAGAGGACCGGGCCCCTCCGTCGGGGCGAGCGCCGGTGCCTCATGCCCGCACCCCCGGCCCCGGAGCGCCGGCCTGCGCCGCCCACGCGGGCCCCTGCGGGAACGCGAACTCCCTCAGCGATTCGGGTCGCATCGTTATGCTGTATCCTGGTGAGGTCGGCGCCTGGTAGCGCCCGTTGCGGATGACGACCGGATGCACGAAGTGCTCGTGCAGGTGGTCGACGTACTCGATGATCCGGTCCTGGAGCGACGCGCTCACGCAGATGTAGTCGAAGATGGAGAGGTGCTGCACGTACTCGCAGAGGCCGACGCCGCCGGCGTGCGGGCAGACGGGCACGCCGAACTTCGCGGCGAGCAGCAGCACGGCGATCACCTCGTTCACCCCGCCCAGCCGGCAGCTGTCGATCTGACAGAAGCGGATGGCGCCGGCCTGCATCAGCTGCTTGAAGATCACCCGGTTCTGGCACTGCTCGCCGGTGGCCACGCCGATGGGCGCGACGGCGCGGGCGATCGCCGCGTGGCCGAGGACGTCGTCGGGGCTGGTGGGCTCCTCGATCCACCAGGGGGCGAAGCGCGCCAGCTCGCGCATGGCGGCGATCGCTTCGGGCACGTCCCAGCGCTGGTTCGCGTCCATCATCAGCTTGCGGTCGGGCCCGATCTCCTCGCGGATGATCGCGGCGCGGCGCACGTCGTCGCGCGGGTCGGCGCCGACCTTGATCTTGAAGTGCTCCCAGCCCTGCGCGATTCCCTCGCGGCAGAGCCGGCGGATCTTCTCGTCCGGGTAGCCGAGCCACCCGGCGGAGGTGGTGTACGCCGGGTACCCCTCGCACAGCATCTCGCCCGCGCGCTCGGCGCGCGTGGGCACGTTGCGGCGCAGGATCTCCAGCGCCTCGTCCGGCGTGAGGGCGTCGCTCAGGTAGCGGAAGTCGACGCAGGCGACGATCTCCTCCGGCGTCAGGTCACTCAGGAGCTTCCAGAGCGGCTTGCCCGCGGCCTTCGCCCAGAGGTCCCATACGGCGTTCACCAGCGCGGCGGTGGCGAGGTGGAGGACGCCCTTCTCCGGCCCCACCCAGCGCAGCTGGGAGTCGCTGGTGAGACGGCGCCAGAAGCCGGCCATGTCGCCGGTGATCTCTCCGAGCGTCAGGCCGACGACGAGCGGGGCGAGCGCCTGGATGGCCGCCGCGCACAGCTCCGTGCCGCGGCCGATGGTGAAGGTGAGCCCGTGCCCCTCCAGCCCTTCGCGGTCGGTGCGCAGGACGACGTACGCGGCCGAGTAGTCCGGGTCCGGGTGCATCGCGTCGGAGCCGTCGAGGCCGCGCGAGGTGGGGAAGCGGACGTCGACGACGTCCGCGCGGACGATGCTGGTCGACGGGTCCATCGTCACCCGCGATGGGCCCGCAGCCGCTGACGCGACGTGCCCAGGCCCTCGATCCCGAGCTCCACCACGTCGCCGTCCCGGAGGTAGCGCGGCGGCTTCATGCCCATTCCCACGCCCGCGGGCGTGCCGGTGGAGATCACGTCGCCCGGCATGAGCGACATGAACTGGCTCACGTAGCTCACCAGGTACGGGACGCGGAAGATCATGTCGGCGCTCGTGCCGTCCTGCATCGTCTCGCCGTTCACGGTCAGCCACATCCTGAGCCGGTGCGGGTCCGCGATCTCGTCCGGCGTGGCGAGGAAGGGGCCGAGCGGCGCGAAGGTGTCGCAGCTCTTGCCCTTCACCCACTGCCCCCCGCGCTCGATCTGGAAACCGCGCTCGGAGTAGTCGTTGTGCAGGACGTAGCCGGCGACGTGCCGCATCGCGCTCGCTTCGTCCACGTAGCTGGCCTTCTTCCCGATCACCACCGCGAGCTCCACCTCCCAGTCCGTCTTCTCACTCCCGCGCGGGATCGTCACGTCGTCGTTCGGACCCGCGAGCGACGAGGTCGCCTTGAAGAAGAGGATGGGCTCGCTCGGGATCTGCGCGCCCGTTTCCGCGGCGTGGTCGCGGAAGTTGAGCCCGATGCAGACGATCTTCCCGGGCCGCGCCACCGGCGGGCCGAGCCGAGCGCCATCCGGGACGGCCGGGGCGCTGCCGCCTTCGCGCGCCACCCACGCTCGCAGGCGCTCGATGCCGTCGCCGCCGAAGAAGGCCTCGTCGTAGTCGTGCCCGAAGCCGCTCGCGTCGATGCGCCGGTCGTCGGGGAGGACGACGCCGGGCTTCTCGCGGCCCGGCTCGCCGAATCGGATCAGTTTCATCTCGGTCCAGGATCTGTTGTGAGGGAATCGGGCTCGGGGTTCGGCGTCACATGGCGGTGAACCCGCCGTCGATGGGCAGGGCGACGCCGGTGATGAAGGAGGCCTCGCCGGAGGCGAGCCAGACTGCGGCATCGGCGCACTCCTCGGCCGTTCCCAGCCTCCCGAGCGGCTGCGCGGCCTCGTACTCCGCCCACGCCGCGTCGGGGTCGGGCATGGCGTCGGCGAAGCGCCTCAGCATCGGGGTGTCGATGATCCCGGGGCAGATGGCGTTGACGCGGATGCCGCGCGTGGCGTAGTCCAGCGCGAGCGCCTTGGTCAACATCACCACCGCACCCTTGGAGGCGCAGTAGACGGGTGAATCCATCTGCGCCACGAGCCCGGTCTTGCTCGCGGTGAAGAGGATCGAGCCGCCCGCCGGCTGCCCGAGCATGATCGGGATGGCGTGTCGGGCGGCGAAGAGCGGGCCCCGTACGTTGACGTCGAACACCCGGTCGATCTCCGCGTCCTCGCTCTCCGGAAGGCGTCGGGGCAGCGTGATGCCCGCGTTGCAGAAGAGGACGTCGAGCGAGCCGAAGCGCTCGACGCAGTGGTCGATGACGCGCTCGTTGTCTTCCCGGCGGCTCACGTCCGCCCGCATGAAGACGGCGTCTCCGCCGAGCCTCTGGATCTCCGCCGCGAGCGAGCCGCCGTCTTCTTCGTTGATGTCGGCCAGGACGAGGCGCGCGCCCTCGGCGGCGAAGCGAAGCGCGCTCGCCCGCCCGATCCCGGTGGCCGCGCCGGTGATCACCGCCGCCTTGTCCCGCAGTCTCATGGCTTGAGCGTGACGAACCCGCCGTCGACGGGGAAGTTGCTGCCGGTGATGAACGATGCCTCGTCGGAGCAGAGGAAGAGGGCGAGCTCGGCGACCTCCTCCGGCTCGCCCATGCGCCCGATCGGCTGCGTGGCGGAGAGCTTCTCGAACATCTCCCGCTCGCGGCCCGGGTAGCTCCGGCTCAGGAAGCCGTCCACGAACGGCGTGTGGACGCGCGCGGGGGCGATGCAGTTGCAGCGGATCTTCTCCCGCACGTAGTCGCACGCCACCGAGTACGTCATCGTGAGCACCGCGCCCTTGCTCATCGAATAGGCGAAACGGTCGGGGATGCCGACGGACGAGGCGACGGAGGCCATGTTCACGATCGCGCCGCCGCGCCCCTTCATCGCCGCCACGCCCGCGCGCAGGCAGTGGTAGACGCCCTTGACGTTCACCGCGTAGACGCGGTCCATGTCCTCGTCCGTGGTGCTCTCCACCGTCCCGACGTGGGCGATGCCCGCGTTGTTCACCAGCACGTCGAGCGGGCCGAAGTGCTCCTCGACCGCGCGGAAGCTCCGGTCCACGTCCTCCTGGCGACTCACGTCGCAGCGGAAGAACCGCGCGGTGCCGCCGCCCTCGACGATCTTCCGCGCCA
>DASSTO010000083.1:0-54218 GCA_035707865.1 Longimicrobiaceae bacterium | reverse complement strand
TGCGGTGCGGCTATCGACGAGAGGACGGGGCGAGTCGCGCGACTCGCCCCGTCCTCTCGTTTGGCCGCCGCTTCGCGCCGCCGTGACCCGGATCACGTGACCGTTGACAAGTTACTGAACACCGTTTATCATCGGCCCTTCGATTCGCCAGCAGGAAGGGATCATGGGGATCGCGGAACGCAGGGAACGCGAGCGTGAGGCGCTCCGTACGCGCATCGTGGAGGCCGCTCGCGACATCGTATCCGAGGAGGGCCTGGACGCCCTCTCGATGCGCGCCATCGCGGAGCGGGTCGAATATTCACCGGCCACGCTCTACCTCTATTTCAAGGACAAGGAGGAGCTCCTCCGCGAGGTGGTGAGGGAGGGCTTCCGCCGCCTGGGTGCCTACATGCGGCGGGAAGTGGAGGCAGCGGGTGCCGGGGCGAACCCGGCCGAGCAGCACCGCGCCGTCGGTTGGGCGTACGTGTACTTCGCACTCGATCACACGGCATATTTCCGGGTGATGTTCGAGCTTCCGAGCGTCACGCGGGTGACCGGTCCGGGCGACTGCTGCGCGCGAGAGGGCGCTTCCCTCGCCGACGCGGGCTCATGGTCGTACACCGTCGACACCGTGCAGCGCGCGATCGACGCCGGCCTCCTCCGGGCCTCGGGCGCCGAACGCGGCGCCGCGATCGCCTGGGCGCTCGTGCACGGCCTGGTCTCGCTCTACCTCGGCGGCCACCTCGCGGGCGTCGTCGGCTCGCAGGAAGACTTCCTCCGGCTCGTGGGAGAGGCGATGGGCGTCGTCCACGAAGGCTGGACGCCCGGCGTTGAAACCGGCCGATCGGCGGACGCGTAGGAGCGGATACCGATCCCACGGGATTGGGTACATTCAGTATTGACTGAACGAAGTGAACCGACTAGCTTCTCCTCCGGGCTCGTGCAGTCGGGCTCGATGCACTTTCGGGGAGGAACATGCACGATTCGGTTCAGGATTTCATCGAGCGGATGGGCCTGCTCCTGGAGAGCGAGGGCCTGCCGCGGATCGCGGGGCGCATCTTCGGCTTCCTGCTCGTTCACGAGGGGGCCTTTTCGCTGGACGAGCTCGCGGGCGAGCTGCAGGTGAGCAAGGCTTCGGTGAGTACGAACGCCCGTCATCTGGAGCAGCACGGCTTCCTGGAGCGCGTCAGCTCGCCGGGCGACCGGCGGGATTACTACCGGATGCGGGCGGATGCCTGGACGTTCATGCTGCGCGAGGCGCAGCGGAAGTGGCGGACGCTGCAGGCGTTCTTCCAGGAGGCGGCGGCGGTGATGCCGGAAGAGCTGGCGGTGGGGCGACGGCGGCTGGAGGAGGCCGAGCGTTTCCAGCGGTTGATGCTGGCGCGAGCGAAGGAGATGCTGGAGGAGTGGGAGCGGGGAGAGGGATCCGCCGTTCCGGCCGCAGATGGGAAGCCGGAAGAGGAACTCTGAACGTGAGAGGGCCCGAGAGGGCTTTGGAGGCGAGATGAGGCGAGCGGTCTGGGTGGTGTTGTTGACGGGTGCGGCGCTGTCGGAGGCGGGGGGTGTGGTGCGGGCGCAGACGACGATGCCGGTCGATACGGTCCCCGCGGCCGGTACGCGGCCATTGTCGCTCCAGGAGGCGCTGGAACTGGCGGAGGGGCAGAGCGAGGAGGTGACGATCGCGCAGGCGGCGGTGACGCGGGCGGAGGGCGGCGTCGTCCAGGCCCGCAGCGGTTATCTGCCGCAGCTCTCGAGCACGCTGTCGTACAGCCGTACGCTCGCCAGTCAGTTCCAGGGTGCCGGCGTGAGCGCGCCGGACACGACGGGACCGGTGCCGTGCGGACCGTTCGTCCCGAACCCGTCCCTCCCGCTGGAGCAGCGGGTGGACACGCTGGAGCAGCGGCTGCTCTGCCCGGCCGGGAGCCCGTTCGGCGGGCTCGACTTCGGGAATCTCGGCTTCGGAGCGAGGAACTCCTACAACTTTGGGTTGAGCTTCTCGCAGGCGCTCTACACGGGTGGCCGGGTCCCGGCGCAGACGCGGGCGGCGAAGGCGGGTAGGAGCTCCGCGGAGATCGGGCTGGCGTCCGCGCGGGCCTCGGTTCGGCTCGACGTCTCGCAGGCGTACTACAACGCCGAACTGGCGGATCAGCTGGTGGCGATCGCCGAGGCGTCGCTCGCGCAGGCGGAGGCCACGCTCCAGCAGGCCCGGGTGAAGCAGAAGGCCGGTGCGACTGCGGAGTTCGACGTGTTGCGGGCTCAGGTGTCGCGCGACAACCAGCGCCCCGTGGTGATCCAGCAGCGGCAGAACCGGGAACTGGCGTACCTCCGTCTGAAGCAGCTGCTGAACATTCCCCTGGGGCAGGCGATCTCGTTGACGACGCCGCTGGAGACCGAGATCCCGCCGCCTCTCGCTCTCCCGCAGGACACCACGGGGATGGAACGCGCGCCCGTGCGGCAGGCTGCGGCGGCGCTCAGCGCGCAGGAGGCGACGCTCCGGGTCACGCGCTCGCAACGGCTGCCGACCGTGGCGCTCACCTCCCAGTACGGCAAGGTGGCGTTCGGCGATCTCGTCCCGGACCTGAACGACTTCCGCACGAACTGGAACGTGGGCGTCGCGGTCTCGCTCCCGCTCTTCGCCGGCGGGCGCATCCACGGGCAGGTGCTCTCGTCCCAGGCCGACGTGGCCCAGGCGCGGGCGCAGCTCCAGCTGACGCGCGAGCTGGCGGAGCTGGACACGCGCAACGCCGTGTCGCAGCTGCGTGCGGCGCGCGCCGCGCTGGAGGCGAGCGCCGGCACGGTGGAGGAGGCGCAGCGCGCCTACCAGATCGCCGAGCTGCGCTACCGGGAGGGGATCTCCACCCAGCTCGAGCTCTCCGACTCGCGGCTCCTGTTGCAGCAGGCGCGGGTCAACCGGGCGCAGGCGCAGCGCGACTTCGAGATCGCGCGGATGCGCGTGCAGCTCCTGCCGGACCTGCCGATCCAGACCGCGGGCGCCTCGAGCGGCGCGGCTGCGGCGGCGATGAGTGGCGGCGCGGCGGCAGGCGGTGCCACCGTCCCGTCGGCGGGCGCCGGCGCCCAGTCGGGCACGCAGGCGGGTGGAGCGGCAGGCGCGGGTGGGCTGGGATCGGGCGGGGCGGGGGCTGGCGGGACGGGCGCAGGTGCCGGCGCGGGCGGCTTCCCGGGCGCGGGACAGTAGCGGGCCGTCCACCGTCCGCGGCGGAGGCAGGGGCGTGACGCCGGGGCGATCGACTAACTGAAATACGGACATCGGTGCACAGATGAGCATGCTGAATAGAGCGGGTCGGGACGGGTGGGGACGGGTGCGCATCCTGGGTGTCGCAGCGCTCGTCGCGGTCGGGGCGTGTCAGCGCCCGAAGGCCGCGGAGGATACGGAGCCGCAGGTGGTCCGCCTCACCCCGAGCGACGTGGTAGTGGCCGCGCTCCAGCAGATCCAGAGCGGCCCGGTGATCTCCGGAACGCTACAGGCCCAGCAGGAGGCGCAGGTCCGGGCCCAGGCGGCCGGGACGATCACGGCCGTCTACGCGGAGCAGGGCCAGCCGGTGAAGGCGGGTCAGCTCCTCGCACGCATCGAGGCGACGACGGCTGAGCAGGCGCTGGCCTCCGCGCAGCAGAGCGTGAGCAGTGCGGAGCAGAACTACCAGGTGGCGCGCCGGCAGGCGGAGCGGCAGGCGGAGCTCGCCAAGGCGGGAGCGGTCGCCCAGCAGGACGTGGAGACCGCGCGCAGCCAGGCGGCAGCCGCGCAGGCGCAGGTCGCCAGCGCGCGCGCTCAGCTCGCAGCGGCCCAGAAGCAGGTGCAGAACACCGAGGTCCGCTCTCCGCTCACCGGCGTGGTGAGTGCCCGGCCGGTGAACGCGGGCGACGTCGTGACCGTCGGGACCGCCCTCTTCACGGTGGTCAACCCGTCGGGCATGAAGCTCGAGGCCAGCGTGCCGTCCGAGCAGCTCGCGCAGGTGCGCGTCGGCGCGCCGGTGGTCTTCACGGTCAGCGGCTATCCGGGCCGAACCTTTACCGGGCGCGTCGACCGCATCAACCCGGCGGCGGACCCGACGACGCGCCAGATCCCGATCTTCGTGACGGTGCCGAACCAGGGTGGCGCGCTCGTATCGGGTCTCTTCGCCCAGGGCCGCGTGGCGACCCGGTCGCAGGAGGCGCTGGTGGTGCCGACCGCGGCGGTGGACCAGACGGGTGCCTTCCCCACCGTCCTCCAGGTCACCGGCGGAAAGGTGCAGCAGGTGGCGGTGAAGCTCGGTCCGCAGGATTCGCAGAACGATCGCGTAGCCATCGTCTCCGGCCTCGCGGCGGGGGACACCGTCCTCGCGAGCACCTCGCAGGGCGTGCCGGCGGGGACCCCGGTGCAGCTCACGGGCGCCGTAGCGCAGCAATAAAAAGAGAGCGACCCCATGTGGATTTCCAACTTCGCCATCAAGCGCCCCGTCGTCACCATCGTCACCATGCTGGCGCTGGTGGTCTTCGGCGTCTTCGCGCTGCTGAAGCTGAACACCGACGAGTTCCCGGAAATCAATCCGCCCATCGTGGTGGTGTCCGTGCCCTACCCGGGCGCCGCGCCCGGCACCGTGGAGCGCGAGGTGGTCGACCCGCTCGAGGAAGCGTTCACCGGCCTGAGCGGCATCGACCAGGTCACCTCGACGTCGTACGACAGTTACGCGCTGATGATCGTGCAGTTCAAGTTCGGCACGGACATCCAGCAGGCGGAGCAGGACATCCGGGACAAGATCTCGGAGAAGCGCATCGACCTGCCGCAGGAGATGAAGGAGCCGATCCTCAGCCGATGGGATCCGGACCAGCTCCCCATCGTCTCGCTCGCGCTGACCTCGAAGACGCTCTCGCAGGCCGAGTTGACGCGTCTCGCCGACCCGGCGATCAAGGACGAGCTGAGCGCGGTCAACGGCGTGGCGAACGTGACCGTCTCCGGCGGCGTGGAGCGCCAGCTCGTGGTGGAGCTGAACCCGCAGGCGCTGGAGGCCAACGGCGTGGGGGTCAACGAGGTCGTCCAGGCGCTGCAGGCGCAGAACCTGGCGGCACCCGTGGGCAATCTGAAGGCGGCGCGCACCCAGATCTCCATTCGCCTCGAGGGGCGGCTGAAGTCGCCCGCGGAGTTCGCGCAGCTCTCGGTCGCGCAGCGCAACGGGCACATCGTGCGTCTCGGCGACGTGGCCACGGTGAAGGACGCCACGGAGGAGCCGACGACCGCGGCGCTCTACAACGGCGCGCCGTCCGTCGGCATCGACGTCATCAAGTCGCGCGGCTTCAGCACGACGGCGGTCGCCAAGGACGTCCTGCGGCGAGTCGACGAGCTCCAGAAGACGCTCCCGCAGGGCGCGGAGCTCCAGGTGGTCCGCAACTCGGGCGTCCGGGTGCACAACTCGGTGCTGAACGTGGAGGAGACGCTGATCGAGGGCGCGCTGCTCACGATCCTCGTCGTCTTCCTCTTCCTGAACTCGTGGCGCAGCACGGTGATCACCGGCCTGGCGCTGCCGGTCTCGGTGATCACGTCGTTCGTGGCGGTCTACGCGGCGGGCTTCACGCTGAACACGATGTCGCTGCTCGGTCTCTCGCTCGCGATCGGCATCCTGATCGACGACGCCATCGTGGTGCGAGAAAACATCGTGCGACATGTGGAGATGGGGAAGGACCACTTCACGGCGGCCAAGGAAGGCACGGCGGAGATCGGCCTAGCCGTGGCGGCCACCACCTTCTCCATCGTCGCCGTCTTCGTGCCGATCGGCTTCATGAGCGGGATGGCCGGGCAGTGGTTCCGGCCCTTCGCGCTCACCATCGCCTTCTCGGTGCTGGTGTCGCTCTTCGTCTCCTTCTCGCTCGACCCGATGCTCTCGGCCTACTGGTCCGACCCGCACAAGGCCGACCACGAGAAGGCGTGGATCACCCGGAAGCTCGACGGCTTCAATCACTGGTTCAACGCGCAGACGGGCCGTTACAAGAGGGTGATCGCGTGGGCGCTCGACCACCGCTGGTCGATGGTCGGCCTCACCACCCTGAGCTTCGTGCTGGCGGTCGCGCTGCCGGCCAGCGGCCTGGTGGGTTCCGAGTTCTTCCCGTCCGACGACCGCTCCGAGGTCTCCATGGTCGTCGACACACCTCCGGGCTCGAGCCTGGAGTACACGCAGCGGAAGGTGAACGAGATGACCCGCCTCATCCGGGCGCACCCGGAGGTGGAGTACGTCTACGCCACCATCGGCGGGCAGACGGGTGAGGTGGACGAGGCGGACCTCTACATCCGGCTCGTGCCCAAGGACCAGCGCACGACGAGCCAGGAGGAGCTGGGCGCGCAGCTCCGCCGCGAGGCGCAGACGGTGGCGGGCGCCACGGCGTGGGTGTCGAACGGCGGCATCGGTGGGGCGCAGAAGCAGATTCAGGTGCAGCTGCACGGCCCGGACGTCGAGGTGCTCAACCGGCTCGCCGTGGAGTTGCAGCACAAGGTGGAGAAGGTCCCGGGGGCGGTGGACGTGGGTCTCTCCACGCGCGGCCAGCGGCCGGAGGTGGCCGTCGAGCTCAACCGCGGGCTGGCCGGCAGCCTGGGCATCACCGCCGGGCAGGTGGCCCAGTCGCTGCGCCCCGCCTTCGCGGGCGTGGACGCCGGTGACTGGGTGGACCCGTCCGGGCAGACGCGCGACGTCGAGGTCCGCTTCGCGCCGGGCGCACGCTACAACGTCAGCGACCTGCAGCAGGTGCCGCTCATCATCAACGGGCTGAACGGCCCGGTAACGATGCCGCTCGGGCAGATCGCGGAGTTCAGGTCGGGGCTCGCGCCGGCCCAGATCAGTCACCTGGACCGGGACCGCGTGATCAACGTCGAGGCGAACACGGAGGGCCGGCCGCTCTCCGCGGTCAACCGGGGGATCCAGGCGCAGCTCGCGACGATGCACTTCCCCGCGGGCTACGGCGTGTCGCAGGGCGGCCAGACCAAGGACCAGGCGGAGGTCTTCGCCAGTTTCCTCGGCTCCCTGGGCATCGCGGTGATGCTGATGTACCTGATCCTCGTCATCCAGTTCGGGAGCTTCCTGGACCCGCTGGCGATCATGCTCTCGCTGCCGCTCTCGCTCATCGGCGTGATGATCGCGCTGTTGCTGTCCGGGAGCACGATCAACATCATGACGCTTATCGGCGTGATCCTGCTGATGGGGATCGTGGCGAAGAACGCGATCCTGCTCATCGACTTCGCCAAGTGGAGCCACGAGGAGGGGCTGCCGCTGCGCGAGGCGCTCATCGAGGCGGGCGGCGTGCGGCTGCGGCCGATCCTCATGACGACGTTCGCGCTCGTCATCGGCATGCTCCCGGTCGCGCTGGGGACCGGAGAGGGTGCGGAGAGCCGCGCGCCGATGGGCATCGCCGTCATCGGCGGCGTGATCACCTCGACGCTCCTCACGCTGCTCGTGATCCCGACGTTCTACGAGATCCTGAGCGAGTGGCGGGAGTGGCTCTTCGGTCTCTTCCGGGGCGAAGTCCGCGAGCGCGAGCGCGAACCCGGGCCGATCATCGGGCGCGAGCCCACGCCCGAGGCGGGCGACTGACGACAAGTCGCTGCGGGACCGCCGTTTCCCGTGGCGAGAGGCACGAATCGAAGAGTGCCCGTGGGCCGGAGTCTTGCGGTCCACGGGCACTCCTGATAACCGATGCGGCTGAGCGGGGCTCGGCTCGAAGAGAGGACGGGGGATGCAGGAGATACCGCTCGGGGCAGAACTGGAGAGGCCGCCACGGGCCCCCCTGTGGGGACCCATACGGTCGCTGCCGCGGCGCTCGCTCGCCCGGTTGGGCCATGGGGCCGAGGGCATCTTCCGCCATGTGGGCCAGATGGCGGCGATGATCTGGACCACGATCACCGCCGTCCTCACCGGCGGCATCGGCCTCCGCTCGGTGGTGCGCGAGATGTACTGGATGGGCGTGCAGAGCCTGCCGATCATCACCGTCACGGGTCTGCTCTCGGGAATCGTCACCTCGCAGCAGGGCGGCTACCAGTTCACGGGTTCGGTTCCGCTCTACGTGCTCGGCAGCGTGGTGACTTCGAGCATCATCCTAGAGCTCGGCCCAGTGCTCACTGCGGTCGTCTTCATCGGCCGCGTCGGCGCACGCATCACCGCCGAGCTGGGCACGATGGAGGTCTCGGAGCAGATCGACGCGCTCTACTCCCTCGGCCGCCACCCGGTGCGGCAGCTGGTGGCGCCCCGGCTCATCGCCGGTCCCATCGTCCTGATGCTGTTGACGGCCTATGCCAACACCATCGGGATCATGGCCGGCATGTACACCGCTCGCGCCACGCTGGGGCTCGGCTACCAGACGTTCATCTACGGCGTGCAGCTCTTCTGGCACACCTTCGACATCTACTACTCGGTGGGGAAGGGGATGGTCTTCGGCTTCATCATCCCCCTCATCGCGGCCCACATGGGGCTGCGCACGCACGGAGGTGCGGAGGGGGTGGGGCGTGCCACCACCGCGTCGGTCGTCTTCATGATCATGGCGACGCTCGTTCTGGACGCGATCTTCCCGATGATCTTCCTGCGGTGAGCCACGGGTTATCAGTTTACCGATAGCTGATAGCTGATAGCTGATAACCGGCAGGGCAGGGCAACGGAGGGGTACACACATGGTCGAATACATAGACGTCTACAAAGCTTTCGATGCCCCCGTACTCGCCGGGGTGAATCTGACGGTGCAGACCGGCGAGACCATGGCGATCGTCGGGCACTCGGGGACGGGGAAGAGCGTCCTGCTGAAGACGACGATCGGTCTGATCACGCCCGACTTCGGCGACGTACGAATCGACGGGGAGAGCGTCTTCCAGCGGGACCGCCGGGCCGTGGAGCGGCTCCGGCGGAAGGCGGGCTACGTCTTCCAGAACGCGGCCCTCTTCGACAGCATGACGATCTTCGAGAACGTGAGGCAGGGGATTCCCGAGGACGAGCTCAAGAGTCTGCGCGTCCGGGAGGTGCTGAATCGAGTGGCGGACGCGCTGGAGCGGGTGAACCTCGACCCGCGCGCCGTGCTCTCCAAGCTGCCCTCGGAGCTCTCGTGCGGCATGCGCAAGCGGGTGGGCGTGGCGAGGGCGGTGGTGGGCCGGCCGGAGATCCTGCTCTACGACGAGCCGGTCACGGGGCTGGACCCGGTGAACGCCACCGTGGTGCACGAGCTGATCCAGCGGCTCTCGGGCGAGCTGGGCGTCACCTCGATCGTGGTGACGCACGACATCGAGGGGGCACTGCCGATCTCCGATCACGTGGCCATGCTCGACAAGGGTCGGATCCGCTTCGTAGGCACGCCGGAGGAATTCCGCAGGAGCGACGATGTCCTGGTTCGCGCCTTCCTGGAGCGCGACGCGATGATGGGATCGAACAAGATTCTGGAGGGGGTCTAAATGGCAGGTAGAGCGGAGGCGCCGCGGCGCGAGTCGGCTCCCGAGCGGACGTCACAGGAGGAGCTGCTCGCGGTGATGCCGCCGCGGTCGGCCAGTCGGGAGGTGCGGGTGGGGATCTTCGTGTTGCTCGGCCTCTTCGCGTTCTTCGCCGCGCTCTTCACCTTCACCGACGTGGGCACCTTCCGGGGGCGCTACTACCTGAACACGGTGGTGCAGAACGCGGGCGGGATGCGCAACGGCGACCCGGTGCAGATGCGCGGGGTGAACATCGGCCGGGTGGTGAACTTCCAGATGGTGCCCGGCGGCGTCGGAGTTCGGATGGAGATCGAGGACAAGTACAGGGTCCCGGAGAACTCGCGCGCCGAGATCGGCTCCAGCGGCCTCCTCGGCGGAATGGTGGTGAACGTCATTCCCGGCCCGTCGAGCAACCCGGCGGAGAGCGGCGACACGCTCCCGGGAAGCTCCGCGCCGGGAATCATGGGCACCGCCGCCGCGCTCGGGACCAAGGCCGACACCGTGCTGGCGCGCGCGAACGCGCTCCTCTCGCCGAGCACCACCGGCGCGGTGAACCAGAGCGCGCAGCAGCTGCAGACGCTCCTGACCGAGCTCACGGCCCTGGCGGTCGAGCAGCGGAAGGAGCTCGCGGCCATCGAGGCGGACCTGCGGCAGTCGGCCGCCAACACCCAGACCGCGACCGCTGCGGTCGCGCGGCTGACCAGCGGCCCGGAGCTGCAGCGCTCGGTGCAGCACATCGACTCGCTCACCGCGCGTCTGGACGAGACGACCGTCAGCCTGAATCAGGCGAGCACGTCCCTCGCGACACTGGTGAACGGCATCAACAGCGGCCAGGGCACCCTCGGCAAGCTCACGACCGACGACGCGCTCTATCAGAATCTCACGGCCGCGGCGAACAACCTGAACGCGCTGGTGGCGGACATCAAGGCGAATCCGAAGCGTTACATCAACGTCCGCGTCTTCTGAGAACCGGGCGCCTGTCGTGGAGATCGATCGCCTGGACCACCTGGTCCTCACCGTGGCGGACGTGGCCGCGACGTCCGCGTTCTACCGCCGCGTCCTCGGCATGCGAGAGGTGAGGTTCGGCGACGGGCGGACGGCGCTGACCTTCGGCGCGCAGAAGATCAACCTGCACGAGCACGGCCGCGAATTCGAGCCGAAGGCGGCGCGCCCGATCGTCTCGGTCTACTTCCGGGACCCCGACGGCAACCTGATCGAGGTCTCCAGCTACGTGGACGGCGCGGGCGAACCGTCGGAGGGGCGGTGAGATGATCGACCGGCGGATCGCGCTGCTGCGTGGCGTCAACGTGGGGCGCGCGAAGCGGGTGGCGATGGCGGATCTGCGAGCCCTCGTCTCGGGCCTCGGCTACGCCGACGTGCGGACGCTACTGAACAGCGGCAACGTCGTCTTCACCGTTCCCGACGCCCTCGCGGGCGATGCGGCGGCGCGCATCGAGACCGCGCTCGTCGAGACTCTCGGTGTCTCGTCGCGGGTCGTCGTGCTCACCGCTGCGGAGATGGCGATCATCGCCCGCGAGAACCCTCTGCTCGACGTGGCCACGGACCCGTCGCGCCTGCTCGTCGCGGTTCCAGTCCATCCGCCGGATCGGTCCCTGCTGGAGCCGCTGACGGAGCGGGGTTGGGGCCCCGAGCGTCTCGCGCTGGGCGAGCGCGTGGCCTACCTCTGGTGTCCGGGGGGAGTGCTCGCGAGTCGGTTGCCGGAGGCGGTCGGCCGCGCACTCGGCGGCGGACACTCCGTTACGATCCGCAACTGGTCGACGATGATGAAGCTCCACGCGCTCGCCACCACGGAGAGCCGGCCCGCCGACGATGGCAAGCGGTAGCGGCGGAACGTCCCTGCCCCACCTGCCGGCCCTCACGGCGACGCAGTACGTGCAGCCGCTCCGCGAGGGCGGCTCGCTGCCGGCCATCGTCGATACCGACGGTGGCCTGTTCGTGGTGAAGTTCCGCGGCGCGGGGCAGGGGGAGAAGGCGCTGGTCGCCGAGCTGATCGTGGGCCAGCTCGCGCGGGCGCTGGGGCTCCTCACGCCGGAGCTGGCGATCGTCGAGCTGCCGGAAGCATTCGGTCGCAGCGAGCCCGACCCGGAGATCCAGGACCTGCTCCGCGCCAGTCGCGGCGTCAACGTCGGGCTGCGCTTCCTGGAAGGCGCCTTCAACTTCGATCCGGCCGCCGCGGGCGAGGTCGTCACGCCCGATCTCGCGGCGGGAGTGGTGTGGCTGGATGCGTTCCTGACGAACCCGGACCGCACCCACCGCAACCCCAACCTGCTCGTCTGGAACCGGCAGCCGTGGCTGATCGACCACGGTGCCGCTCTGTACGCCCATCACAACTGGGATGCCGTGGACGAGGCGAAGGCACGCACGCCCTTTCCGCTGATCGAGAAGCACGTGCTGCTGACCCTGAGCGGGAGTATCGCGGACGCGGACGCGCGGGCGGGCGAGCGGATCACCCCGGCGTTGCTCGCCGACGTGCTGGGCCGGGTCCCCGACGTCCTCCTCGCGCCCGGCGGCGACGCCGAGGCCGCGGACGCGGCGCGCCGCCGTTACCTCGATTACCTGGCCACACGGCTGCGGGCGCCCCGCCTGTGGGTGGACGAAGCGGCGGCGGCGCGCGAGCGCGTCCTGCGCGAGCCGCCCCGTGCCCTGCGCGCCCGTCGATGACGGGGGCCGACCGGACCGCCTACAACTTCGCGGCGCTCCGCGTGGTCCCGGACGTCGCGACCGGTGCCTTCGCGAACGTCGGGATCATCCTGCACGCGCGGACGGCCGGCTATCTCGACGTACGCCTGGTGCGCGACCCCGAACTCCTTCGTGCGCGCTTTCCCGGTCTGGACGTCGGGATGCTCTGTCGCTATCTCGCCGCCTACGAGCGGATCTGTCGCGGCGACCCCGCGGCCGGACCGGTCGCACTGCTTCCTCCGTCGGAACGATTCCACTGGCTCACGGCACCGCGCTCGGACGTCCTGCAGAGCTCGCCGGTGCACGAAGGCGTGAGCGACGATCCCGCGCTCGCGCTCGAGGAGCTGTTCGCCCGCCACGTCCGGCTCTGATCGGGACGCGGCGCGCCGCTCGATCCGGGGCCTACGCCCAGCGCAGCTCCGGCGCACGGGGCAGCTCTCCGAGCTCCGCGGCGAGGCGGTAGTAGCACTGCAGACCCTCGATCACGGCAGCGTCGAGGTCGTAGGTCAGGGTGGCCCAGTAGTCGTCGAGGAGGGCGGCCGGGAGGCCGAAGTGCGCCGCGTAACGCTCGGCGAGGGCGGCGCGGTTCTCGGCGGCGTAGGCGCGCGATTCGACGAGCTTCCGCTGCAGCGCGCCGAGCGCCGCGGGCGGGCCGGAGGCGGCCTGCCAGACGGCGAAGGCGAAGGGCAGGCCCGTCTCCCGCCACCACTCCTCTCCGAGATCGAAGCGGAGGGGGATCGTGGGGAAGAGATCGGGCCGGAGCGCTACGTCCCCGATGAAGAGCGCCGCGCTCGCGCCGCGCGCGAAGGGATCCTCCTTCGCCTGATCGAACCAGAAGAACTCCGCCCGAACCCCCCACCGCACCCGCAGCAGCACCTTCAGCAGCACCACCGACGTCGCCGAGGCCGTGGGGAGAGCCACGCGCCGGCCGGCGAGCTCCTTCGGCTCGCGGTCGCAGAGGAAGAGGATGCTCCGCACGGGCCCGCGCGAGCCGATCACCAGCTCGGGGAGGATACGGTAGCGCTCGGCGTGCCGCGCGTACTCGATGCTGGACGACGGAGATACGTCGATCTCGCCGCGCTCGAGCAGACCGTTCAGGTACGACGGGATCCCGCGGATGAGCGCCGGGTCACCCGGCTCGGGCCGGTCGATGAGGCGGGCGTGGACGGGAAAGCAGTTGCTGTAGACGATGTCGCCGAGGCGGAGCGCCCCGTCCGGCCCTTCTTCCTGCATTCGAAAGCCTCTACTGCGCGGTGTGCGAGTGGTGCCAGCGCCGGGAAGCTCGCCCGCCGCGCGCCCGCGCGCAAGCGCTCAGGCGAAGATCTCCCTCCCCCACGAATTCGCGGCGCACCCGGATATCGAGGTGCGCCGCGAGCTCATCGGTCGATCCGCTCGAGTCTCAGCCCTCGCTCTCGTACTCCTGCTTGAGCTTCTCGACCACCGCGGGGTCGGCCAGGGTCGTGGTATCGCCCAGGGCTCGACCCTCGGCGATGTCCTTGAGCAGGCGGCGCATGATCTTGCCCGAGCGCGTCTTGGGTAGATCGGCGGTGAAGAGGATGTCGTCCGGCCGGGCGATGGCGCCGATCTTCTGCACGACGTGCTGCATCAGCTCGCGCTTGAGCTCGTCCGAGGTGTCGTAGCCCTCCTTGAGGGTGACGAAGGCGGCGACGGCCTGGCCCTTCAGCTCGTGCGCGCGCCCCACCACCGCGGCCTCCGCGACCGCCGGATGGTCGACCAGCGCGCTCTCCACCTCCATCGTCCCGATGCGGTGACCGGCGACGTTCAGCACGTCGTCGATGCGCCCGATCACCCAGAAGTAGTCGTCCTCGTCGCGCTTGGCGCCGTCGCCGGGGAAGTAGACGCTCCTCCCAGGCTGCGCGTCGCCGCCGGCTCCCACCGTATCGCCCGCCCACTTGCTCCAGTACGTGTTCACGAAGCGCTCCCGGTCGCCCCAGATGCCGCGCAGCATGCTTGGCCAGGGCCGGCGGATGGCGAGGAAGCCGCCGCCGACGGGGACCACGGAGCCGTCCTGCTTCAGGATGTCCGCGCGGATGCCCGGGAACGGGACCGTCGCCGAGCCCGGCTTGGTGGCGGTGAGCCCCGGTAGCGGCGTGATCATGATCCCGCCCGTCTCCGTCTGCCACCACGTATCGACGATGGGGCAGCGCTCCTGGCCGATGTACTTGTGGTACCAGATCCAGGCCTCGGGGTTGATCGGCTCGCCCACGGTGCCCAGCAGCCGGAGACTGGAGAGGTCGTGCTTCTCCGGGTACTCCGTTCCCCACTTCATGAAGGCGCGGATGGCTGTCGGGGCGGTATAGAAGATCGTCACGCCGTATTTCTGCACCAGCTCCCAGAAGCGACCGCGGTCCGGGAAGTCCGGAGCGCCCTCGTACATGAGCGCGGTGGTACCGTTCGCCAGCGGACCGTAAACGATGTAGGAGTGCCCCGTGACCCAGCCGACGTCCGCGGTGCACCAGTAGACGTCGTCGTCCTTGAGGTCGAAAACCCACTTGGTGGTGGCGTAGATCTGCGTGAGGTAGCCGCCGGTGGTGTGCATGATCCCCTTCGGCTTCCCCGTGGTGCCGGAGGTGTAGAGGATGTACAGCAGGTCCTCCGCGTCCATCTCCTCCGCGGGGCAGTCGGTGCTCTCGCCGTCGACGGCGTCGTGCCACCAGATGTCGCGCCCCTGCTTCATCTGCGCGTTGCCCACCGCCTCACCCTCGGCGCCATGGCGGCGCACCACCAGGACGTTCTCGATGGTCGGACAGCCGCCCGCGCGGTCGAGTGCCTCGTCGGCTGCGCGCTTCAGCGGCACCACCCCGCCGCGCCGGTAGCCGCCGTCGGCGGTGATGAGCAGCTTCGCCTCGGCGTCGCGGATGCGGTCCCGCAGGCTCTCGGCCGAGAAGCCCCCGAAGACGACCGAGTGCGGCGCGCCGATTCGCGCGCAGGCCAGGATGGCGATCGCCGCCTCCGGGATCATCGGCAGGTAGATGGCCACCCGGTCGCCCCGCTCGACCCCGAGGCGCTTCAGGGCATTGGCGGCCTTCGAGACCTCGCGGTGCAGCTCCTCGTAGGTGTAGGTGCGCGTGTCGCCCGGCTCGCCCTCCCACACCAGGGCGCGCTTGGTGCGCCGCGGCGTCTCCAGGTGCCGGTCGAGGCAGTTGTAGGCGGCATTGAGCTTGCCACCGACGAACCACTTCGCGTCGGGCGCGTCCCACTCCAGCACCCTGTCCCAGGTGCGGAACCAGTGCAGCTCCTTCGCCCACCCCGCCCAGTAGCTCTCAGGGTCCGCGTCTGCCCTCGCGTACACCGCCGGG
Source organism: Longimicrobiaceae bacterium (assembly GCA_035707865.1). GTDB lineage: Bacteria > Gemmatimonadota > Gemmatimonadetes > Longimicrobiales > Longimicrobiaceae > DASSTO01. The sequence continues at coordinate 38,795 of DASSTO010000083.1, read as the reverse complement.
TCGTTCGCGTTGGCCTGGCGCGCGAAGTCGGATGGCGGCGGAAACTTGCGGTGCTCCTGCAGAAGCGTGTCGAGAGCCTGGTCGGATGTGCTCATGGATTATCTCCTTGCAGCGGGATCGGGGGAGGGTCGCCGTCGACTACCCGGCTTCGGGGACGGGGCTCCGGCTGAAGCTCGACTGGGTGACCCGGCAGCTGCCGCTGGCCCAGGAGAACTCGTAGGAGAGCCGCTCGTCGTCGTAGAACCAGATCTCACTCTGTTCACCCGAGGCCGTCCGGTCGGGCGGTCCGTGGGCGAGGCGGACGCTGTGCTCTTCCGAGCTGCAGCCGCCGCTCAGGCCCAGGCTGTCGGTGCAGCCGGGCAGGAGGAACGCCGCGAGGATGAGGAGGCCGTGGATCGGGCGCATGGGAATACGGGTGCGAGCGTTCGACCGGATCCGCAAGCTACCCCACCGCGCCCGCCGGACGCAAGGCGCGCCCCCGCGCCGCCGCCCGCAGCCCGCGGGCCGTGAACAGGAGCACGACGGCGGCGACCAGAAGCCACCCGAGGCTCGCCCACCACGCCGGATCGGGCCCCGTGCGCCAGATCGTGGGGACGGCGGCGGGTGGGCCGGTCTCGATCATGGCGGCGGCGTTGTTGACGAAGTGCAGGAAGATGCCCGCCCAGATGGAGCGCGTGACGTAGACGGCGTAACCGAACGCGAGGCCGAGAAAGAAGTGGAGCGGGAGCACGCGTGGGAGGCCGTGGCCGAGGGCGAAGAGCAGCGCCGTCGCCGCCACGGCCGCCCACACGCCCCAGCGCCGCTCGAGCGCGTGCTGGATGAGGCCCCGGAAGAAGAATTCCTCCATGACCGGCGCCACCAGGAGCGCCAGGACGGTGATCGAGACCCGGCCCCCGGTCGTTCGCATCAGCGGCCCGAAGGGATCGAAGGTGTCCGGAGGGACGGGTACCAGTCGCACCCACACCTCGCTCAGCGCCTGGACGAAGAAGAGCACGACCGGGGCGGAGATGAGGACCCAGGCCTGTGTACGCCGCGGGATGGGGCGAAGCCGCACCAGTGCCCGTCGGCGAGCCGGGCGCGGGCCGCCGAGCACGAAGCCGAAGACGACGAGCGCGCTGAGCGCGAGCACCACCGGGATGGCCGCAGCCGCGGGGAGCCCCACGATCGCGAGGCTGATGGCGAGGTTCCACGCGACGAAGACTGCGATGTACAGTGCGATGGCGGCCACGGCGGTCGGTGCGGATGGGCGGAAGCGGGTGCCGGAAGAGGCAAGCTAGCCCGTGGCCGGGTAGGCGCAAGCGACGCTCCGCGAACCCGTGGCGCAATCCGCGGGCGCTCCATATAATGCAGCCATACCCCACAATCCGAGATGCGGGCTGCCCGTGAGGGCTACCGACCCCTGGACGAATCATGAAACGAGTCTATCGGCCGCTGCTCATCATGCACCCTGACGCCGGGTTTCGCGACCGGGTCCGGCAGGCATGCGGCAACGATTACCACTTCCTCGCACTCCCGGACTGGGGGGCGCTGCTGGAGGCCATCCGGGAGTCTCCGCCGGCTGCGCTCGTCATGGTGGATCCGTACGACGGGCAGAGGCTCGCTCCGGCCCTGCACGAGGTTCTGCGGGCGTTCCCCTCGACCGCGGTGATCGCCGCCCTCGAGGTGACGCCGGATCGTCACGAGGACCTGCGTACCCTGGGGCGGTGGGGAGTGGTGCAGGTGATCTCGCTCGACCACGACGACACGCCGCTCTCCATCGCGCAGCGCCTCCGCGCGGCCCGCGGACGGCCGCTGCGGGGGATGCTGGAGAAGATCCTCCCCGTGGAGATCTCCGGCCGCGGTCGCGCGATCATCGACGCGGCGACGGACGTGGTGAGCGCGGGCCAGCACGGCCGCGATCTCGCGGATGCGCTCGACCTCTCCCGCCGTACTCTGCTGCGCTGGTGCCAGCGCGCCGGCATCCCCGCGCCTCGCCGGCTCCTGGCCTGGATGCGGGTGCTCCTCGCCTGCGAGCTGCTCGACGACCCCGGCCGCACGGTGCTCAGCGTCGCCAACTCCTGCGGCTACTCCTCCGACAGCGGCCTGCGCCGCATCACCCAGCGCTTCCTCGGCGCCAGCCCTACCGAACTGCGCGAGCACGGCGCGTTCGACCGCGCCGCGAGCCTCTTCGTGGCCCTCCTCAACGACACCCGCCGGAAGAACCGCATCACCAGCCGGGAGGGGTGAACGGGTGAGGGAAGTGCCAGGTCCCGGGTTCAGGTGCCGAGTGCCAACCAGTGCCGAGTGCCAGGTGTAGGGGCCTTCGCGGCGGGCCCCTCACCGGGCGAATGAATTCGCTGCAAGGACTACACGAAGTCCGCCTTCGCGGATTGGGGGTCCGGGCATCGCGCCGATGCCCGGACCCCCGCGCGCTTGGCACCTGGTACCTGGCACCCGGCACCTGGTACCTGGTACCTGGCCCTTCCCTGAAACCATCCGCACGCGCATCCGTACGGAGCGCGAGAGACTCCAACCGGCTCCTCCGCCACCGCGCTCAGCCCGCGGTGCGCGGCACCACCCGCCCGCTCGTCCAGTGAGCTCGACGATGAAGAAGCGCACCCGATTCAGCCTGTACGCCCTCGGTGCAATCGGCCTCGCCGTCGGCGGCGGCGCCGTCGCGAGCACGCGAAGCTCGGACGCGACCGGCCCCGCGACCGTGACCGTCGCGCGCGGAGACGTGGTCGACCAGGCGCTGGCCGTGGGCACCATCGAGCCCGAGATCTCGGTGAGCGTCAAGTCCAAGGTCTCGGGCGTCGTGGGTCGCGCCTTCGCCGACGAAGGGGCGTACGTCACCGCGGGCCAGCCACTCCTCGAGATCCGGCCCGATCCCACGCCGCTGGAGCAGGTGGAGGCCGAGCGCGACGTCGACATGAAGGAGATCGACGTCGCGAACCGCCGCAAGGACGTCGAGCGCAAGAAGGCGCTCGCCCAGCGGGGCCTCATCTCGCAGCAGGACCTGGAGGAGTCGCAGCGGAGCTACGACGAGGCCGCGCTCCAGCTGCGGACCTCCCGCGAGAAGCTGCAGCTCCTGCAGAGCGGCCGGATCCGCGGCTCGGACGTCGAGTCGGTGGTGCGCGCACCCATCAGCGGCTCGATCCTCGAGCGCATGGTGGAGCCCGGTGATCCCGTGGTCCCGCTCACCTCCTATCAGGAGGGTACGGTCCTGATGACGATGGCCGACATGAACCGGCTGCTGTTCAAGGGCAGTGTCGACGAGATCGACGTGGGGCGGCTGCGCGAGGGGATGCCGGTGGAGATCAAGATCGGCGCCCTCCCCGACGCGAAGGTCACCGGTCGTCTCTCGCGCATCTCGCTCCAGGGAAAGAAGGAGGAGAGCGCCACCACCTTCCCCGTGGAGGCGACGCTCGATCCCGCGCAGAAGATCACGCTGCGGGCGGGCCTCTCGGCGAACGCGAACGTCATCGTCCGGGAGCGGCGCAACGTGCTGGTGATTCCCGAGCGCGTCGTCATCTTCGACAAGGACAGCGCCTGGGTGATGGTGCCCGGTCCCGACGGGACGCCGCGGAAGCGCATGATCGCCACCGGCCTCAGCGACGCGCTGCAGGTCGAGGTGCTGAGCGGGCTGAAGGAGGGCGAGAAGGTGCTGGAGAAGCCGGTGATGAAGGTGGAGTAGCCCCGATGCGCTTCCTGAACGTTCTCCACGACTTCTTCGCCGACCTGCGGCGGCAGAGGCTCCGCAGCGCGCTGACCATCCTCGGGATCACCTGGGGCACGGTCGCGGTGGTGGTGCTGCTCGCCTTCGGCGTGGGGCTGGCCGCGCAGATGAAGCGCAACGCTCGCGGTATCGGAGAGCACCTGGTCATCCTCTCGGGCGGCACCACGGTGAAGAGCTTCGCCGGCTTTCCCGAGGGCCGGCGGATCCGGCTCGTCGAGGAGGACGCGGACCTTCTCCGGAGGGAGGTCCCGGCCATCGACCAGCTGAGCCCGGAATACGGCACGTATCAGCAGGTCCGCCGCGGCACGTCGGCGGCGAATCCGTACGTCACCGGCGTCTATCCCGAGTACGAGACCCTTCGCAACGTCTTCCCCGACTCGGGCGGCCGCTTCATCGACGAGAGCGACATGGCGGCGCGGCGGCGGGTGGCGGTGATCGGCGATCGGCTCAAGGGCCTCCTCTTCGGCGACGAGCAGGCTGTGGGGCAGACGGTCTTCGTCCGCGGCACGCCCTTCACGGTGGTGGGCGTGATGGTGAAGAAGGTGCAGAACTCGTCCTACCAGCAGCGGGACGAGGACCGGATCTTCATCCCCGCGACGACCTATCGATCCGTCTTCGGCGACCGGTACGTCGCGCGCATCCTCTACTCCCCGAAGGATCCGGAGCTGACGAAGAGCGTCGAGGCGCGCGTCTACGAGATCCTGGGCCGGAAGTACCGCTTCGACCCCACGGATCACGACGCCCTCGGGATCTGGGACACGAACGAGATGATGAAGATGTTCAAGTACCTCTTCCTCGGCTTCAACACCTTCCTGGGGATCGTCGGGAGCTTCACGCTGGTCGTCGGGGGAATCGGAGTCGCGAACATCATGTACGTGGTGGTGCGCGAGCGCACGCGCGAGATCGGGGTGCGACGGGCGATGGGGGCGCGGCGCACGGACATCCTCGGCCAGGTGCTCGCCGAGGCGGTGATCCTGGTGGCGACCGGCGCGACGCTCGGCTTCGGGATCTCGATCGCCATCGTGAAGCTCGCAGCACTGTTGCCCATCCAGGAGTACGTCGGGGTTCCGACGCTCTCTCCCACCGTCCTGGCCGTCACCGTCGCGCTCCTGCTCGTCATCGCGCTGCTCGCCGGTCTCTTCCCCGCGCGCAGGGCCGCCCGGCTGGACGTGGTCGACTGCCTTCGCCACGGGACCTAGCCACCTCGCCGGCCGACGCGCGACCGACGACCGAAGACCGAGGACCGACGACCTCCAATGTTCAAGATCCTGCTCGAGGAGTTCTGGGGCGACCTGAAGGCGCAGAAGACGCGGGCGCTGCTGACGATGTTCGCCGTCTGCTGGGGCACCATCGCGGTGGTGCTGATGCTCGCCTTCGGCGAGGGGCTGCGCCGCGCGGTGGTGGACGGGATGTTGGGGGCGGGGGAGAAGATGTTCATCGTCTACGGCGGGAACACCACGCTCGCGTTCCAGGGGCTTCCCAAAGGTCGTTGGATCCCGCTCCACGAGGAGGACATCCCGCTCCTGGAGAACATCCGCGGGGTGGACATGGTGAGCCCGTCCTTCGGTCGGTGGGGTACGAAGCTCGAGGCGGGGAAGAACCGGACGACCACGTTCATGGAGGGCGTCTACCCCGACTTCGAGTACATGCGCAACACCTATCCGAAGCTCGGCGGTCGCTTCCTGAACGAGCGAGACGAGGAACAGCGCCGGCGGGTGGCGTTCCTCGGCGACTCCATCGCGGCGCGGCTGTATCCGGGGACCAGCGCGGTCGGGCAGCGGCTCGTCATCGACGGCCTGCCGTTCACCGTGGTGGGCGTGATGCAGTCGAAGATGCAGACGTCGATGAACAACGGACCGGACGCGGAGCGGGTGATCATCCCGGCTTCCGTCTTCCGGGCCGTCTACGGGCCCACGAACGTCGACCACCTGCTGGTGCGGCCGCGCTCGGTGCAGGAGGCGGCCTACGTGAAGAGCCAGATCTACGAGACGCTGGGCCGGCGCTACCACTTCGACCCGAAGGACGACCGGGCGCTGGGGATCTGGGACTTCATCGAGCAGGAGAAGATGAGCCGCCGCATCGGGCTCGGGATCGAGATCTTCCTCGGCGTGGTGGGTGGCTTCACCCTGCTGGTGGCGGGGATCGGCGTCGCCAACATCATGTACGTGGTGGTGCGCGAGCGCACGCGCGAGATCGGCACCAAGCGGGCCGTCGGCGCGCACCGGCACCACATCATGGGGCAGTTCGTCTTCGAGGCGATGGCGATCGTGCTCGCCGGCGGCCTGATCGGCCTGATCTTCTCCACCTCGGTGGTGCTGCTGGTGGACAGCCTGCCGAACACCAACGAGGCGATGCAGTTCCTGGCCAACCCGAAGCTGCCCTGGCCCATCGCGCTGGGCACCGTGGGGGTACTCGCGCTCACCGGCCTGGTGGCGGGAATCTTCCCCGCGCGCCGCGCGGCTTCCGTAGATCCCGTGGAGGCGCTACGCTACGAGTGAATGCGGCTATCAGCTATCAGCTATCAGCTATCAGGCCGGCTGGTCACCGACACACCGGAGGTACGTCGTGCTTCGTTCTCTTCTCACTGCCGCGCTCGCTCTCCCGCTGGCGGTCTCGGTCGCCGCGGCCCAGGGCCCCGCGACCGATCGCGGGGTCTTCGTCGTGGAGCGCGGCGACTCCGTGGTGATCCGGGAGTCGTTCGCCCGCACCCCGGAGCGGCTGGAAGGCGAGCTCGCGGCGCCCGGCTCGGCGTCGCGCGTGGCCTTCAGCGCGCGGCTGGCGAGTGACGCCACGCTCCGGAGCCTTGAGCTGCGCCGGATCTCGGCGGATCCCACCGCGCCCGCGGTCGTCTCCGCGGGCACCTTCGAGGGCGACACGCTGGTGATCCACGTCCAGATGGGAGCCAGAGACACCACGGTGCGCATGGCGACCGTTCCGGGCTCGATCGCCTACTTCAATCCCAGCGTCACGCTGATGGAGCAGATCGTCCGGCGGGCGCGGGTGCTCGGGGGCGACTCGGTGGAGGTGCCGGTGTGGATCACGGGCGCTGGCGGGCAGCAGACTGCGCTCGTCCGCTTCGCGGACTCCACCGACGTGACGCTCACCATCGGCGGCGTGGAGGTGCGGCTCACCACCGATCCATCGGGCCGGGTGCTGGCGGGGGCGGTGCCCTCGCAGGGGCTCATCATCAAGCGGAATGCGCCGGGTGGTCCCGCTACCGCCCGGTGATCGGGTGAGCCGCGCCAGGCCGCGCGTCATCCGGACCGCCCGCCATCAGCACGTCGCCTCCGCGGTCCGGCGTGCCAGCAGTGTGACACGAACCTCGCGCGTCGAGCGTCTCGAGCATCTTGCGAGACGCGAGCGGCGGGCCCATGGTGCGACTGCGCGCTGACGTCACACTGGCACCCGGCACTCGAATGGACCTCCACCTCTCCCACCCCTGGAATCTCCCCCCCGCCGAGGCGCTGGCGCTGCAGAAGGAGCTCGCCGCGCGCGTCGTGCTGGAGCCGCCGCCGGGGCTGGTGGTGAGCACGGTGGCGGGCGCGGACATCTCGATGGACCGGGGGAGCGACCGGGGTTTCGGGGCGATCGTGACGCTCGACGCGGGGTCGCTGGAGGTCGTCGCGGACGCTAGTGCCGAAGTCCAGCTGCAGTTCCCGTACATCCCGGGGCTGCTCTCCTTCCGCGAGCTTCCGGTGCTGGCCGAGGTGTGGGAGAAGATGGAGCGCGCGCCGGACGTGCTGATCTTCGACGGGCAGGGAATCGCGCACCCGCGGCGCTTCGGGATCGCGTGCCACGGGGGGCTGCTCTTCGGCGTGCCTTCCATCGGCTGCGCGAAGTCCATCCTGGTGGGTCGTCACGGCGAGCTGGGAGAGGAGCGGGGCTCGACGGCGCCGCTCGTGCACCGGGGCGAGGTGGTGGGAATGGCGGTACGAACGCGCACGGGGGTGAAGCCCGTCTACGTCTCGCCGGGCAACCGGATGGACCTGGACACGGCCGTGGAGATCGTGCTCTCGGTCAGCCCGAAGTACCGTGAGCCGGAGACGACGCGCCGCACGCACCGACGGGTGAACGAGCTGAGGCGGGCGGGATAGGCGCTGGCCACGAATCCCACTATCTTTCCGGGCTCACCCGCATCTTCACGGAGGACCATGGCGCTGGACACGTCGAAGTTCATCTACTCGATGAAAGATCTCACCAAGGTGGTCCCGCCGAATCGGGTCATCTTGAAGGGCATCTGGCTCTCCTTCTATCCCGGCGCCAAGATCGGCGTGGTGGGGTCGAACGGCTCGGGGAAGAGCTCGCTGCTGCGCATCATGGCCGGCCTCGACCGGGACTTCAACGGCGAGGCGTGGGCCGCCGAGGGCACGCGCGTCGGCTACCTGCCGCAGGAGCCCGAACTGGACCCGCAGCTCGACGTTCGCGGCAACGTGGAGGAGGCGGTGAAGCACCAGCGCGAGGTGCTGCGCCGCTTCGACGAGGTCAACCTCCGGTTCGCAGAGATCACGACCGACGAGGAGATGAACGCGCTCCTGGAGGAGCAGGCGGCGCTGCAGGACCAGATCGACGCGGCCAACCTCTGGGAGCTCGACCGCAAGATCGAGATCGCGATGGACGCGTTGCGGCTCCCGCCGCCGGACGCACGCGTGGAGAACCTCTCCGGTGGCGAGAAGCGCCGCGTCGCGCTCTGCCGGGTGCTCCTGGAAGGGCCCGACCTGCTACTGCTGGACGAGCCGACGAACCACCTGGACGCGGAGAGCGTCGCCTGGCTGGAGCAGCACCTGAAGGAGTTCCAGGGGACGATCGTGGCGATCACGCACGACCGCTACTTCCTCGACAACGTGGCGGAGTGGATCCTCGAGCTCGACCGCGGCGAGGGGATCCCGTGGAAGGGAAACTACTCCTCGTGGCTGGAGCAGAAGCAGGAGCGGCTACGCAAGGAAGAGAAGCAGGAGTCGGCGCGGCAGCGGACGCTGTCGCACGAGCTGGAGTGGGTGCGGATGGCGCCGCGGGCGCGCCACGCGAAGGCGAAGGCCCGCCTCAGCGCCTACGAGCAGCTGCTGAACGAGGACCCGCGCGAGAAGCTATCCCGCGCCGAGATCGTCATTCCCAACGGGCCCCGGCTGGGCGACGAGGTGGTCGTGGCGGAGGGGGTGTCGAAGGGCTTCGGCGACCGGCTGCTGATCGACGGCCTCTCCTTCCGTCTGCCGCGCGGCGGGATCGTCGGCGTGATCGGCCCCAACGGAGCCGGCAAGACGACGCTCGTCCGCATGATCGTCGGCCAGGAGCAGCCCGACAGTGGCTCGTTCCGGGTGGGCCAGACGGTGCAGCTCGCCTACGTCGACCAGAGCCGCGACGCGCTGGACGCCGAGAAGACCGTCTGGCAGGAGATCAGCGGCGGGAGCGACAGCATCAGGCTCGGGCGTGGCGAAGTGAACAGCCGCGCCTACTGCTCGTGGTTCGGCTTCAAGGGCTCGGACCAGCAGAAGCCGGTGAAGGTGCTCTCGGGCGGCGAGCGCAACCGCGTGCACCTGGCGAAGGTCCTGCAGGAGGGTGGAAACCTCATCCTCCTCGACGAGCCCACCAACGACCTGGACGTGGACACGCTCCGCGCGCTGGAGGAGGCGCTGCTGGAGTTCGCGGGCAGCGCGGTGGTGATCAGCCACGACCGCTGGTTCCTGGACCGCATCGCCACGCACATCATGGCTTTCGAGGGCGACAGCCAGGTCGTCTTCTTCGAGGGGAACTACCAGGAGTACGAGGGGGACCGGAAGCGGCGTCTGGGCGCGGAGGCCGAGCAGCCGCACCGGATCAGGTACCGGAAGCTGGTGCGGGGATAGGGGACAGGGGACAGCCTGCACGGAGATGGGGCCCGAGCAATCAGCGATTGCTCGGGCCCCATCTCCGTGGTTCCCTGTAACAGGTCCCCTGTAACCTGTAACCTCTCAGGCGATGATCATCATCGGGTCCTCCAGATTCTGCTTCAGCGTCTGGAGGAACTGGGCCCCGGTGGCGCCGTCGATCACGCGGTGATCGCACGACATCGTCAGGCGCATGCGCGGGCGCACGACCATCTCGCCGCCCTCCACCACCACCTTCTCCTCCACCGTGCCGACGGCCAGGATCGCCGCCTCGGGCGGGTTGATGACGGCGGTGAACTCGGTGATCCCGAACATCCCCAGATTGGAGATGGAGAAGGTGCTGCCGGTGTACTCCTCCGGCTTCAGCTTCTTCTCACGGGCGCGGCCCGCGAGCTCCTTGACCTCCTGGGCGATCTCGGTGATGCCCTTCTTGTCGGCGTTGCGTACCACGGGGGTGATGAGACCTTCCTCCACCGCTACGGCGACTCCGATGTGCACCTCGTTGTAGAGGCGGATCGACTCTCCCGTCCAGGCCGCGTTGACCCAGGCGTGCTTCCTCAGCGCCGCGGCCACCGCCTTGATCACCAGGTCGTTCGGGGAGACCTTGATTCCCTCCTTGGCGAAGCGCTCGTTGATCTTCTGGCGCAGCGCCACCGCCTGGCTCATGTCCACCTCGACGGTGAGGTAGAAGGTCGGGATCGGGCCGATCGACTGCGTGAGGCGCTTGGCGATCGTCTTCCGCATCTGGGTGAGCGGGACCTCCTCGTACGCCGCCGCGGGGGCGGCAGCCGCTGCGGGGGCCGCCACCGGTGCCTCCCGGGCCGCCTCGATGTCGCGCTTGATGACGCGCCCGCCCGGGCCGCTGCCCTGCACCCGGTTGAGGTCGAGGCCCTTCTCCTCCGCCAGTCGGCGCGCGAGGGGCGAGGCCTTCACGCGGCCGTTCTCCGCCGGCTCGTAGCGCACCGCGTCGTGCTCGTGCGCGCGCTCCACCTGGTCCATCTCCGTCTGGCCGCCGGCGGCCACCGCCGCGCCGGCCTTGCCGATGCCCGCCCCACTCTCCTCGGCGCGCGCGACCTCCTTCGCCTTCGGCGCCTCCGCCGTCGTGGATGCCTCCTGTGCCACCACGTCGCCGACGATGGACGAAACGTCCTCGTCGGGCGCGGCGACGACACCGATCACCGTGCCCACGTTCGCGGTGTCGCCCTCGGCGAGGAGCTGCTTGCGCAGCACGCCACTGCCGCGCGCCACCAGCTCCATCGTCGCCTTGTCCGTCTCTACCTCCGCGAGCACGTCACCCTCGTTGACCTGATCGCCCTCGTGCTTCATCCAGGTGACCAGCCGCCCTTCCTCCATCGTGGGCGAGAGGGCCTCCATATAGACTTTCGTGGCCATGTCGAAATCGGAGTATGGGTTATGAGTTACGAAGTACGAGTTACGAGTTTCGAGTTGGCCAGTGACTCAACTCGTAACTCGTAACTCATAACTCGTAACTACCTGTAGAGCACCCGGTTCACCTTCTCCACCACCAGCTCCGCGCTGGGCTTCGCCAGCTTCTCCAGCCCCTTCGCGTAGGGCATGGGAACGTCGGCCTGGGTGACGCGCAGCACGGGTGCGTCCAGATGGTCGAAGGCCAGCTCCTGGATGAGCGTCGCGACGGTGGTGGTGATGCCGCCGTAGGGCCAGCCCTCTTCGAGGAGGACGGCACGGTTCGTCTTCGCCACCGTGGCCACGATGGCTTCCACGTCGAGCGGCCGCAGCGTGCGGAGGTCCAGCACCTCCGCGTCGACGCCGTCCTTCTCGAGCTTGGCCGCCGCCTGGAGGGCGACGTTGATCATCTTGCCGTGGGTGATGATGGAGACGTCCGCGCCCGGGCGCTTGACCTCGGCGACGCCGAGGGGGATGACGAAATCGTCGTCGTCCGGCACCTCGCCCTTGAGGTTGTAGAGCATCTCGCCCTCGAAGAAGCAGACCGGGTCGTCGTCGCGGATGGCCGCCTTGAGCAGGCCCTTCGCGTCCGCTGGGGTGCCGGGCGTGACGACCTTGAGCCCCGGGAAGTGCGAGTACATCGCCTCGAGCGCCTGCGAGTGCTGCGCGGCGAGCTGCAGCGCCGCGCCGCTGGGGCCGCGGAAGGTCACGGGGATCTTGAACTGGCCCGCGCTCATGTAACGCATCTTCGCCGCGGCGTTGAAGATCTGGTCCGTGGCGAGGTAGGCGAAGTTCCAGGTCATGAACTCGATGACCGGGCGCAGGCCGGTCATGGCGGCGCCGACGCCGAGGCCGGCGAAGCCGAGCTCGGTGATGGGCGTGTCCACCACGCGCTCCTCGCCGAAGCGGTCGAGGAGACCCTTCGAGACCTTGTAGGCTCCGTTGTAGACCCCGACCTCCTCGCCCATGAGGAAGACGTCCGGGTCGCGTTCCATCTCTTCGGCGAGCGCCTGGTTGAGGGCGTCGCGATAGGTGATGACGGCCATTAGCTATCAGCTATCGGCTATCAGGAACGGCCCAGCTGATAGCTGATAGCCGATAGCTGATAGCCTGGTGATCGGGTGAAGGGCGGCTAGCGCCGCCCGTCCAGATACAGCTGCCCCTGCACGTCCTCGTCCACGTAGACGTTCTGGTAGAGCTGCTCGGGTGCCGGGTCGGGCGAGCTCTCGGCGAACTCGGCCGCCTGCTCGGCGACCTTCTTGACCTCCTCGTCCATCGCTTCGAGCTGCTGCTGGGAGAGGACGTTGGTGTCGGCGAGGGTGTTGGCGTAGATACGGATGGGGTCGTTGAGCTTCTCCTCCTCGACCTCCTCCTTGGTGCGGTAGACGCCGGAGACGGGATCGGACATCGAGTGGCCTACGAAGCGGTAGGTGCGCGCCTCGATGAGGGTGGGTCCCTCACCGGCCCGGGCGCGGTCGACCGCTTGCCTGGTAACTCGATAGACGTCGAGCACGTCCATGCCGTCGGCGACGGCCGAGGGCATGGCGTAGGCGTTCGCCTTCTGCGAGATGTCGTAGAGCGAGGAGGCGCGCTCCCAGGCGGTACCCATCCCGAAGCGGTTGTTCTCGACGATCACCACCAGCGGGAGCTTCCAGAGCGCCGCCATGTTGAGCGACTCGTGGAAGGCGCCCTGGTTGACGGCCGCCTCGCCGAGGTAGACCTGCATGACCCGGTCTTCCTTCCGGTACTTGATCTTCCACGCGACGCCGAGGGCGAGCGGGATCTGGCCGCCGACGATGCCGTGACCGCCGAGGTAGTTCTTCTCGGCCGAGAACATGTGCATCGAGCCGCCGTTGCCGTGCGAGCAGCCCGTCTCCTTGCCGTAGAGCTCGGCCATGACGGCGCCGGGCTCGATGCCCATCTGGAGCGCATGCACGTGCTCCCGGTAGGCCGTCATCACGTAATCGCCCTGCTGCAGCGCATGGATGGCCCCGATCGCCACGGCCTCCTGGCCGATGTAGAGATGGCAGAAGCCGCCGATCTTGCCCAGCGCGTACGCCTCCGCGGCCTTCTCCTCGAAGCGCCGCCCGAGGAGCATGTCGTGCATGATGTCGCGTAGACGCTCCGGCGAGAGCCCCTGGAGGTGCTCCTCGGGGCTCATCTCGGGCTTGTGCTCACGCTCCCAGTTCGGGTCCTGGGCCGGCGTGGCGGGGGAGGGGTGGTCGCGCCGCTCGACGTGCTCGGCGGTCGCTCCCTTCTTCGTTCTCGTATTAGCCATTTTCATCCTCTTGGATTGCTACTGCCGATGCCTGTCGCGCCCGCCCGGCGAGAGGCCGCCGAGCTGGATGAGCGTCGGCTGCCGCGCCTGCGGGGCCGCGTAGATCTTCCGGGCCTCGGCCTCGGCGTCGTCGATCTCCACGGGCGACTCCACGTCGGCTTCCAGGATCTCGGTGAGGCGTCCCGGGCCGCCCGCCTGCGTCTGCCGTGCCTGTTCCTTCGCGTGGTAGGACGAGCGCACCAGGGGCCCCGCCTCGACGTGCCGGAAGCCCAGCTCTCGCTCGCCGATCTCCTTCCAGCGCGCGAACTCCTCGGGCGTCACCCAGCGGTCGAGCGGAACGTGGTGCTCGGAGGGCCGGAGGTACTGGCCCAGCGTGAGGATGTCGACCGCGGCCTCGCGCAGGTCCTTCATCGTCTGATGGATCTCCGCCTCGGTTTCACCCATCCCCAGGATGATGGCGCTCTTGGTGAGCATGGAGGGGTCGAGGCGCTTGACGACGCCGAGCACGGAAATACTGCGCCAGTAGCGGGCGCCCGGCCGGACGGCGCGCACGAGGCGCTCGACCGTGTCCACGTTGTGGGCGAAGATCTCGGGTCGCGCCTCGACGACGAGCCGGATCGACTCCTCCCTGCCGCGGAAGTCGGGGGTGAGCACCTCGACGGAGCAGCCCGGCCGGCGAGCGTGGATCTGGCGGATCGTCTCGGCGAAGACGCCCGCGCCGCCGTCGGCGAGCTCGTCGCGGTTGACGGAGGTGACCACCGCGTGCTCGAGGCCCATCGCGACGACGGAGTCGGCGACGCGGCGGGGCTCGTCGAGGTCGAGCTCCGAGGGAAGCCCGTGGGCGACCGCGCAGTACTTGCAGGCGCGCGTGCAGACGTCGCCGAGGATCATGAAGGTGGCGGTCCCCGATTCCCAGCACTCGCCGATGTTGGGGCAGTGGGCCTCCTCGCAGACGGTGTGGAGGCCCTGCTGCCGCATCATCTTCTGCAGACGCAGGTAGTTCGGGCCGCCGGGCGAGGGCACCTTGAGCCACGCCGGCTTGCGGGCGCGGATCGGTACGCCCTCGTGCCCCTCCGCGAGGTGGAGCGTGGGCTTGCCCTTGCTCTTGACGGTGCCGTTGTCCTTGCCCCGGGGCGCGTAGCCGTAGGGCGTATCCGGAGGCGCGGAGTTCGCGCTCATGGTCGACTCGGTCCTTCGGCCCCGGTGCCGCGGGGCAGGTGATACGGATGCCGCGGGCGCATTCGCCTACCGGCACGAATGCGCCCAACTTAGCCCGAATCGGGCCCTCTGGCAACAACACCCCGGGGGAGTGCCCGGGGTGTCGGTGTCGTTCTCAGTGCGTCTGCGCGCGGCGCGAGAGGCCGATCACGTGCCAGAAGAGCTCACGCACCTCCTCGGCGTCGAGGCCCGCCTCGCGGGCGAGCTCGCCCGCCCGCCGCACGACCGCCGCCTCGCGGGCGGGGTCCAGGGTGGGGCGACCGGTCTGGCGCTTCGCCCCTCCGATCCGCCGCGCCACCTCGACCCGGCGGGCGAGGAGGGAGACGAGGTCGTGGTCGATCGACTCGATCTCGTGCCGCAGCTCCTCCAGCTCGTCGCTCACGCCACCACCTCCGGCCAGCTCTCGGCGGCGCCCACGCCGACGACGGTCGGCAGCGAACGGCCGGTCGCCTCGGCGAAGGCTCCGAGGCGCTGCATCAGGGTGCGGAAAGCGCCCGGATCGAGCGACTGGTCGCCATCGGAGAGCGCCTCCTCGGGGTGGGGGTGCACCTCGATGATCAGCCCGTCGGCGCCCGCGGCGATGGCGGCGAAGGCGAGCGGCGCCACCATGTCCGCGCGGCCGGCGGCGTGGCTGGGATCGACGATCACGGGCAGGTGCGTCTCCTTCTTCAGCACGGGGATGGCCGCCACGTCGAAGGTGTTGCGCGTCGCCGTCTCGAAGGTGCGGATGCCACGCTCGCAGAGGATCACGTCGCGGTTGCCCTGGGCCAGGATGTACTCGGCGGCCATGAGCAGCTCCTTGATGGTCGCGGAGAGGCCGCGCTTGAGGAGGACCGGGCGCTGCACGCGGCCGACCTCGGAGAGGAGCGGGAAGTTCTGCATGTTGCGGGCGCCGATCTGCAGCACGTCGGCGTGCTCGGCGACGATCTCGACCTGGCGGGTGTCCATCACCTCGGTGATGACCGGGAGCCCGGTCGCGCGCCGGACCTCGGCGAGGAGCTCGAGCGCCTCGACTCCCATTCCCTGGAAGGCGTAGGGGCTGGTGCGCGGCTTGAACGCCCCGCCGCGCAGCACCTGCGCGCCCGCCGACTGCACGGCGGTCGCCGTCTCGAAGAGCATCTCCCGGCCCTCCACCGAGCAGGGCCCCGCCATCACCACCACGTCGCGACCGCCGACGAGGACGCCGTCGCCGACGCGCACCGGGACCGGCTCGGCCACGAACTCGCGGGCGGCCAGCTTGTAGGGCTTGAGCACCGGCACCACCGACTCCACGCCGGGCAGGCTGAGCAGCGAGATCTCGCGAAGCCGGTCGTCGTCGCCGATGCAGCCGATGATCGTCTGCTTCTCGCCGCGCGTCACGCTCGTGCGCAGCCCGAGCGCCTCGACGCGCTCACGGATGTGGTCCAGCTCCTCGGGTGTGATCTCCGGACGGGTGATGACGATCATGGTGGCGATCTCCGAATGGGGGATAAAAAGAAAGCGGCCCGTGAGTCCACGGGCCGCCGCATTGCCTGGAGAGTCCTCGCGCTCTACGCGCGCAACCGCCCGGGACCACGGCCCGCCTCGAAGGGCGTGGTAAAGTAGAAGTACCGGGCGAAGTAGAAGGCTCTCTGATGCATGGGAGAATGCTACACGCGCAGGGGCCGGTTCGTCAAGGGCCCCGCTGCGCGCGTCAGAACTCCGCCGCGGAGAGCGGCACCGGCTCCGCCGCCCGCGCCGCGGCCTTCTCGAGCTGCGAGACGTCGCGAACGGCGCCCCGGTCCGCGCTCGTGGTGAGCGCGGCGTAGGCGCGGAGCGCGGCGGAGACGTGGCGCTTGCGCGTGGCCGGCTTCCAGGCGGCGGCGCCCTTCTCGGCCATGCGCTCGCGACGGGCCGCGAGCTCCGCGTCGGGGATGGCGATCTCGATCGTCCGCTCCGGGATGTCGATCTCCACGATGTCGCCCTCCTCTATCAGGGCGATGTTGCCACCCTCGGCTGCCTCGGGGCTCACGTGGCCGATGCTCAGGCCGCTGGTGCCGCCGGAGAAGCGCCCGTCGGTGATCAGCGCGCACGACTTCCCGAGCCCCATCGACTTGATGTAGCTCGTGGGGTAGAGCATCTCCTGCATCCCCGGCCCCCCCTTCGGCCCCTCGTAGCGGACGATCACCACGTCGCCGGCCTGGATGCGGCCGGAGAGGATGGCGTCGACCGCCTCCTCCTGGCTCTCCGTGATCCGGGCCGGTCCCCGGAAGACGAGGTTCTTCTCGTCCACGCCCGCCGTCTTCACGATGCACCCGTTCGGGGCGAGATTGCCGTAGAGCACGGCCAGGCCGCCATCGAGCGAGTAGGCGTGCTCCCGGTCGCGGATGCAGCCGTCGGAGCGGTCCAGGTCAGCGCTGGGCCAGTAGCACTCCTGGCTGAACGCCTCCTGCGTCCGGATCCCGGCGGGCCCGGCGAGGTACCGCTGCCTGGCGACGTCCGAGGCGCTCGGGCGCGCGATGTCCCACTGGTCGAGCGCATCGCCGAGCGTGCGCGAGTGGATGGTCGGGAGCTGCGTATGGATGAGGCCGGCCCGGTCGAGCTCGCCCAGGATCGCCATCACGCCGCCCGCGCGGTGGACGTCCTCCATGTGGAAGCGGTTCGTCGCCGGGGCGACCTTGCAGAGGTTCGGGACCCGCCGCGACAGGCGGTCGATGTCGGCCATCGTGAAGTCGACCTCGGCCTCCTGGGCGGCGGCGAGGAGGTGGAGGACCGTGTTGGTCGACCCGCCCATCGCGATGTCCAGCGACATCGCGTTCTCGAACGCCGCCGGGGTCGCGATGGAGCGGGGGAGCACGGTGCCGTCGTTCTGCTCGTAGTGGCGCCTCGCCAGGTCGACGATGCGGCGGCCGGCCTCCAGGAAGAGCTCCCGGCGGCCGGCGTGCGTCGCCAGCAGCGAGCCGTTGCCGGGCAGGGAGAGCCCGAGCGCCTCGGTCAGGCAGTTCATCGAGTTGGCGGTGAACATTCCCGAGCACGAGCCGCAGGTCGGGCAGGCGGAACGCTCGATCTCGGCGAGATCCTCGTCGCTCACGCCCGGGTGCGCCGCCTGGACCATCGCGTCGATCAGGTCGAGCTTCACATCGCCCTCGGCCAGGCGCGTCTTACCGGCCTCCATCGGGCCGCCGGAGACGAAGACGACCGGGATGTTCAGGCGCAGCGCGGCCATCAGCATCCCGGGGGTGATCTTGTCGCAGTTGGAGATGCATACCAGAGCATCGGCGCAGTGCGCGTTCACCATGTACTCGACCGCGTCGGCGATCAGCTCGCGCGACGGCAGCGAGTAGAGCATCCCCGCGTGCCCCATGGCGATCCCGTCGTCGACGGCGATCGTGTTGAACTCCTTCGCCACACCGCCGGCGCGCTCGATCTCGCGCGCCACGAGCTGGCCCATGTCCTTCAGGTGGACGTGGCCGGGGACGAACTGGGTGAAGGAGTTGGCGATGGCGATGATCGGCTTCCCGAAGTCGCCGTCCTGCATTCCGGTCGCGCGCCAGAGGGCGCGCGCGCCCGCCATGTTGCGGCCATGGGTCGTCGTGCGTGAGCGATACTGCGGCATATCTGTCTCCCGGTCCTCACGGGGGCCTCGCCCCCGCGCGTGGCTACGATTCGGAAAAGGGTACTTCAGTGTCCGGTGACCGCGCCCTCCGCGGCCGAGCTCACCAGCCGGGCGTACTTGGCCATCACGCCGCGGGTGTAGCGGGGCGGGGGAGGCGTCCAGCCGCGCATCCGTTCGGCGATCTCCGCCTCGCTCACCTCCAGGTCGAGGCGGCGGTTGGGGATGTCGAAGTGGATGACGTCGCCGTCGCGAACGGCCGCGATCGGGCCGCCCACGGCGGCCTCCGGCGCCACGTGCCCGACCATGAGGCCGTGCGTCGCGCCCGAGAAGCGGCCGTCGGTGAGCAGCGCGACACTCTCGTCCAGACCCTGGCCGCTGAGCGCGGCGGTCACGCCGAGCATCTCGCGCATGCCGGGCCCGCCCTTGGGCCCTTCATAGCGGATCACCAGCACGTCGCCCGAACGGATCCGGCCCTCCTGCACGGCGGCGAAGGCGTCCTCCTCGCGCTCGAAGACGCGCGCGGGACCGCGGTGCTCCTTCCTCGCGAGGCCGGCGACCTTGAGGACGCTACCCTCGGGGGCGAGCGAGCCCTTGAGGATCACCAGCCCGCCGGTGGGCTTGAGCGGATCGTCGAGGGAGCGCACCACCTTCTGGCCGGGTGCCTCCTCCACGCGCGCCACCTCCTGCGCGAGGGTGCGGCCGGTGACGGTGGGCGTGCTGCCCTCCATGAGCCCCGCGTCCAGCAGGCGCTTCACGATCACGCCCACGCCGCCCGCGAGGTGCAGGTCGAGCGCCATGTACTTCCCACCCGGCCGGAGATCGGCGATGAACGGCGTCTGGGCGCTGATGCGGTCGAAGTCGTCGATGCTGAGCTCCACCCCCGCCTCTCGCGCGATGGCGAGCAGGTGGAGCACGGCGTTGGTCGAACCGCCCGAGGCGGCCACCAGGCGGATGGCGTTCTCCAGCGAGGTGCGGGTGATGAGGCGGCTGGGCCGGATCCCCTCTCTCACCACGCGGACGGCGAGGCGGCCGGCCTCGCGCGCGGCATCCGCCTTCGCCTCGTCGGGCGCGGGGATGGTATTCGCACCGACGGGCGAGATGCCCATCACCTCGAAGGCCGTCGCCATGGTGTTGGCGGTGTACTGGCCGCCGCACGCGCCCGCGCCGGGGCAGGCGGCGCACTCGACCTCGTGCAGCTCCGCTTCGGTGATACGGCCGGCCGCGCAGGCGCCGACCGCCTCGAAGACGTCCTGCACCGAGAGATCGCGCCCGTGGAGCCGCCCGGGCAGGATGGTGCCGCCGTAGAGCATCAGCGAGGGCACGTCGAGCCGGGCGAGGGCCATCACCGTGCCAGGAATGGTCTTGTCGCACCCGGAGAGCGCCACCACGCCGTCGAACATGTAGCCGCGCGTCATCAGCTCGATCGAGTCGGCGATCAGGTCGCGGCTGATGAGCGAGGTCTTCATGCCCTCGGTGCCCATCGTGATGCCGTCGGAGATCACGACGGTGTTGAACTCCAGCGGGGTGCCGCCGGCCTCGCGGATGCCCTCCTTGACCCACTCCGCGACGTCGCGGAGGTGGTAGTTGCAGGGGGTGGTCTCCGCCCAGGTGTTGGCGACGCCGATGAGCGGCTGCTCGAAGTCCTTGTCGGTCAGCCCGACGGCGCGCAGCATGGCACGCGCGGGGGCGCGGTCGCGTCCCGCGATCAGCGTGCGGCTGGGAAGCCCGTCGTTCTCGGATGCCCCGCTCATGCGACTGCCGCTTCCTTCGACGTCGCGACGGGCGTGAGCCAGTCGTGCTCATCGGCCGCGCGCCCGTGGGCGATATCCAGGAGTCGCGCCTGGAGCTTGCGAGTGACCGGGCCGGCCGCGCCCCCGCCGATGGTGATCTTGTCGATGCTACGCACCGGGGTCACCTCCGCCGCGGTGCCGGTGAAGAAGACCTCGTCGGCGAGGTAGAGCAGCTCGCGCGGGACCGGCTGCTCGCGGACCGGAATGCCGAGGTCACGCGCGAGCGTGACGACGGAGTCGCGGGTGATGCCCGCCAGGAGCGTTCCCTCCAGCGGCGGCGTCACGAGCGTGCCGTCGCGCACCAGGAAGAGGTTCTGGCCGCTCCCCTCGCTCACCAGGCCGCCCGGGCTGAGGGCGATGCCCTCGTCGTAGCCGTTGGCGAGCGCCTCCATCTTGATGAGCTGGGAGCTCAGGTAGTTCCCGCCGGCCTTCGCCAGGGCGGGGAAGGTGTTGGGGGCGGGGCGCTGCCAGCTGGAGATGCAGGCGGCCACGCCGCGCTCGAGCGCGCCCTCGCCCAGGTACGCGCCCCAGGGCCAGCACGCGAGATAGGCCTCGACCGGACAGGCGGTCGGGTTGACGCCGACCGAGCCGTAGCCGCGGAAGAGGATGGGACGGATGTAGCACTCCCGCAGGCCGTTCTTCCGCACGAGGTCGCAGCAGGCGCTCGACAGCTCGTCGAGGTCGTAGCCCGGGTCCATGCGGTAGACCTTGGCCGAGTCGAGGAGACGGCGCATATGCTCGCGCAGCCGGAAGATCGCCGGGCCCTCGGGCGTCTCGTAGCAGCGCAGCCCCTCGAAGACCGAGGAGCCGTAATGGACGACGTGGCTCATCACGTGGATCGTCGCCTGCTCCCACGGGATGAACTCCCCACTGTGCCAGATCCAATCGGTGGTGGTGAACTTCGCAGCCATGGTTCTCTCGGGGGATACGCCGCCGCGCCGGCGGTCGATGGTACGAAACGGGCGCTCCGGCGGCCTGCCGGAGCGCCCACCCGCTCAGGCCCCGCCCGACCCCGGCACCACCTCGCGCGGGTTCACGAAGGGCATCATGCGGCGCAGATCACGCCCCACGCGCTCGATGGTGTGCTCGGCCTCGGAGGCGCGCCGGCGCTCGAAGGTCGGGCGGCCCTCCTCGTTCTCCTTGATCCACGCGGTGGCGAAAGCGCCGCTCTGGATGTCGTCGAGCAGCTTGCGCATCGCCGCCCGGCTCTGCTGCTGGATCACCTGCTGGCCGGCCACGTAGTCGCCGTACTCCGCCGTGTCCGAGACGGAGTAGCGCATGTAGTTGAGGCCGCCCTGGTACATCAGGTCGACGATGAGCTTCAGCTCGTGGAGGCACTCGAAGTAGGCGACCTCGGGCTGGTAGCCCGCGTCGACGAGCGTCTCGAAGCCGGCCTTCACCAGCTCGGAGACGCCGCCGCAGAGCACCGCCTGCTCGCCGAAGAGGTCGGTCTCCGTCTCCTCGGTGAAGGTCGTCTGGAGCACGCCGGCGCGCGTGGAGCCGATGCCCTTCGCGTAGGCGAGGGCGTCCTCGAGCGCGTGGCCGGACGCGTCCTGCTCGACGGCGACGAGCGCGGGCACGCCGCCGCCCGCCTCGTAGACCTCGCGCACGCGGTGCCCGGGCGATTTGGGCGCCACCATGCTCACGTCCACGTCCGCCGGCGGGACGATCTGGTCGTAGCGGATGTTGAAGCCGTGGGCGAACATCAGCGTCTTGCCCGCGGTCAGGTGCGGGGCGATCTCCTCGCGGTAGAGCTTCGCCTGCAGCGTGTCGGGCACGAGGAGCATGATGAGCTCCCCCTCGCGTGCCGCGTCGGCCACGGAGAGCACGCGCAGGCCCGCGGCCTCGGCCTTGGCGCGGCTCTTGGAGCCCGCGTGCAGGCCGACGACCACATCGAGCCCGCTGTCGCGCAGGTTGAGCGCGTGCGCGTGACCCTGGCTGCCGAATCCGATGATCGCGATCCGCCGGCCCTGCAGCCGTCCGAGGTCCGCGTCCTTATCGTAGAAGAGCTCGGGCATTCCTTCCTCTTGGGTATGGGGTTTCTCGAACGTGTGCGGCTCAGGCCGCCGCTTCCGGGGCTTCGGGCATCTCCGCCTCTTCGGGCACCCGGTGGACCTGCGGCCCGCGGACCATCGCGATCCGGCCCGTGCGCAGCATCTCCTGGATGCCGTACGGACGCAGAATCTCGATGAACTGCTCCGCCTTCGACGGGAAGGCGGTGATCTCCAGGATCATCGTGTTCGCCCCGACGTCCACCACGCGGGCGTTGTAGAGGTTGGCGAGGGCGATCAGCTCCGTGCGCGCGGCGCGCGGCGCGTGCACCTTCAGTAGTGCCACCTCGCGGACCACGGTCGGGTCGTCGGTGACGTCGCTCACCTTGATGACCTCGATGAGCCGGTAGAGCTGCTTCGTGATCTGCTCCACGTCGGCCGCGTCGACGACGAGCGTCATCCGGCTGATGCCGGACTGCTCGCTGTGGCCGACGGTGAGGCTCTCGATATTGAACGCGCGCCGACGGATGAGCCCGGCCACGCGCGTCAGCACGCCGGGGTGGTCCTGCATGAGGACGACGAGTGTGTGTTTCACGGAAGGCTCCTGGGCTATCGGCTATCGGCTATCGGCTATCAGTCAACAGACAACTGGTAGCCAACTTGGCACTTGGCACTGGGCACTCGGCACTTCACACGGGCGCTTCCGTCAGCATCTCGCCGATGCCCTTCCCGGCGGGCACCATCGGGAAGACGTTGACCTCGCGCTCGACGCGGAAGTCGATGACGACCGAGTCGTCGGTGGACCAGGCGCGCTCGACGATCTCGTCGACCTCGTCCACGTGCTCGACGACGAGGCCCGGCAGCCCGTAGGCCTGCGCGAGCAGGGCGAAGTCGGGGCCGGAGAGCGGCGTGCCGCTGTAGCGCTTGTTCTCGAAGAGCTCCTGCCACTGCCGCACCATGCCCAGGTAGCCGTTGTTGACGATCGCCACCTTGACGTTGCGGATGCCCTCCTGCTTGATCGTCGCCAGCTCCTGGTTCGTCATCTGGAAGCCGCCGTCGCCACAGACCACCCAGATCGTCTCGTCGGGGCAGGCGAGCGCCGCGCCGAGTGCGGCCGGGACGGCGAAGCCCATGGTGCCCGAGCCGCCGCTGGTGATGTGCGAGCGCGGGTTCTGCCAGTCGATGAGCTGTGCGGCCCACATCTGGTGCTGGCCCACGTCGGTGACGACGCGGACGTTGCCGTGCTCGCGGAAGGAGCGGTTCAGCGCGGCGAAGACGTCGTGCGGCATGAGCTGCGCGGTGTCCGGGCGCTTCAGGTACTGTTGACGCGGCTGGTGCTTGTGCTGCATCTCGCGGATGTGCTCCATCCACTCACCCGAGTCGCGCTCCGCCACCAACTCGACGAGGGCGGCGAGAACGTCGCGGGCGTCCCCGACGATCGGCACCTCGGTGCGGATGTTCTTGCCGATCTCCGCCGGGTCGATGTCGACGTGGATGACGCGGGCGTGCGGCGCGAAGGTGGACACCTTCCCGGTGACGCGGTCGTCGAAGCGCGCGCCGACGTTGAGGAGCACGTCGCACTCCTGGATGGCGCGGTTCACGTGCACCCAGCCGTGCATGCCCGGCATGCCGAGGCAGAGCGGGTGATCGTCGGGGAAGGCGCCCTTGCCGTGGAGCGTGGTGATGACCGGAATCCCGGTGCGCTCGGCGAGCGCCTGCAGCTCGCGCGTGGCGCCGGCCCAGATCACGCCGCTGCCCACCATGATGAGAGGCTTCTCGGCTTCGGCGAGGAGCCGGGCGGCCTCGCGAATCTGCCGCCGGTTGCCCTGCGTGTTCGGCCGGTAGCCCGGCAGGTTGAGCTGCAGGTCCCAGTCGGGAACGGTGCGCGCCTGCTGGGCGTCCTTGGTGACGTCGATGAGCACCGGCCCCTGCCGCCCCGTCGAGGCGATGTGGAAGGCCTCGCGGAAGACGCGCGGAAGCTCCCGCACGTCGCTCACCAGATAGTTGTGCTTGGTGATCGGCAGCGTGATTCCGGTGATGTCGGTCTCCTGGAAGGCGTCCTTCCCGAGGACCGTCGAGGCTACCTGTCCGGTGAGCGCGACCATCGGGGTGCTGTCCATCCAGGCATCGCCGATGGGCGTGACCAGGTTGGTGGCACCGGGGCCGCTCGTGGCGACGCAGACGCCGACGCGGCCGCTGGCGCGGGCGTAGCCCTCCGCCGCGTGGCCGGCCCCCTGCTCGTGGCGACAGAGCACGTGGCGGAGCCGGTCGGAGTACTCGGGCAGCGCGTGGTAGAACGGCATGATCGCGCCACCCGGGATACCGAAGAGGGTGTCCACCCCTTCCCGGATGAGCGCCTCGCAGATGATCTGTGCGCCGGTCCGCTCGTTAGACATGGTGTAGCCTCGATTCAGTGTGTTGAGGATTCAGGATTCGGGATTCGGGGGTCAGGGAAGGCGCCCCCGAGTCCCGAGTCCTGAATCCTATTCCCTACCCTTGACCGCCTCCGCCACCGCGCCGCCGACGGCGCGGGTGCCCTCGCCGTCGGCGCCCGCGAGGTCCCGGGTACGCGGACCGGAGGCGAGGACCTGCTGGACCGCGTCCTCCACCGCCCGCGCCTCGGCGTCGAGGCCGAGCGAGTGGCGCAGGAGCATGGCGACGCTGAGGATGGTGCCCAGCGGGTTGGCGATGCCCTGGCCGGCGATGTCGGGCGCGGAGCCGTGGATGGGCTCGTAGAGCCCCAGGCGCCTGCGATTGCCCGACTGCGCCGCGCCCAGCGACGCGGAGGGCAGCAGCCCCATGGACCCGGCGAGCATGGAGGCC
Source organism: Longimicrobiaceae bacterium (assembly GCA_035707865.1). Taxonomy (GTDB): domain Bacteria; phylum Gemmatimonadota; class Gemmatimonadetes; order Longimicrobiales; family Longimicrobiaceae; genus DASSTO01. The sequence goes on along the minus strand of DASSTO010000083.1, from coordinate 14,120 downwards.
TCGTCGGTGAGGATGTCGCCGAACATGTTCTCGGTGACGATCACGTCGAAGTCCGCCGGCCGGCGGAGCAGGTGCATCGCGCAGGCGTCGACGAGGATGTGCTCGAGCTGGACGTCCGGGAACTCCTCCCGGACGACGCGCGTCGCCACCTGGCGCCAGAGGCGCGAGGTCTCGAGGACGTTCGCCTTGTCGACCGAGGTGAGCTTGCCGCGGCGGCCGCGCGCGAGCTGCGCGGCGGTGCGGACGACGCGCTCGACCTCGCGCGTGGTGTAGACGCAGGCGTCCGTCGCGCGCTCCTCGCCGTCGAGGCGCTCGCGGCGCTTCTCGCCGAAGTAGATCCCGCCGGTGAGCTCGCGCACGACCAGCAGGTCCACGCCCTCGAGCAGGTCGCGCCGCAGCGGAGAGGCGTCGGCGACCTCTGGATGGCACCGGACGGGGCGCAGGTTCGCGAAGAGCTCGAGCGCCTTGCGGATGCCCAGCAGCCCCTGCTCGGGCCGCACCTTCGCGCCGGGGTCGTCCCACTTGGGGCCGCCCACCGCGCCCAGCAGAACCGCGTCGGAGCCCTTGCAGAGGGTGATGGTCTCCTGCGGGAGCGGCGTGCCCTCGGCGTCGATGGCGGCGCCGCCGATGAGCGCCTCGCGCGTCTCGAAGCGATGGCCCCAGCGCTCGGCCACAGCCTGCAGGACGCGCACGCCCTCGGCCGCGACCTCCGGCCCGATCCCGTCACCCGGGAGTACCGTGATGATGGCTTCCATTCGCCTCACCCCGCCGTCTGGACGCGCGCGGGGTGCGACGCCTCGTAGGTTGCGATCGCGTCCGCCTCGCCGAGGAGGAAGCCGAGCTGGTCGACGCCGTTCAGCAGGCAGTGCTTCGCGAACGGGTCGATGGGGAAGTGGACCTCCTCGCCGTCGGGGAGGACGAGCTTCTGCCTGGCCAGATCCACCGTCACCCGGGCCTGCGGGTCGGCCTCGAACCCCGCCTGCAGCCGGCGGTGCACGTCCGGCTCGACGATGATCGGGATGAGGCCGTTCTTCAGCGCATTGTTGCGGAAGATGTCGGCGAAGAAGGTGCTGATGACGGCACGGAAGCCGTAGCCCACGAGCGCCCAGGGCGCGTGCTCGCGCGAGGAGCCGCAGCCGAAGTTGTCACCGGCGAAGAGCACCTGCGCACCCTTCGACGCCGGCTGGTTGAGGACGAAGTCGGCCTTCGGGCTGCCATCGGCCTCGTAGCGCCAGTCGGCGAAGAGCGCCTCGCCCAGCCCCGCCTTGTCGGTCACCTTCAGGTACCGCGCGGGGATGATCTGATCGGTGTCGATGTTCTCGATCGGGAGAACGACGACGGTGGATGAGAAGGTCTGGATCGGTTCCATGTTGGGTCGTCAGTCGTTGGTCGTCAGTCAGCGTCGTCGGTCATCAGTCGTCGGTCTTCAGTCGTCGGTCTTCAGTCGTCGGTCTTCAGTCGCGAAGTCCCGGAGCGGCGACCGATAGCCGAAGACCTAAACCGTCGCCGGCTCGGCGAGCAGCTCGCGCGCGTCGGTGATCGTTCCGTTCACGGCCGTCGCGACCGCGGTCAGCGGGCTGGCGAGGAAGGTACGCCCACCCTTGCCCTGCCGCCCCTCGAAGTTGCGGTTGCTGGTGCTCACGGCGTACTGGCCGGGCGCGAGCTGGTCGCCGTTCATGGCGATGCACATGGAGCAGCCGGCCTCGCGCCACTCGGCGCCGGCCTCGCGGAAGATCTCGTCGAGACCCTCGGCCTCGGCCTGGCGCTTCACCTGCTGCGAGCCGGGGACGACGAGCATCCGCACGCCCTCTGCGACGCGGCGGCCGCGCAGGGCCTGGGCGGCGGCGCGCAGGTCCGTGATACGCGAGTTCGTGCAGCTGCCGACGAAGACCACGTCCACCGGCTTGCCGATGAGCGGCTGGCCCGGCTGCAGGTCCATGTAGCGGAGCGCCTTCTCGAGGCTGGCGCGCTGGCTGGCGTCCTCGAAGTCCGCCGGGTCGGGGACGGTGCCGTCGATCGGCATTCCCATGCCGGGGTTGGTGCCGTACGTGATCATGGGGCGCAGCTCGCTCGCGTCGAGCGTCACGGTCGCGTCGTAGACGGCGCCCGGGTCCGAGGGCAGCTGGCGCCAGCGCTCCACGGCGGCGTCCCACGCGGCGCCCTTCGGCGCGTGGGGACGGCCCCGGAGGTACTCGAAGGTCGTCTCGTCCGGGGCGATGAGCCCGGCGCGCGCGCCCGCCTCGATGGACATGTTGCAGATCGTCATCCGCTCCTCCATCGAGAGCGAGCGGATCGCCTCGCCCGTGTACTCGACCACGTAGCCCGTGCCGCCGCCGATGCCGATCTTGGCGATGATCGCCAGGATGATGTCCTTGGCCGTGACGCCCGGCCGCAGCTGGCCGTCGACGCGGATCTCCATCGTCCTGGGCCGGTTCTGCGTCAGGCACTGGGTGGCGAGGACGTGGCCGACCTCGGAGGTCCCGATGCCGAAGGCGAGCGCGCCGAAGGCGCCGTGCGTGCTGGTGTGGCTGTCGCCGCAGACGATCGTCATCCCCGGCTGCGTCAGGCCCTGCTCCGGCCCGATCACGTGCACGATGCCCTGGTTCTCGCTGCCGAGCTCGAAGAGCCGGATGCCGAAGTCGCTGCAGTTCTGCTCGAGACGGCTGAGCTGGGCGGCCGCCTGCGAGTCCTGCACGACGAAGGCGTGGCCGGGCGTGCGGGGCGTCGTCGGCGTCGAGTGGTCCATCGTCGCGATCGTCTGCCCCGGCCGGCGCACCTTCAGCCCGCGCTGGCGCAGCTCCGTGAACGCCTGCGGCGACGTGACCTCGTGCACCAGGTGCAGGTCGATGTAGAGGACGGCCGGCGTCTCGGGCGTCTGCGGGCGGACGGCGTGGTCGTCCCAGATCTTCTGGAAGAGCGTACGGGGGCTGCTCATCTTGGCTACGCGTTCAACGGGTGATAAGGAATACGGCGCCTACGCGGACACGGGTGCGCGCAGGGACGCGGGTCCGGCCAGGCGGGCGTCGCGCTCGCGCACGAGGGGCAGCTCCAGCGAGTCCCAGAGCGCCTGCCAGCTGGCCTCGATGATGTTCTCCGAGCACCCGACGGTGCTCCAGCGGTCCTCGCCGCGGGCCGACTCGATCAGGACGCGCGGCCGGGCGGCGGTGCCGCGGTGCGCGTCGACGATGCGGACCTTGTAATCCACGAGGTGCACCTCCGCAAGCTCCGGGTAGTGCGGGAGGAGCGCCTTGCGGATCGCCTGGTCGAGCGCGTCGACCGGGCCGTGGCCCTCGGCGGCGGTGTGCATCACGTCGGTGCCCACGCGCAGCTTGGTGGTGACCTGCACCCGGGGCGTCTCGAGCCCCTGCTTCACGACGATGACCGTGAAGTCGAGGAGCTCGAAGGGCGGCTCGTAGTCCGGGTCGGAGCGGCGCACGAGCATCTCGAAAGAGCCGTCCGCGGCCTCGAACTGCAGGCCCTCGTTCTCCAGCTCCTTGATCCGCTGCAGCAGCGCGGTGTCGCGACCGTGGAGCTCGAGCCCGAGCGCCTCGGCGCGCATCCGCACGTTGCGCCGCCCGGCGAGCTCGCTCACCACCACGCGCGTCTGGTTGCCGACGAGCGTGGGGTCCACGTGCTCGTAGCTGCTGGCGAGCTTGTGTACCGCGGCGACGTGGATTCCGCCCTTGTGCGCGAAGGCGCTGCGCCCCACGTACGGCGCGTGCGCGTCCGGGTTGAGGTTGACCACGTCGGCGACGAGGTGCGAGAACTCCGTCAGGCGGCGGAGCCGCTCCGGAGGCAGGCACTCGTAGCCCAGCTTGAGCTGCAGGTTGGCGATGAGCGGGACGAGGTCCATGTTCCCGCAGCGCTCGCCGTAGCCGTTGATCGTGCCCTGCACGTGGGTGCACCCGGCCCGCACGGCGGCCATGGCGTTCGCCACCGCGAGGCCGCCGTCGTTGTGCGTGTGGATGCCGAGCGGCACGGTGCTCTCCTCGCGCACCGCGCGGACGATCTCCGCGACCTCGTCCGGGAGCGAGCCGCCGTTGGTGTCGCAGAGCGTCACGCAGTCCGCGCCCGCCTCAGCCGCGGCGCGGACCACAGCGAGGGCGTACTCCGCGTCCAGCTTCCAGCCGTCGAAGAAGTGCTCGGCGTCGAAGACGACCTCCTTCCCCAGCTGCTCGAAGAAGGCGACGCTCTCGCCGATCATGCGCAGGTTCTCCTCGCGGGTCGTCTCGAGCACCCGCTCGACGTGCAGCGCGGAGGCCTTCCCCACCAGCGTCACGACCGGAGTGCGCGCCGCGACGAGCGCCTGGACGTTGGCGTCGTCCTCGCAGCGGCTCCCCGCCCGGCGCGTGCTGCCGAAGGCCGCGAGCTTCGCGTGGGCCAGGTCCAGGGAGCGGGCGCGCTCGAAGAACTCCGCGTCCTTCGGGTTCGAGCCCGGCCAGCCGCCCTCGACGTAGTGCACCCCGAGTCCGTCCAGCTCCCGCGCCAGGCGCAGCTTGTCGTCGACGGAGACGGAGAGCCCCTCGCGCTGCGTGCCGTCGCGCAGCGTGGTGTCGTAGAGACGGACGGAGCGGTCCAGGTCGGCCACGCTCACACTCCCCACAGGTCGTTGGCCTTCTCGAGCTCCTTCACCTCCAGGCCGTGCGCGTGCGCGGCCTTGTCGAGCGCGTGCAGGTAGGCGCGCACGGCGCCGTAGACGACGTCGGGCGATGCACCGCGGCCGGTGAAGCTCCTGCCGTCCACCCGCACCCGGACCGTCACCTCGCCCACGGCGTCGCTGCCCGGCGTGGCGGAGAGGATCGAGAGCTCCTCGAGCTGCGGCTCCGGGTCGATGGCCGCGTTCACCGCCGCGAGCGCGGCCGAGATCGGCCCGTCGCCCTCCGCCTCCGCCTCGCGCCCGGAACCCTCGCCGGTCCCGATGCTGACGCGCGCCACCGAGCGGCGCTTGCCGCAGAGCACCTCGAGGTGGTTGATGCGGTAGTGCTGGGGCACGTCCTCCATCGTCCCGTGGTGGAGGATGGAGAGGAGGTCCTCGTCCAGGATCGTCTTCTTCTGGTCGGCGAGCAGCTTGAAGAGCTTGTAGGTGCGGTCGAGCTCGTCGCTGCTCAGCTCGTAGCCCAGCGCGCGGTAGCGGCTGGAGAGCGCGTTGCGCCCCGAGTGCTTGCCGAGGACGAGCTGGCTCTCCGGCACTCCGACGATCTCGGGCGTCATGATCTCGTAGGTGCTGCGCTCCTTGATCATTCCGTCCTGGTGGATCCCCGACTCGTGGGCGAAGGCGTTGCGGCCCACGATCGCCTTGTTCGGCTGCGGGTGGATGCCGGTGATGAAGGTCAGCAGCTGGCTCGTGCGATGGATCTCGCGCGTGTTGACGCCCGTCTGGAAGGGGAAGACGTCGCCGCGCACGTAGAGCGCCATCACGATCTCCTCGAGGGCGGCGTTTCCGGCCCGCTCGCCGATGCCGTTGATGGTGCACTCCACCTGGCGGGCGCCCTCCTCGATCGCGGCGATCGAGTTGGCGACGGCCAGCCCGAGGTCGTTGTGGCAGTGGACGGAGAGCACGACGTTCTCGATGCCCGGCACGCGCTCGCGCAGCGCGCGGACGCGACGGCGGTACTCCTCGGGGTGGGTGTAGCCCACCGTGTCGGGCATGTTGATCGTGGTGGCGCCGGCGGCGACGGCCGCGGCCATGATCTCGCAGAGGAAGTCGAGGTCGGTGCGGGTGGCGTCCTCGGCGCTGAACTCGACGTCGTCGGTGTAGCGGCGGGCGCGCTCCACGCCGGCGACGGCGCGCGCGATCGCTTCCTCGCGGGAGATGCGGAGCTTGTGCTGGAGGTGGATGTCGGAGGTGGCCAGGAAGGTGTGGATCCGGCCGCGCTGGGCGGGCTCGAGCGCCGCGGCGGCGCGGTCGATGTCCTGCTCGGTACAGCGCGCCAGCGCGGCGATCACGGGTCGCTTCACCTCGCGGGCGATGTCGCGCACGCCGGCGAAGTCGTCGGGGGAGCTGATGGGGAACCCGGCTTCGAGGATGTCCACGCCGAGCGCGTCGAGCTGATGAGCCATGCGGAGCTTCTCAGCCTGCGTCATCGTCGCTCCCGGCGACTGCTCGCCGTCGCGCAGCGTCGTGTCGAATACCAGGATCCGGTCCATGTCGGGCTCCTTGGACGGGTACGAAAAAAAGCAGGCCCTCTCTCATCTGGAGAAGGCCCGCAGTGAACTCTGCGGTCTGTCGCGCTCGGTGCTCTAGGCGTCCGTGACGCGCGCGCCCCTTCTCCCTGGCCCTACGGTGAGGACCCGGAGTCGAAGGCTAATAACGAGTAGGACCGAGCGGTCGAAGCTCATCGTACGCGATTCGAGTGTTACCGGGAGGCCTGCGGCGGCCACACCGCGCGGCACCTAGGATAACCGTGGGCCCGCAGAGCTGTCAAGTCTCTCGGCGCGCCTCGTCGGTACCCTCCTCCACCCAGCGCGGGAAGCTGCCGAGCACGCGCAGCCGGGTGGCGCGACTCCTCACCTCGTCCAGCGCCTCGGAGACCGGCGCGAGGGCCGCATCTCCGCCGACCTCCATGAAGAAGCGGTAGGTCCACGGGTGCGCGGCGGGGCGCGACTCGAGTTTGGACAGGTTGACCTGCCGCTCGGCGAAGGGGAGCAGGATCTGGACGAGCGCGCCGGGGGTGTTGTCGGTCTCGACGAGGAGCGCGGTCTTGGCGCCGCCGCCGGGGCGGGCGCGGGGGGGCGGCGGGGTGCCAGGACGGGTGACGGCGAGGAAGCGCGTCTGGTTGTCGTGGCGGTCCTCCACGTCGGCGGCGAGGACGGTGAGACCGTAGCGCTCGGCGGCGCCGCGGCCCGCGATCGCCGCCTGGGTCACGCTCCCAATCTCGGCCACGTGCTGCGCCGCGCCCGCGGTGTCGTAGAAGGCGATCGCTTCGAGGTCGGGCCGGGCCTGGAGAAAGAGCTGGCACTGCGCGAGGGCGACGGGGTGCGAGAGGACCTGCGCGAGGCCCTCCAGCGTGGTACCGGGAATGCCGAGCACGCAGTGGTGGATCGGGCTCACCACCTCGCCAACCACTTCCAGATCGCCGCGCGCGAGCACGTCGTAGCTGCCGACGACGCTGCCGGCGAGGGTGTTCTCGATGGGCAGCAGGCCGTAGTCGACCCGCCCGGAGGCCACCGCATCGCCCACGTCGGCGAAGGAGCGCCGCGGCACCGGCTCCACGTCGCCCGCGAAGAAGCGGTGCACGGCCTCCTCGCTGTAGGCCCCCAGCTCGCCCTGGAACGCCACGCTCGTCACTCTCGCCTCCGGTCGGAAGGGGATGGCACTCACCGCCCGGTAGGATCGGGCCGCGAGGGCGGGGCGTCAAGCGCGAGGAGCCGCGAATCGTTCGGCGCGACGCTGGCGAGGCGGTTCACGCCCTCCGCGGTCAGCCGCCGCGCCGCGGCCGCGGCGCGTCCGTCGTCCTCGTGCTCCAGCGACCAGCGGGCGTGATGGCAGAGGAGGGCGAGTTCCAGCGTGCGGCCGAGGGTGAGCGCGAGCCGGCGCGCGCCCGCCTCCCGCGCCTCCTCGGCCTGCTCCGCCTCCCACCACGCGCGCGCCGCGGCCATCGCGTCGCGCGCGGCCGCCGCCGGTACGTGCAGCGCGGGAGGCGGATCCGCGAGGCAGCGCTCGACCTCCGCCTGCAGCGGACCGAGCCCCGAGTCGGCCAGGACGCGCAGGACGTCGAGCGAGAGGACGTTCGTCGTTCCCTCCCAGATGGGGAGCACCTGCGCGTCACGCAGGAGGACGGGCAGGCCGGTGTCCTCGATGTAGCCGGCGCCGCCGATCGCCTCCAGGCACTCGCTCGTGACCGCGACGGCCTGGCGCGCGGTGGTGAGCTTCGCGAGCGGGGTGAGGACGCGCAGCAGCGCGGCATCGCCCTCGCCCAGTCCCCCGGCTTCCGCGCGGCCGATCAGCTCGACGACGCGGAAGGCGAGGTGGAGCGCGCCCTCGAGCTCTGCTTCGAGCCCGGCGAGGGTATCGAGGTGGAGCGACTTCTCCGAGAGCCGCGCGCCGAAGGCCACGCGGCGCGGTGCGTAATCGCGGGCGAGCGCGAGGCCGCGGCGCATGTAGGCGCAGGCGCTCACCGCGTTCCACGTGCGCGTGACGTTGAGCATCGGCGCGATGTTGCGCACCCCGTCGGCGAGTCCCATCACCGGCGTCGCCGGGGTGCCGTCCAGCTCGAGCTCGGCGGTGGGGAGCTTCCGCGTTCCCAGCTTGTCCTTCAGCCGCCGGACGCGGATGCCCTGGAGCCGTCCGGCGGTGTCGCGCGTCTCCAGGTAGAAGAGCGCGAGCCCCCGGCCTCCGGCGGGATTTCCCTCCGGCCGCGCCAGCGTGAGCGCGACCTGCGACGCGGCGGCGGAGGTGAACCACTTGAGGCCGTGGAGCCGCCAGACGCCGCCCGCGTCCTGCCGCGCGACGGTCTCGGTGCGGCCGACGTCCGAGCCGCCGATCGTCTCCGTCATCCACTGGCCGCTCGTCCAGAAGAGATCCGGGTCGCGGCTGGTGAGGTGCGGCACGGCGCGCTCGATCAGTGCCGCGTTGCCGGAACCCAGGAGGGTGCGGGCGGCGCCGTCGGTCATCGCCAGCGGGCAGGAGTACATGTCGCTGGCGGGCGTGAAGAGGTAGGCCAGGGCGAACTGGTGCACGCGCGAGAAGCGGCCGTGTGCGCGCTCGTACGCGCTCGCCACCACACCCCGCTCCGCGGCGATCCGCTCGGCGCGACGCCACAGCGGTGTCTCCTCGATCCGGTCCACGCGCTCGCCCCAGGGGCTCCACTGCACCAGGCGCGGCTCGTTGAGCCGGTCGGCGAGCTGGAGCGCGTACAGCTCGCCGCCGGCGAGCGCGCCCATGTCGCGGAGCGACGGCTCCACGTCGGCGCGCACGTCGTGGGGGAAGAGGCGCCGCAGGAGCGAGCGCAGGGCGCGATCGTCGTCGTACTGGTTGCCCAGCTGGGGCGCGGCCTGGAGGAAGGACATGGTGGTGCGGGTGCGGGGGCGTGCGACGGTGCGCAGGGAGAATGTACTTTGCGCGACGTCGAAGTCCACCACACAACCCGTGCCGGAGGTGCCGCGTGATCGTGATGAAGCGAGTGTACGAGCCCCCTGAGTCGTCGGACGGCTACCGCGTCCTCATCGATCGGATCTGGCCGCGCGGCGTCTCGAAAGAGAAGGCGCACCTCGACGCGTGGGAGAAGGAGATCGCGCCGTCGAAGGCGCTGCGCGAGTGGTACGAGCACGACCCGGCCAAGTGGGCGGAGTTCCAGGAGCGATACGAGAAGGAGCTGGAGGCTCCGGGGGCGAGGGCGGTTCTCGACGACCTCGCGCGCCGAGCCGAGCACGAGACGGTGACGCTCGTCTACGCGTCGAAGGCGGCCGACATCAGCAACGCGGCCGTGCTCGAGAGGCTGCTGGGCGAGCGGGTGAAAGCGGGGAAGGTCGGCAAGGGCCCGCGGAGCTGACCCGACCGGGGCCCGGCGCGAGCAGATTCCCGCGCTTCCCGGCCCTCGTCCGGGGATCGGGGGAGGGCCGGCCGGCCCCGGTCCCGCTCTTGCAACCTGCCAGGGGCCGCGCGGGCGGGGCGACGAGTCCCGCTGGAACGCGGGACGACCTCCAAGCGGGAGCGGAAAGCATGGCAGAGACAGTGGCGGACCTTCTGGTCGAGCGGCTGGTGGCCTGGGGCGTGGACACGATCTTCGGGCTGCCCGGCGACGGCATCAACGGGATCTTCGAGGCGCTGCGCACGCACCAGGAGAAGATCCGCTTCATCCAGGTGCGCCACGAGGAGGCGGCGGCGTTCGCGGCGTGCGGCTACGCCAAGTACACCGGCCGCCTCGGCGTCTGTCTGGCCACTTCGGGGCCGGGGGGCATCCACCTGCTGAACGGCCTCTACGACGCGAAGTGCGACGGCCAGCCCGTGCTCGCCATCACGGGGCACACCTTCCACGACATGATCGGCACGCATTACCAGCAGGACGTCGACCTCGACAAGCTCTACATGGACGTAGCCGCGTACAACCAGCGGGTGATGGGCCCCGCGCACGTCCACAACGTCGTCGACGAGGCGATCAAGACGGCGCTCGGGCGGCGGACGGTCTCGCACATCACCATCCCGAAGGACATCCAGGAGTGGACGACGTCCGACGCGCACCGCTCGAGCGCGAACATCCCGAAGCACAGCGCCGACCTCTACGCCGCGCCGTACCCGCTGCCGCCCCAGCCGCTGCTGCAGGAGGCGGCCGAGCTGATCAACAGGGGCAGGAAGGTGGCGATCCTGGCCGGGCGTGGCTGCCTGGGGAGCGGCGAGGAGGTGCTGCAGCTCGCGGAGAAGGTCGCGGGCCCCATCGTGAAGCCGCTGCTGGGCAAGGCCGCCGTCCCGGACGACAGCCCGTACACCACGGGCGGGATCGGGCTGCTCGGCACCGCGCCGTCGCAGGACGCGCTGGAGGAGTGCGACACGCTGATCATCGCGGGGAGCAGCTTCCCCTACATCGAGTTCTACCCGAAGCCGGGCAAGGCGAAGACGGTGCAGATCGACATCGACCCGACCCGCATCGGGCTGCGCTACTCGGCGGACGTCGGCCTGGTGGGCACCTGCCGGGACGTGCTGCGGGCGCTGCTGCCGCTCGTCGAGCGCAAGACCGACCGCGGATTCCTGGAGAAGGCGCAGGAGCGCATGAAGGACTGGCGCGGCCTGATGAAGGAGCGCGGGACCCGCTCCGACACGCCCATGAAGCCACAGGTGGTCACCTATCACCTGAACAGGCTCCTCGACGACGACGCCATCGTCTCGTCGGACAGCGGCACGATCGCGACGTGGTCGGCGCGCTACATCGACATCCGCGATCGGATGCAGTTCTCGCTCTCCGGCACGCTGGCGACGATGGCGAACGGGCTGCCGTACAGCGTCGGCGCCGCAGCCGCGTACCCCGGCCGCCAGGTGGTCTGCGTCGTGGGCGACGGTGGCTTCACGATGCTGATGGGCGAGGTGGCGACGCTGGTGAAGTACGGGCTGCCGGTGAAGGTGATCGTCATCAAGAACAACGTGCTGGGCGAGATCAAGTGGGAGCAGATGGTGCTCGACGCCAACCCGCAGTACGGCGTGGAGCTGCAGCCGATCGACTTCGCGGCGTACGCGAAGGCGTGCGGGGCGGCGGGCTACACGATCGAGGACCCGAGCCAGGCGGAGGCGATTCTGCGCGAGGCGCTGGCGCACCCGGGACCGGCGGTGGTCCAGGCGGTCGTCGATCCCAACGAGCCGCCGATGCCGGGCAAGATCTCGACGAAGCAGGCGCTGCACTTCGCGGAGTCGCTGGCGAAGGGCGAGAAGGACCGGTGGAAGATCCTCAAGACGGTGGCCGAGGACAAAGTGCGCGAGGTGGTCTGATGGCCCGCGCCGACGTGGAGACGGCGCTGCTCGAAGCGGGCCTCGCCGCCGCGCTCGCCCTGCTGGTCGCTGGCGCGGGAATGCTGGTCTTCGGCCGGATCGCGGGCGGCGCGAGGCGCAGCCGGCGCCGGCACGAGGGGCCACCAGCGGCCGGGAGCGTGCCGGACGAGCGACACCAGCACACCGCGACGGTGTCTTCTCGCTGAGGGAGGGGAGGCGGAATGGGTCTGGTGAAGCGGGTGAAGGAGGAGGCGGTCCTGGCGCGGACGGAGATCCGGCAGGGCCGCTTCCAGCGCAGCATGGCGGCGGTTACGGGCTTCTCCGCCGTGGTCAGCGGCTTCGAGGCGTACACGCAGCACCGGCGCGGGGCCTTCTCACACTGGCTGATGTGGACGCCCGTCTACCTGACGCCGCCCACGGCCGCGGCGGCCGGCGCGGCGCTGGTGAGCGACCGGGTCGCGCGGAGGGTGCTTCCCGCGCTCTCGGTGGTGACGATCGCCGACGGGGTGATCGGCTTCATCTTCCACGTGCGCGGCATTCGCCGCATGCCCGGCGGGCTCTCCGTCGGTCAGTACAACATCGTGATGGGCCCGCCGGTCTTCGCACCGCTGCTCATGTGCACCGTCGGCGTGACGGGCGCGCTCACGGGGCTGCTGCGCCGCGAGCGGAAGCGCTCGCTCCCGATGCGGCTGCTGGGCGCGGCGAGGCACGTCCCGGCGCTCCCGGGCCGCCGTCGGCCGAAGTCGGAGGGGCTCGCGGAGCGCATCTCGCACGGGCGCTTCCAGCAGCTCATGGCGACGACCGCCGCGGTCTTCGGCGTGCTCGCCGGCGGCGAGGCGTACTTCGAGCACCTGCGCGGCAGCTTCAACCAGCGCGTGATGTGGACGCCCGTGCTGGTGACGCCGCCGATGGTGGGCGCGGCGATCGGCGCGGCGCTCAGCGAGCGCGTCGCCCACCGCGTGCTCCCCGCCGCCTCGGCCGTGACCTTCGCCGACGGGCTGCTCGGCTTCGCGCTCCACGCGCGGGGGATCAAGCGCATGCCGGGCGGCTTCGAGAACCTCGACTTCAACCTGGCGATGGGGCCGCCGGCCTTCGCGCCGCTCCTGCTCTGCTCCGTGGGGCTGCTGGGCTTCGTGGCCGCGCTCCTGCGACGGAAGGAGAATTGAGGGTGCTCCTCGATCTCTATCCCGACTCGGATATCCTCGCCCAGCGCGGCCACTGGGACGACGCGACGCGACGCGTCGTGCTCGACCGCGTCCACAACGTCCCGGAGTTCCGCTTCTTCGACGCCGATCAGCGGAGGACGCTGGAGGCGCTCTGCGAGCGCGTGGTGCCTCAGGCGCATCGCCCTCCCGATCGCCGCGTGCCCCTCGCGCCGTGGATCGACGCCCGGTGCCACGCCCACGCGGACGAGGGTTTCCGGTTCGACGACATGCCGCCGAGCGACGTGGCGTGGGAGTGGGGGTTGGAGGGCCTGGACCAGACGGCGCACGCGCTCTTCGGCGCGCCCTTCGCCGGGTTGGCGGGCGGGCGCCAGGACGAGGTGTTGCGCACCATTCGCGACGGCGCGCCACCGGGCGAGGCGTGGCTCCGCATGCCGCCCGCGCGCTGGTGGACGTACGTGGCGTTGCGGCAGATCACCGGCGCCTACTACGCGCACCCCTACGCGTGGGACGAGATCGGCTTCGGCGGCCCGGCGTACCCGCGCGGCTACGCCTCGCTGAACTTCGGCGCGCCGGAGCCGTGGGAGGCGCGCGAGGTCCCGGTCGACGAGCACGGGTCGGCACGATGAAGCTGCACGTCCACCTGGCGTCCAACTGGGTGCTCGACGCCGAGATGCGGGAGTATCCGCCGGGCGAGGAGGTGGACTTCTGCATCGTCGGAACGGGGGCGGGCGGCGGCGTGCTGGCGCAGCGGCTGGCGAGCTTCGGCTTCTCGGTGGTGGCGCTCGAGGCGGGCGAGTGGCACGACACGGAGACGGACATGGTCTCCGACGAGGCGGGCTCGGGCCGGCTCTACTGGAACGACCTGCGCATCATCGGCGGGACCGACCCGCTGGAGCTGGGGGCGAACAACTCGGGGCGGGGCGTCGGGGGGAGCACGATCCACTTCGCCGCCTTCTGCCCGCGATTCCACCCGTCGGACTTCCGCGTGCGCACCCTCGACGGCGTGGCGGCCGACTGGCCGATCGGCTACGAGGAGCTGGAGCCGTACTACGAGCGCATGGAGCGCGAGTACCCGGTCTCGGGGCCGGCCTACTACCCGTGGGGGAAGCCGCACGGCTATCCCTACGCTCCACTCGAGGCCGGAACCGCGGGGCAGCAGCTCATCGAAGGGTGCACGAAGCTCGGCATTCCCGTCGTGGCCGGCGGACCGGTGGCGATCCCGGCGGGGCGGGTGGGCAAGCGGCCGCACTGCATCATGCGCGGCTTCTGCCTGCTGGGGTGTAAGGTCGGCGCCAAGAGCAGCACCTTCGTGAGCTATATCCCGTACGCGGTGGAGAATGGCGCCGAGATCCGCACCAACTCGATGGCCTACGAGGTACCGGTCGACAGCGCGGGGCGAGTGACCGGAGTGCGCTACTACCGCACTCAGGAGAACGGCCAGATTGTCGACGAGGAGCAGAAGGCGCGCGCGGTGATCGTGGCCGGCTACGCCATCGAGACGCCGCGGCTCTTGCTCAACTCGAAGTCCTCGCTCTTCC
>DASSTO010000082.1:0-5295 GCA_035707865.1 Longimicrobiaceae bacterium | reverse complement strand
CGGCCGGACGCGCACGGACGAGCTCGACGGCTGGCGGATCGACGCCGGCGCGCAGCTCTTCGGCTCGATGTTCACGCGGGTCATGGAGCTGGCCCGGGATCTCGGGCTCGGCGGGGATCTGGTGCGGTCCTCCGGTCGGGACGCGCTCTGGCGTGGCGGCCGTGCGCACGAGGTCGTCTACGGCTCCGTCACCAGCATGCTCGCCTCGGGCGGTCTGCCGCTTCGAACCAAAGTCCGGCTGGGCACCACCTACGTGCCGTTCCTGAGCCGGCATGCGGACGTCCTCGGCATGGCCGCGCCGGACCGTGCGGCCGCGGCCGGGCTGGACCGTCGTTCGATCGCGGAGTGGGGCGAGCGGGAGATGGGCCCGGAGTTCGTGGACTACCTGGTCTACCCGCAACTCGCGTCGTACTACGGCTCGCTGCCGGAGGAGACGAGCGAGGGGCTCTACCACGTGCTCGCGCACGAGGGGATGAACGTGGGGCTCTACGCGCTCCGCGGCGGGATCGGCCGGCTCTGCGACGCGATGCTCGAGCGCGTGCGTGCCGGCGGCGGTGACGCCCGCCTCGGGACGGCGGTGCGCGGGGTCGAGCCGTCGAGCGACGGGGTACGGATCGCCCTGGGTGGCGACCAGGAGGAGGCGTTCGACGCCGCGGTCGTCGCGGTCCCCGCACCCGTCGCGCGCGAGCTGCTCGGCGAGGCGGTGCCGCTGCTGACGGACCGGCTCGCGGCCGTCCGCTCGCGGGCGGCGCTCACCGTCGCGCTGCTGCTCGACCGGCCGGTCGGAGTGCGGTTCTTCGGCCTCTCCTTCCCCCGCGCCGAGTCGCGCTGGGTCGCCGCGGCGTGCGTCGAGGAGAACAAGGGCGCCGGCCTGGTGCCGGCGGGAAAGGGGCTCGTCGTCGCCTTCATCCGTCCGGACGTGGCCCCCGATCTCGTGGAGGCCGACTCGCGGCGGATCGTCGACGGCATCCTGCCGGAGCTCCGCTCGGCGTTCCCGGGCCTCGAGGGGACGATCTCCCGGGCGCGCGTCTACCGCTGGCACGAGGGGCACCCGATCTTCTACCCCGGCTATCTGCGGCTCTCGGGAGAGCTGCGGTGTGGGGCGGGGGAGGGGGAGCTTCCCATCGCGCTGGCAGGCGACTATCAGCACTCCTCGTCCGTGGAGGGCGCCGTGGTCTCGGCGATGGCGGCAGCGGACCGTCTCCACGCGCGCCTGACGAGCGCGGGAGCCGGGGCCTAGCGCACCCGGCGGCGCTTCACACAACACTACAGGATACGATGTCGGAGACCGAACTACACGAGCCGGACGCCTGGTGCGCCCTCGGGTTCCTGGAACAGCGCGCGGCGCTCGCGGCTGCCCTGCACGCCGCGCTGGGCGAGGTGGAGGGGGTGCGCGAGGTGCGCGTCGAGGCGGGCACGCTGGGGCGGGAGTACGACCTGACCGCGGCGGTGGAGACCGACGTCGGCGTGCTGAGGACGCCGCTCTGGTCGCACGGAAAGGCGATGATCTTCTGCGACCCGTCGGTCCACGTGGCGAACCGCCGGCAGCTCGCGCCCGACCTGGCCCTCGCGGAGGCGGCGGACCGCCTGCGCCGCCGCCTCGCCGTGCCCTACACCCTGGAGCAGCGCGGCCTGAGCGCGACGATGGAGCCCGAGGCGGGGGTGGAGCGGACGTGGACCGCGGAGCGCGCGCTGCTCCGCAACCGCACGGCGGTGATCCGCGAGGACCGCATCAGGAACGCCGCGGCCGACCTCGACCTGCGCGACCTGCTCGTACACTTCTATTCGGGGCCGTCGCTGCGCATGGTGGGGCCGGACGGGGCGGCCTTCCTCGTCCCGGCGGCGGAGGAGGCCGAGGGCCCCGTCGTCTCGCTCTGCGCCGGCTGCGGTCGGTGGTTCGAGGGCTCGCACGCCGCCTGCCCGTCCTGCGGCGCCGCGACGGAGGTCGTCGTCGCCGCGCGCCCCCCGCGCCGCTGACGCCGGACGGCGCCCCGCCCGCCTACTTCGTCCGGACGAGGATGATCTTGAGGTGCTCCGGCGCGGGCAGGCCTCCGCTCGTCACGCGCAGCCCCGCGCGCGCCGCCGGCTCCACTCCGAACCGCGCGTAGGCCACGCCGCCCCCCTGGAGCGTCAGCCTGGCCGTCGGGTTGAAGCCGAGGCTGAAGGCGTAGAGGGGGTAGCGCCCCACCGCGCCCGACTCGGTGCGCAGCGCGGGGATCAGCGCGCGCATGTTCCAGCTCGGCTGCGAGTATTCCGCCGCCACTCCGGGCAGGGCGTCGTCGGTGTAGACGGAGACCCCCCAGTCCCGCATCCAGTCGCGCGGGTTCACGCCGAGCGCGTTGCCGAGGTTCTGCAGCCCGCTCGTCGTGGTGTTCTTCACGAGCGCGTTCCACAGCGCCTTGTCGCCCGCCGGGTCGCGGTCGGCCGCGTAGCGCAGGAACGACCAGATCGCGCCGCGCGTCGAGAGCTCGTCGCCCCCCATCAACGACGCCTGGTCCGGCGCCTGGAGGAAGCGGATCAGACGGCTCACGTTGTCGGCCTCGAACTCGTTGTACGCCTGCAGCGCGGTGCCGTCCTTCAACTGGTCCGGCCCGATGTTCTGCTTCGGCTGCAGCCCCGACTTCCGGTAGAACATCAACTCCTCGGCGATGTGGCTCAGCCCCTCGTTCAGCCACGGCTCCTCCCACGCGGGAGCATGGTTGACGTAGAGCCGGCGCGAGTCGTTGATCAGGTGCTGGAACTCGTGCGCGAGCACACCCACCGTCACCCCCCGCACGAACGGCACGCTCCGGATGTTGCCGTTCACCTCGCCGCCCGGGTCGGGCACGAGCATGTAGAACATCTCCGCGTGATTGCTGCCCTTGCACGCGTTCTGTCCGCTCGTCGGGAAGAGGTCACGGTTGTAGAAGAAGCCTCCGATGTACTCGTCGGAGCCGGACTTGGTCATCTCGTTGACGGCACGGGTATAGAAGATGATCGCCCGGCCGTTGCCGTCGATGTCCTCCGGCGTGCCGAAGTTCTCCGTGTCCACCGGCCACACGTCGCGGTCGAACTCCTGCGCGATCGAGTCGTACTGGGCGGTGGTGAAGCCGCCCGATGGGTTGCTCTCGTCCTCGACGAGGATGGCGTGGGTGCTGACCGCCACGACCCGGCCCATGCGGTACGTGGGGTTGGAGCAGCCGTCACTGCTCTCGACGTCCGCGTTGAGGCGCATCTCGGACCCGAGGCTCGGAACGTTCGCCAGGCGGGGCGCCGCTACGGGCAGGAGGGCCGCGCTGCGCAGCCGCGACGCGGTGCGGTCGTGCGAGCTCTCCAGCATCCGCAGGTGGAGGGCGGCGTCGGGCACGAGGCGCGGCTTGAGCGAGGTGGTGAACGGGGTCGCACCGACGTTCGGCCGGGGCGGACCGGCGGCGCTCACGATGTCGCTCGCCGCGACGTCCAGCGATAGCCTGGCGTCGGAGACCAGCGCCGAGTTGAACGCGACCAGCGTGTACTCGCCGCCCGCCACGCCGCCGTCCACGCAGAGGTGGGAGACCTGGTCCCCCGTCATCGAGAGCGCCTGCCCGACGGCGAGGGGAGTGATCGAGGGATCACCCGGCCCGCAGGTGAGCTGCCCGGTGACGGGCAGTGCGACGGTGACGTGCTCGGTGGCCGTCGCCGAGCCCGAGGTCGCCGTGATCTCCGCGGCCCCGGCCTTCAGGCCGACCACGACGACGGTGTCTCCCTCGGTCTGCAGGAGATTCGCCACCGTGGCGTCGCTCGTACGCCAGGTAACGCTCCCGGTCAGCGTCTTCCCCGATTCGGTGATCAGCGCGGCGCTCAGGTGGAGCGAGTCGTCGACCCCGATCGTCGCGTCCTCGGAGACCGCGCCGAAGGCGGAGATCGTCAACCTCGCCTCGTCGGCCGGCCGGGAGCCGGTGGGACCGTCGGAGCAGCCTCCCGACAGCAGGGCGAGGGCGACGACGAGCGGGGCGATCCAGGGTGCGCGCATGGGTGTGCGTTCGAAGTGAGCCGCCGCGGAACCGCGGCCGGGATCTGGGGAATACGGGATTCCGGGAGCGGTTGGCCCCGGAGCCGACGGACCGAGCGCGGGCGTGGGCGCGGGTGGATTCGCTTCCGCCGCAGTGCTATCTTGTCGCGGCTGCGGGTTCTCGTACCTCATCCACCAGTTCCGGGTTCCGGCGTTATGACCGACCGTACGGGCAAGCGAGACTTCCTCGCCATCCCCGACTTCTCGCGCGAGGAACTGCTCCGGGCGCTCGACCTGGCCGCCGCGATGAAGGCCGGCGAGTACCGGGAGCTGCCGCTGCGTGGTAAGACGCTCGCGATGATCTTCACCAAGAGCTCGACCCGGACGCGCGTCTCGTTCGAGATCGGGGCACTGCAGCTCGGCGGCCACGGTGTCTTCCTCTCCGCGCGAGACATCCAGCTCGGCCGCGGCGAGCCCATCCGCGACACCGCCCGGGTGCTCTCGCGCTTCGTCGACGGCATCATGATCCGCACCTACGCCCACGCGGACGTGGAGGAGCTGGCGCGCTTCGCGTCGGTCCCGGTCATCAACGGCCTCACCGACCTCCTGCATCCGTGCCAGATCCTGGCGGACCTGCAGACCGTCCGCGAGAACCTCGGCCCCGACCTCGGCGGCGTGAAGGTCGCCTGGATCGGCGACGGGAACAACATGGCGAATTCCTGGCTCAACGCCGCCTTCCGGCTCGGCTTCGAGCTCCGCCTCGCGTGCCCCGAGGGCTACGATCCCGACCCCGAGATCCTCGATCGCGCCCGCGGTGCCGCGCCCGTCGTCCTCACCCGCGATCCGGCCGAGGCGGCCGCGGGCGCGGACGTGGTCAACACCGACGTCTGGGCGTCGATGGGGCAGGAGGAGGAAGCCGCCGAGCGCAGCCGCGCGTTCCGGGGCTACTGCGTCGACGATGCCCTGATGAGTCGGGCGAGCGACCGGGCGATCTTCCTGCACTGCCTCCCGGCGCACCGCGGCGAGGAGGTGAGCGACGCGGTGATCGAGGGCCCACGCTCTCGTGTCTTCGACGAGGCGGAGAACCGCCTGCACGCGCAGAAAGCCGTCATGGCCCTGCTGATGGGGAGTATCGGACTCGATGTCTGATCAGCTCAGCCGGACACCGCTCCACGGCGAGCACCTCGCCGCGCACGCGAAGCTGGTGCCGTTCGCGGGCTACGAGATGCCCGTCCAGTACCCGACCGGAATCACCACCGAGCACGCCGCGGTTCGCACCGCGGCCGGCCTCTTCGACGTCTCCCACATGGGCGAGGTGGAGGTGT
>DASSTO010000081.1:0-5315 GCA_035707865.1 Longimicrobiaceae bacterium | reverse complement strand
AAGCTCCGGTATCGCCTGCCGCGGTGGCTCTGGCTGATCTTCTACGCGCCAGAAACCCGCGATTCTACTGGCTGTGACAGAATGTCACCCCCTTACCCGAAGGGTACTACTACCGGACCTTCGAAGTTGCACGGGCGAAGACTAAGCGGCGTGGCTTCGCCACCCGAACGGCTCTTTTGCGCCCTGACGGGCGCGCTAACTGCGCACCTCAGGGAGCCGGATCGACTGACTTTGCTGCAGGTCGCCAGGTCGCTCCCCGAAGCCTACTACGGCGCCGCGGAGGCCCTCGCCGGCCGCATATCTCGCGGCGAGGAGGGCGAGATCTACGCCGTCGGTGCGTTCGTGCGTCAGCGGCTCGCCCTGCGCCTCGCCGCCGACGGCGTGCCGATCCCGCCGGGCTGGAATGTGCGGCCGCCGCGGGAGGCGGAGCTCGTCGAGCTCCGCGAGCAGCTCGCCGCCACCCGGCCGGCGCCTCCTCGAGCAGCGCCGCGGCCGCCGCGCCGGTCGACGCCGGACATTGCGGGGCTCCGGGGTCTCGTGCTCGACATGCCGGAGATTCCGGGCGGGTCGCGCCGGCCGCGGAGGGCCGCCGTCCAGGACGTCCAGGAGGACCCGGCGCCGCCTGCGCCGCCGCCCACTCCGGGCAACATCCAGGATGCCGCAAGCTTCGCCGCCCTCTGGCGGTCGATGCTCACCGGCGAGAATTGATTTACGATAACCGGAAATCTGCGAAATGAGCG
This sequence comes from Longimicrobiaceae bacterium, assembly GCA_035707865.1. Lineage (GTDB taxonomy): Bacteria > Gemmatimonadota > Gemmatimonadetes > Longimicrobiales > Longimicrobiaceae > DASSTO01. The sequence goes on along the minus strand of DASSTO010000081.1, from coordinate 4,575 downwards.
CCTGTATCGCGGTGTCGAAATCGACGCAAAAGCAGTGCGGCAACGACGGCGACGTGAGCTTGGTTCACGCGGCGGGCGGGCTCTGCAAGTTCCACTTCGGGCAACTCGAGGACCGGGGGGAGCTGCTCACGGTGGAGGGCGTGAAGCGGTGGCCCGCGGAGGGCGAGGCGGGGGGCACCCCCCCGGAGACTGAGGCGGAGGCGGAGCCGGACGCCGCTGATTCAGCGGACATTCCGGAGTTCGACCCGGTGGAGTCGGAGCCGGCCGCCACCCCTCCTCCCCCGGCGAAGGCATGGGACGTACCCGACGTGCCGCAGGCGGAGGAGCCCTCCCCCGCCGTCCTGGACGACGACCCTGCGGACCCGTTCGATGGCGCGGAGCTCCGCTCGGAGTTAGGCTCAGCTCGAGCTGAGATCCACGCCGCGCCGCTCCCCTCCGGGGCGTGGTCGAGTACAGCCCGGCTCGGGTGGCAGATCGTCGGAGCTCGCCTCGAGCGCGCCGGCGCCTCGGCCCTCGAGGGCGACGAGCTCGACGCGCTGGCGGAGGCGTGGGGTTCGGCACTCGCCTACCAGTTCCGCAACATCGACCCGAACAATCCGTGGGGGGCGGCGATGATGACCGCGGGCATGGTGCTGTTGCCCCGCGTGCTCGAGATCCGCTCCGCTCGAGCGCGGCCGCAGCCGAAGCCGGCCGCGGCCGAGGCCGACGCGGAGGTACCGGGAAGGCCGGGGCCGCCGCCTCCGCCGTCCTCGATCATGTCGCAGCTCGTCTGATGTGGTGGCTCGAGGAGGGCGAGGCGCCCACGGCGGAGCTGGAAGAGGTGCCGGATCGGCTCCCGCGCGCGCCCGCGTGGCACACGAAGCTATCCGACGTCGCCGCGGGGAAGCGCATGGGCGGTGAGCCGAAGCGGAAAGACCTGGTGCTCATTTTCGGGGCGTCGGGATATGGGAAAACGGAACTCGGACTTCGGATCTACGGCACCCGGTACACGAAGGGCGGTCAGTGCCTGTTTATCGATCCGACCGGGAATTACGGCCACCTCGGGCGCCGGGTGCGGAGCGCGCGCGAGCTCGAGCAGCTCGCCGAGGCCGCCGGCGATCGGCCGTTCTCGCTCGTCTACCAGCCGGACGGCGACGACCTCTCCGCGATGTGGCAAGCGATCTATCGCCGTGGCCGGCTGCTCGTCCTGGTGGACGAGGCGCAGAACTTCGGACGGGCGGGCGAAGTGCAGCCGGGCCTACACCGGCTCATTTCGCAGGGCCGGCACCGGCTCGTCTCGCTGGTGATGATCGTCCGTACGCCGCCCGAAATGCCGAAGGTGGCGCGCGGGAATTACGAGTCGTTGTACACGTTCCGCCAGACGGAGCCGGATTACGCGCGGTGGCTCGCTACCCGGTACTTCGACGTTCCCGACGCGGAGCGACGGATACAGCGCCTCGAGCGCTTCCACTTCCTGCGCGTCGATGCGGCTGGAAAGATCACCCGCGGAAAGCTCTCCTGATTACCACCACTAGATGTTGTGCCGGCGCTCACCAGGTCGTGCACAACATCTAGTGCCCTCCCTTCCCCCTCCCCGGAAAACGTCATCCTTGCACTTTCGGTTTTTGTTCGGTATATCTTCGGGTGTGAGTCTCTCAACCCGGCGCGGGGGCGCGGGCATCCAACAGCACAAGGGGGCAACGATGGGCGGCATCTGGGGCGGCTTCAAGGGCACGTTCGGCGCGCGAGGCATCGGCGCCGCGCTCGGCGTCGTGGTGATCCTCGCGGTCATCTACGCATTCATCCCGCAGGCGGCTCCGGCCAACCTCGGGAACACCATCCGCGGGAAGGTGGGCTAATGGCCCTCAACGGGTGGGACACCAGCACGACCGAAGCGCCCAAGTTCTCGGAGGGGCGCACGGTCTCCGCGCGGCTTCAGCAGCGCAACAACGTCGCGGCCTATACCATCGAGCTGACGGGGACGCTGACCGTGGCCGGCGCCACCGGCGCGGTGGCGGTGCGCGGCGACGCGGTGGGGAAGATCTTCGAGCAGCTCACCACGAAGGCGGGCGGGCTCAACGTCCAGGACTGGATTGGCGTCCAGCTCCTTGACGCGGAACTCTACTTCGAGCAGGCGCCGCTGCCGCAGGTTCTGCCGGCCAACGGGGGCAACGGGGCGACCGATATCAAGGTCCGCATCCGGCTCCCGCAGTATGAGCCCCGGGTCTTCGCCATGTTCGAGAAGCTCCTCCCCACCACGGTGCTCCCCGATCTCCTCCTCGCGATTAAGTGGGGGAAGCTCTCCGACATCTTCGCCGACGGCTTCGACGGGACGGCAACGCTCACGAACTCGGACGTTCGCATCTACGAGGAAACCCTCGAGGGCGTGGCCGGGAACGTCGCGCGATTCCTCCCGCTGATCTACTCCTACCGGGCCGACGTCGTGACGACGAAGGCGGGTATGGTGATCCAACTCGATTCGGTACCGGCCGGGGCGGAGATCTCGCGCGTCCTGATCCGCGCGGAGGCGGGCGGCGCCGCCGGCTACGGGTACGAGCCCTCCGATTCGATCCTCGGCGACATCAAGTTCCGGGTCAACGGGAGCGACGTCGTCAACACGATCCCCTTCGACGTCCTGCAGGCGAGCGACGTCCGGGAGTACGGGCTTTCGGCCCTGCGCGCGGGCTCGACCACGCTCGACGCGGTGCGCGACCAGCGGAGCGAGGCGAACAGCCCGGAGCCGCAGCAGTGGCAGGTCCTGGGGCCGGGTCATCCGCAGATCATCGCGGACGTCACGAAGCAGGCCGGCGACTGCCGCATCCTGGTCACGGTGTTCGCGCGCAAGCGCGCCTGAGGGGGCGCTATGGACTGGCTCTCTCAGACCTTCGGAGATATCACCCGCCTCCTCGGGGGCGGGGATAGCTCCGGTCAGATCAACCTCGGGGATGCGGGGGCCGGGGTGAACATCCATTGGGGCGCGCCGCGCGTGTCGCTGGGGATGATGCTGGTTCTCCTCGTCGCGGTCTTCCTGCTCGCGCGGAGGTGAGCTCATGTCGTTCCTGGGAACGTTGGGGAAGATCGCGAATGTGGGCTCGGCGATCGGGATTCCGGGATTCGGGGCGGCATCGGCCGCGCTCGGATTCGCGGACGGCGGCGGTAGCGGAAGCGCGGGGAGCTGCCCCGGGCAGGTCTCTACGGCCGCCGTGCAATACATGCTCGGCAGGGCCACGCAGGCGGAGAAGGATTACCTCTCCCAAGCGTGGTCGCGGAGCGTGAAGAGTATGGCTATCCCGTGGGGCGACCCGTGGAAGTTGGCGCAGCAGGCCCGCGGGGGCGGCGGCTGCAAGATCTCGGGCGATGACTCATACTGGGTCAACGCGTTCAATCTGGTCATGGCGCGGTATCCGATGCCGGCGAACTCGGCGGCGGCCGCCGTGCCGCCCGTGGTCGCGGGTGCGCTGCCGGCGGCGAGCTCGAGTACGGCGGCGCCCGTCTACGTCGCCTCGAGCGGCGGGGGCGGCGGCCTGGGTCTGCCGCTCGTCCTGGTGGCGGTGGTCGTCATCGCCGCCGTGGGCTTCTACCTGGTGCGGCGGAAGTGACCGCGACCGCGCTTCAGTTCGAGCGCACGTCGGACGGCGAGACCCTCGAGACGTCGTACGACTACACCTCGCCGATCGCGCCGCCGGTGAGCGATCCGGAGCCGCTTCCGGCTCCCACCTACCCGGCTCCGACGGAGCCGGTATCGACGTCGCCGACGACGAGCTCGCCGACGACGAGCGGCGCGACGACGACCACCACCACGACCGGGGGCACCACCCCCACCGGTGGCACGACGGGCGGCGCTGTGGGGGGCGCTGTGCTGCCGGTGGGCGGTGGCTCGGGCGGTGGCGATGTCACCATGCCGGGCGCGGGCTGGTTCCCTGCCCCGTCCAGCGTCCAGACCGATGTAATTCCGGACTTCTCCACCTTCTTGTCCTGGTGGAAGGGTCTTCGCGGTTACGGGCTCGCGCTGCTTATCGGCGTGGGGCTCGTGCTCATCCTGATGCGAGCGAGCTGATATGGCGTGCACCACTTGCGGCCCGTCCGTCCTGGCGCAGACGGGCTACGCGCAGACGGCCGACCTGTCTCCGACGGGGGCCTCCCTCGATCTCGCCAGCGGCACCGACCTGGGCGGCTCGTTCTCGTTCTCGCTGCCCTGGCTCCTGGTGATCCTCTTCGTGGCGATGTACTTCGGCCGTAAGGTGCTCTGATGGCGACCACCAGCCGGGTCTTCGATCTCACGGACGGGCTCAGTCGGCAGCGGGTCTACGTCGCGGCCCACGTCGTCGCGGTCATTCAGAGTCCCTCTACCGCACATCTGCAAATCGCGGTGGAGTACGGGGACGCGGTGAGCGCAAACCGCGGCACGATCATTAAATCGGCCGCGGGATTCGAGTGGGTGGAAGTGACCGCCGATGCTGTCGCCGGCGGCGCGCTCGAGCTCGCGTTCGGCGACGTCGGCGACGACTTCACCGTGACGAGCTCGGGGGATGTGGCGTTCGAGGCGGTGCAGGGCGCCGCGGGGCCGGACCCGTGGGCGATTCAGGGAACGGTGAG
>DASSTO010000080.1:0-33793 GCA_035707865.1 Longimicrobiaceae bacterium | reverse complement strand
CCGGCCGGGCGTGGGTCGCGCGCTACGGCTCCGGCAGCGGCACGGATCGCGCGGCTGATTCCATCGCCGCCTCCGCCTGCAGGCTCTCCAGGTCACGGCCGAGGGTAGCGAGCGCGAGGGTCTCGCCGCCCTTGAGGTACTGGATGGCGGCGTTCCCGGCGGCCGGGTCGCCGTCGACCCGGGTCTCCTCCCACGCCCGGATGTGCCCGACGTAGTCGACGATCGTGCCCCACTGCTGGGTCCAGAAGAAGGGCGGGTCCGTGTAGCGCTCGCGCTGGCCCAGGATGTTCTTCGCCGCCGTCTGCCCCTGCCGCTGCGCGACGACCCAGTGCTCGACGCGGATGCGCTCGCCCGTGCGCTCGTCCGGGTAGCGCGCGATGTCGCCCGCCGCGTAGATCCCCGGCTCGCTCGTCTCCAGGAACTCGTTCACCACCACGCCGTTCTCCATCTGGAGCCCCGCGCCGCGCGCCAGCCAGGTGTCGGGGCGCACGCCGATGCCGACGACGACGAGGTCGGCGGGCAGCTCCGTGCCGTCGTCGAGCCAGACGGCTTCCGGGGTGATCTCGGCCGCGGTGTGCCCCATGCGGAAGTTGACGCCGTGGGCCTGGTGCACCGCCTGGAGCACCCGGCCCAGGTCGGGGCCGAGCGTGCGCTCGAGGGGCACGGCGTTCGGGGCGACCACCGTCACGTCGACGCCGCGCGCGCCGAGAGAGGCCGCGGCCTCCATCCCGATGAAGCTCGCGCCCAGGACGACGGCGTGGCGGGCGTCCTTCGCGTCCGCGATGATCGCGCGGGCGTCGGCGAGCGTACGCAGGGTGTGAACGTGCCCGAAGCCGGCGCCCGGGATGTTGATCTCCAGCGGGCACGCGCCCGTCGCGAGCAGGAGCGCGCCGTAGTGCAGCTTGCGCCCGTCCGAGAGCCGGACGAGCTTCTGATCGGGGTGGATGGAGTCGACCGCGGCGATGACGCGCTCGATGCCGTGCTCCTGGTAGAAGCCCTCGGGTCGCAGCGGGATCCACTCCTCGGGCGCGGTGCCCGCCATGTAGTCCTTGGAGAGGTTGGGCCGGTCGTACGGCGCGTCGCGCTCGGGATCGATCAGCGTGATCGGCCCGCCGTACCCCTGCCGGCGCAGCATCTCCGCGGCGGCGCTCCCCGCCGCGCCCGCTCCCACGATCACCACCGACTCCGGCCCGTTCGCCTGCCGTCCGTACGTCGCGAGGGGACCCTCCTCCCGCCGGCCGCGGACGAACGCCCGGCCGCCGCTCACCTCCACCTGCCAGCAGGCCACGGGGTTGAGAGCCGGCGCGCCCAGCGCCTCGCCGGTCCGCAGCGAGAAACAGGCGTGATGCCACGGGCAGTGGATCGTCTCGCCGACCACGAGCCCTTCCGCCAGCGGCCCGCCGTAGTGGGTGCAGGTGGCCCCGATCGCGCGGACGGCTTCGCCCTGGCGCACCAGCATCACCGCTTCGCCGTCGGCGTGGCCGAGGAACGGCACACCCTCGCGGAGCTGCGACAGCTCCACTCCCGAGCTCAGGTCCGGCCCTGCCAGCGTCGTCTGCTCTTCGGACATCTCGCTACCTCCCGGTGATAGGCGGATCTTCCAGGGCTGCTCCCGCTCTCCTGCCCGTGGGCGCGCGGCCGACTACCAACAGATAGTCGTTTCGACGCGGCCGGTCCAGAACTTCGAGTGGCGGGCACCCGACCCACCGGGGCGGGGGCCGCATCGAGCCCGTGCGAGCCTTCTGCCGGCAAGCGGCGGGCCTCCATGGGCGAGATCGGCGAACGCGAAGGATGCAGCCGCCGCGCGGGAAACTCCTCCGCGCGGCGACGTGGGAGCCGCGACGCCGTGTCCGATCCGTGGACACGATGTCGCGGATCGCTCCACGACGTGGCTCAGTCGCGCGTGAGGAGCCACTCGCCGAACCACTCCCGCGGGTCGGTCCAGAGCCGTGCCACGTTCCATCCGGCCCGCGCCGCGAGCGCGCGGAAGTCCTCGGGGTGGTACTTGTAGGAATACTCCGTGGTGATGTGGTCGCCCTCCTCGAAGTGCACGACGAGGGGCGTCTCGCCGCCGCCGGCCGGGATCGTCACCGTCTGGGCGCGGGTGCAGACGAGGCGCATCTCGACGCGCCCGTGCGCCGCGTCGAAGAGCGCGTGGTGCCGGAAGCCGCCGAGGTCGAAGTCGGCGCCGCACTCGCGGTCGATGCGTCGCAGGAGGTTGAGGTTGAACGCCGCCGTGACGCCCTCGGGGTCGTTGTAGGCGCGCTCGATGATCGCCGGGTCCTTCCTCAGGTCCACTCCGACGAGAAAGGCGCTGCCGGGCCCGCAGAGGCGGGCGACGCGGCGCAGGAAGTCCTCCGCCTGCGGCGGCTCGAAGTTGCCGATGGTCGAGCCTGGGAAGAACGCGGCGGTGCGGCGCTCGGGGCGCGGGGCGGGGGGCAGCGCGAAGGCGGCCGTGTAGTCCGCGCAGACGGGCAGCACGGGGAGACCGGGCATCTCGGCGGCGACGGAGAGGGCGAACTCCACCAGCTGGGCGCGCGAGATGTCCACCGGGACGTAGGCCGCGGGGGCGCGCAGGTGCTCGAGGAGGATGCGCGTCTTGAGGCCGCTGCCGCTGCCGAACTCCACCAGGCGGCAGCCGGGTCCGAGGCGATCCGCCATCTCGCCGGCGTGCCGCTCGAAGATCCCGGCCTCCGTGCGCGTGGGGTAGTAGGCCTCGAGCTCGGTGATCCGCTCGAAGAGCCGCGCGCCCTCCTCGTCGTAGAAGTACTTCGAGGGCAGCACGCGCTCCGCGCCCGCGAGGCCGCGCACCACGTCGGGGCAGAGAGTGCCGGACGCGGGCGCGAAGTCGTACAGCGTGAGCGGGCCCAGGTCGATCGTGTTCGGGAGCGCGGTCACCCGGCGTCCCTCGCGAGCCGGACTCCGGTGAACTGCCAGGTCGCATCCGGCGGGAAGAAGTTGCGGTAGGTGGGCCGGATGTGGGTCCGCGAGGTGGCGCAGCTGCCCCCCCGCAGCACGAACTGGTTGCACATGAACTTCCCGTTGTACTCCCCCAGCGCCCCCGGCGGCGCCTCGTACCCGGGATACGGGACGTACTGGCTGCGCGTCCACTCCCAGACGTCCCCGTACATCTGGCGCAGACCCGACCGGGTACCGGCCGGGGATGGGTGGACGCGCCCGCTCTCCACCAGGTTGCCGGACACCGGCGCGCTCGCGGCCGCCACCTCCCACTCCGCCTCGGTGGGGAGCCGCGCACCGGCCCAGCGCGCGAAGGCGTCCGCCTCGAAATAGCTCAGGTGGCAGACCGGCTCGTTCGGGTCGACCTCGCGCATGCCGGAGAGGGTGAAGACCCACCACGCCCCGTCGCGCCGCTCCCAGTAGAACGGCTCGGTCCACTCGTTCTGCTGCGCCGTCGCCCAGCCGGCGGAGAGCCAGAGGTCGGGGCGGCGGTACCCGCCGTCGGCCATGAACGCGAGGTACTCGCCGTTCGTCGCGAGGCGGTCGGCGAGCGCGAAGGGCTCCAGCCACTCCCGGTGGCGCGGGCCCTCGTTGTCGTAGGCGAATCCCTCGCCGCCGTGCCCGATCCAGGCGAGCCCGCCCTCGAAGCCGATCCAGCGCACCGGCCCCGGGGCGTCCGAGCGCTCCGGCGGCCGCTCGCGATAGACGGGGCGAAGCGGGTTCACGGAGAAGACGTGCTTGAGGTCGGTGAGCAGCAGCTCCTGGTGCTGCTGCTCGTGGTTGAGGCCGATCTCGACGAGAGGCCGGAGCACCGCGAGCTCGGCCTCATCGGCCGAATCGAGCAGCTCGCGCATCCGCCCGTCCACGTGGCGGCGATAGGCGAAGACCTCCGCCACGGTGGGCCGTGAGATGTAGCCGCGCTGTGCCCGGCAGTGCCGCTCGCCCGCGTGCACGTAGTAGGAGTTGAACAGGTAGAGGTACGTGGCGTTCAGCGGCGTGTAGCCCGCCAGGTGCGGCGTGAGGACGAACTGCTCGAAGAACCAGCTGGTGTGCGCCAGGTGCCACTTGGTGGGGCTCACGTCCGGCATCGACTGCACGACGTAGTCCTCCGTGGCGAGCCCCTCGCAGAGCCGCTCGGTGAACGAGCGCACGGCGGAGTAGGAATCTGCGAGCGACTGGCTCGCGGACGGGATCTCGGTCGACAGGGTAGCCATTCCGTTCGATGGTTGGAGGTGGAGCGCCCCGGGCCAGAGGCCGGAACCGGCGCGAGGGTGCGCGGGTTAGAGATGGACGGTCCGAACTCGTCCTTCCCCTCTCCGGAGCACGTCCCATGCGAGAGCCAGCACACCGCAGGCCGGGCGGCAACGGCGGGATCCGGCGCGTCTCCCTCGCGGTCCTGCTCCTCGGCGTGGCCGCGTGCGGCGGGCTCCCGAGCGGGAACGGGCGCAAGAGCCAGCCGGCGCTGGTGAAGCAGCAGATGGGCGCGGCGCGCGTCTCCGTCGTCTACAATCGCCCCTCGGCCCGCGGCCGCAAGCTCTTCGGCGGGATCGTGCCCTACGGGAAGGAGTGGGATCCCGGGGCGGACGAGGCGACGCGCGTCGAGCTGACCCGGGACATGCTGGTGAACGGGCAGCCGCTCCACGCCGGCAAGTACAGCCTCTGGGCCGTTCCCACGCCCGGCGACTGGACGATCGTCTTCAGCCGCGCCTACGACGTCTACCACACGCCGTACCCCGAGGGGAAGGATGCGCTCCGCCTCCGGGTGCGGCCGCGATCCGGGCCGTACGCGGAGACGCTGGGGTTCTCCTTCCCCATGGCGACCGCCGACTCCGCCGAGCTCGACCTCCACTGGGGGACGACCGTCGTCCCGCTGAAGCTCCGGGTGCGCTGACGGCGGCGCTCACGCCACGGCGTCCAGCGCGCGCAGCGTGGCGTCGGCCGTGAGGCCGAAGACGAGGTGCCCGGCGAGCCCGCGCGCGTGGGTCTGCCAGGGGAAGGCCATCGGTCCCGGCGTCAGCCCCAGCGCCGTGTTCGCGCCCTCGTCCATCAGCGCCCAGAAGGCGGTGCCGAAGAGGAGACCCGCCCCGGCGCCCGCGCCGGGCACCCGGTCGCGGAGGACGCCGTAGAGCGCGCCCGCTCCCGTGCCGAGCGCCCAGTGGATCGCCCTGCCCGCCGTCCCGCGCTGTTCGTCGGTCAGCTCCTTCCCCATCAGAGCCGCCGTCTTCTCGGCCGCCGCGCCATAGGCGGTCTCACCGCCGCGCGCCTCGTCCTCCTGCCGGCGCACCTCCTTCGACTCGTGCTGGTAGAGGTAGCTGGTCACCGGGCCCATCGCCCAGGTAGCGGCCGCTCCCGCGATCGCGCCCTTCAACAGGTCCGCCAGCAGATGGTCGTTGCGGTGGTGCATCTCGCTCCCTCGCGTTCGGCGTCGGGCCGGTGAGTCGGGAGCGACGTGGATGCACGTCCCTTGCCAGGGGCGGGTGTGCGCTGCCGGCTACGACTCCTTCAGCCGTTTCAGGTACGCGCGGATGCGGGCCGCGTTCGTCCCGACGTCGCTCCCGCCGACGCGCGACTCGGAGCGCACGTCCACGCGGCTGCCGCCGTTGTCGGGCCGGATGCGAACGACGACGTCGTCCTTGAAGCCGAACCATGGAGTGGTGGCGGTCGCCTCGATGCGGCCGTGGGTGTGATCGACCGAGACGATCTTCCAGCCCATCTCGCGCGCCGTGGCGAGGGCGCGCTCGAACGCCGTGTCCGTGGCGACGTCGAGGTGGAGCGGCTGGATCTCCGGATAGGCCCTGCGCTGCATCGCCGCGATGGACTCTCCTCCGTAGACGGGCGAGTTGGGGGCGTCGGCGCGCAGGGCGAGGACGGCGGAGAACTCGGGCGGGTCCTGCGTGTCCGTCGTGATGTCGTGGATCGGTGGGACGGACTTCGCGCGCTGGAGCGAACGCCAGGGGACGAAGAAAGCGACTCCGGCGAGCAGGAGCGCGACGACGAGCGCGCCGAGGCCTGCGCCGCGGGGTCGCGTGACGATCAGGGCGAGGAGCGTCAGGACGATGCCGGCGATCCCGATGAGGGCCGCCCAGCGCAGCAGCCCGAGGCCCGTTCCGAAGGTCCAGAGGCCGAGCCGCGTGCCCGGGCCGGCGAAGGCGAGGACGAGGATGCTGAGGACGGCGACGACGATGGCGATGATGCGCAGCGCTTTCATTTCGCTTCTCCGTTGAGCGTGGGTTCGGAACCGCTCTCACCTTCCGGGATCGACGTGGCCCGGGCGAGCACCCGTTCCGCCTCGACCGTGTTACCGAGCCGCCGGAAGTGCTCCGCGGCGTCGGTGAATGCCGCGCGGGCGGCGTCGGGCTGCCCGAGCTGGTGCAACAGCTCGCCGCGGTCGCGCTGGACCTCCGCCCGCAGCAGGAGGTTGGCGTGGAGCTGCGCGACGGTGAAGGCCCGCGCGAGGCGGTCCCGGGCGATTTCCAGGCGCCCGGAGGCGCGCGCGGCCCCGGCGAGTACCCGCTCCGCTTCGGCGCTGCGCACCGGGTCCCCGAGCCGCTCGAAGCGAGCGAGCGCACGCAGCGCGAACTGCTCGGCCATCGGCGCGTCACCCGAGCGGATGCGCACGACCGCGCGCTCGGTCTCCGCGAGCGCGATCACGTCCTCGCTCTCCGCGCGACCCGCGTAGTCGATCGCCCGCAGATAATGCGCGTCCGCCTCCTCGATCCGCCCGAGATCCCGGTAGCTGATGCCCAGGTTGTGGTGCGTCTGCGCGAGGCCGCGCAGCTGGCCGAGTCGCTGGTAGGCCGCCAGCGCCCGCTCGTAGCAGGTGAGGGCGAGCGCTCCGTCGCCGCGGATGTTCGCCAGCACTCCCAGGTTGTTCGAGGCTCGCGCCGCGAACTCCGCGTCCTCCGCTTCGGCGGCCGCGCTCAACAGCTCGCCGAAGGAATTCTCCGCCTCGTCGATCTGCCCGCTCTCGAAGAGCGTCATCCCCAGCACGTTCAGGATGCGCCGCCGCAGACGCCCGTCGCCGCACTGCCGCACGCGCACGTCGGCGCGGCGGGCCAGCTCGAGCGCGGCCGCCGTCTCGCCCACCCGCCGCAGCGCGTCGGCGCAGTAGAGGGCGGCCTCGGGCTCCTGGAGCAGCGCCTCGGCCGGCACGGCGCGCGTGGCCGCCACGAGGCCGCTCCAGTCCCGCCGAGCGGCGAACTCCCGGATCGCCTGGAGAGTCACGGCGACGGATTACCCGGTTTCTGGGTGCGCATTCTCACTCGCTCGCCAGCGCGTACTGCGTGAACCCGGTGACCTCGGCGTCCGCCTCGATGGCGTTCGCGTCGAGCGTCGTCGGCAACCGCTCCCACGGATCGTGCGAGGTCTCGCGGCGGTAGATGGCCAGGCGCTTCGCGAGGTTCTGGTCCCGTGCGTCGACCTGGCCGTCTCCGTTCAGATCCGGGTCCGCGAAGGTATAGCGGATCTGCAGCTGCGCCGGGTGCGAGGGATCGAACTTCAGCCCGGCGGGCCCGAAGTCGAACTGGAAGAGCTCGGGGCTCACGACATGGACGGTGATCCGCACCGAGTCCCCGGGCGCCACGCCGGCCGGCAGCGCCTGCGCGGGGACGACGAGGCGCAGGCACTTCCCGTAACCGTACGTCGGGCTCTCGTAACGGACCTGCACTTCCCGGTCCTGCCCGCGCACGGCCCAGAAGGCGGTGTCGAGCGTCTCGAGCGGCGGCGCGTCCGGCCCCATCCGGAGGATGGTGAAGGACGGGTCCGTCGAAGGGCCGTCCGGCGACGAGCAGGCAGCGGGTGCCGCCACGAGCGTCGCCAGGACGAGGAGTCGAACGAGAGGAGGCATCATGGGTGCATCGGGTTCAGGATACCGGGGCGGCTACGCGCCGGGTACGTCCTCCGCGACCGCCGCCGAGGGGTCGAGGAGCCGGTAGAGCCGCGAGCGCGAGATGGCCAGCGCGTCGGCGGCGGCCTTCTTGTTGCCCCCGAGCCGCTCCAGCATCACCCGCGCGGCGGCGCGCTCGATCTCGTCGAGCGGGGCGGGGAAGGGGAGGGCGGGGGGGGCGGTGTCGTCGGAGGGTCGCGCGAGGAAGAGGTCCTCCACGCTGAGCGCGCCGTCACCGAGGAGGAGCGCGCGCTCCAGGGCGTTGCGCAGCTCCCGCACGTTCCCGGGCCAGCCGTAGGCGAGGAGAGTGGAGCGCAGCTCGGGCGGCAGCGGGGGGGCGGGGATGCGGTACTGCGCCGCGAGCGTCGTGAGGAAGTGCTCGGCGAGGAGCAGGACGTCTTCCCCGCGCTCGCGCAGCGGCGGCAGGTGGATGGGGATGACGCTGAGGCGATAGAAGAGGTCCTCGCGGAACTCTCCGCGCCGCACCGCGTCCGCCAGCTCCACGTGCGTCGCGGCGATGATCCGAGCGTCCATCCGCCGCATCCCCAGCGCGCCGAGGCGGCGCACCTGCTTCTCCTCGATCGCCTTGAGGATCTTGCCCTGCAGCTCCAGCGGCAGGTGGCCGATCTCGTCGAGGAAGAGCGTGCCGCCGTGCGCCGCCTCGAAGAGGCCGGGCTTGGCGGTGCGCGCGTCGGTGAAGGCCCCCTTCTCGTAGCCGAAGAGCTCCGCCTCCAGGAGGTGCCCCGGGATCGCGGCGCAGTTCACCTCGACGAACGGCGCCGACGCGCGCGGGCCGTTGTAGTGGATCGCCTGCGCCAGCAGCTCCTTCCCCGTGCCCGTCTCTCCCGTGATGAGCACCGTCGCCGCCTCGCGCGGGATGATGCGCGCGGCCCGGTCGAGCGCCGCGCGCAGCGCCGGGCTCCGCCCCACCATCCGGCTGAAGTCGAAAGCCGAGCGCTCCGCCCGGGCGAGCGCCTCGCGCGCGCTCTGCGCCTGCTCGCGCTGTCTCATCTCGGCCAGGGTGGCGCGGAGCACCTCGATGTCGCCGGGCAGCGCGAAGTAGTCCGCGGCGCCGGCGTGCGCGAGCGAGAGCGCCAGCCGGTGGTCCGCCTCCGTCCCCACCACCAGCGCGCCCGTGATCCCGCGCGCCGTGAGCGCGCGCAGCAGCGCCTCGGCGGTGTCCTCCCGCCCCGCAACGACCAGGACCAGTGCGGTGCCGGAGCCGCTCACCTCGGCCACGGAGTGCTGCATCTGCAGCTCCATTTCCAGCTCGCGCGCCATCTCGGGCCAGAGGGCGGAGAAGGAATCGCCTTCGGAGAGGATCCTGAGGGTCGACAAGGCGGATCCGGAGAGTGCGGGGTTCGGAGAGAGGGTCCCCGAACCATACCTCAGAGGTGAGGGGAACTCAAGTCTCTTCCCGTCGACCCGGTCGCCGATCCCGGGACCCCCCGCGCGCCCCCCCGTCGCCCCGTCCCGGAGGCGCGCGCCCAGCCGCTCGGAGGCCGGATACGGAAGATCAGCCCCCGGGTGCATACCCCGCTCAGTCCGCTTCGACGATCACGGTGCCCACCATCCCGAAGCTCTCGTGCGGGAGGCAGAAGTACTTGTACTCGCCGGGCACGGTGAAGGTGTGCACGTACTCGCCGCCCGCGGTCAGGTCGCCGGAGTTGAACGGCTGGGCCCCCGCGGGGAGCGCGACGTCGGCCGCGCTCTGGGCCAGGTTCGGGTCCGCCGTGGCGGTGTGGACGAAGGAGGCCGTGTTCTTCCAGCGCACCGCCTGCCCGGCCTTGATGGTGACGGTGGCGGGGTCGAAGCGGAGCTGGGGGGTCATCTCGACGGTGGCGGCCACCTCGCCGCCGGGGCCGGTGGTGGAGGGTGCCTCGGAGAAGCACGCGCCGAACGCGGCGGCGAGCGCGAGCGCCGCGACCAGACGCGCGCGGCGGGGTCGGCGCGCGCGCGGCCCGGACGGGAGTGAGCGGATCGGCATGGTCATCGGGTGTCGTGGGTTCGCGGTCTCGCGCCGGCTCACTGGTCGACGATCACGCGCCCCACCATACCGGCCGGCGCGTGCGGGATGCAGAAGTACTGGTACTCGCCCGGCACCGTGAAGGTGTGGGCGAAGGTCGCACCGGGCTTGATGTCGCCCGAGTTGAAGGTCTTCGCGCCTGCGGGCATCTTCACCCAGTCCTTGTTGGTGGCGAGCGACGGGTCCAGCGTGACGGTGTGGATCAGGTCGGACGCGTTCCTCCAGCGCACGGTCTGGCCGACCTTGACGTGGACGACGGCCGGCGAGAAGCGGAGCTGGTTGCTCATCGTGACCTCGACGGCGGCATCCTCGGCGGCGCTGGCGGTCGCGGCTCCCTGCGGTGCGGCGCCGGAGCCGAACCAGCGCGAGAGGGTGAGGGGGATCGTGAACTCGAAGCCCCAGTGGTGCCGGCCCGCCGCGCCGATGGACGCCCCTTGGAGCGTCGTGGTGTTGGTGTTCGAGACCTGGAGCGAGAGGGTGTGCGGCGTGTACGGGATGGCGATCTGCAGGCCCGCGCCCCAGCCCACGTCCTCGCCGTCCGCGCGGTCGAGCAGCGTGGAGACGTCGCCGGCGAGGGCGACGAAGCGGTTGAGCCTGAGCGTCGCCCCGCCGGCCAGCGCCCAGCGGGTGTCGCCGGTGCCCCGGAAGGAGGAGAAGCCGCGGCCGGAAGCCAGGACGCGCAGGGGCCCGACGTCTCGCGCGAGGGCGAGCTCGCCGTCCCAGCTGCGGGCGGGCTGGTTGTACGCGGCGGTCACCGCCAGGTCGAGCGGCGCCTTCCGCGACTGCTCCAGCGGGCTGAACCTGGCGAAGTACTCCCACTCGTTGGGATAGTTGGGCACGAGCACCGAGTTGGTGGCGTAGTGCGCCCCGACGAGCACGTGGTCCGGGAGGCCGGCGGCCAGCAGGAAGGTGGGATAGTTGACCACCTTCCTCGCCGGGGCGGGCGAGGCCTCGAAGCGGTGCAGGAAGTTGAAGTAGATGGTGCCGGGAACGCCGGTCCAGGTGCCGCCCAGGTCCGGCGGGCGCGTGAGCACGGACTGGGCGGCGAGCGGGGTCGCCGCGCCCAGCGCGAGGGTCAGCGCGACCGCGACGGCGCGGCGCCGGCGAGCGGGCGAGATGCGGCGATGAGGTGCGACCGGCTTCATGGCGAAAGCTCCGGGAGAAGGAAAAGGCTCCATGCAGTCTCCCGAAGGGAATACCGGAGGGCTCTCGCCGGTTCCAGGCGGGGGCTGGAACCGGTGGTGCGGCTCCGCGGCTTTCCCGGTGGCCGGCCGCGCGGCCGGCCACCTTTCTCTCCCTCCGTACCGGAGCCGATGCCGACCACCTCGCTCGACGATCTCCCGCTGGACGCCTGTGATCTCTCCGCGGACGAGGTGAGGGCGCGCTTCCAGCGCGCCCGGCGCGAGGGAAGGCCGGCCTGGCCCTGGCCGGAGGTCGAGGTCGGTGATTGGCGGGCGGCGCTCCGACAGATCGAGGGTGCCGCGCGGCACCTGCTCGCCGACGCCCCGGGGCCCGCCCGCATCGCCGCGCCGGACGCGCGTGCCGCGCGGGCGCTCGGGGTGGCGGCCTACACCTCGGGGATGGGCGCGCTCCTCGGTCACTGGGTGGAGACCGGCGCGCTCGCGGCCGATCCCGCGGCGGAGCGGCTCCTGCGACTGCACCTGCGCCACGGCCGCCTGCGGATGGAGCGCCTCGCCGCCGAGCTCGGGCGGGTCTGCGACGCGCTCGCGAGCGCCGGCGCGCGGGCGGTGGTGCTCAAGGGCATGCACACCTCGCGCGAGTACTTCCCCGAGCCCGCCACCCGTCCCGTCTCCGACGTCGACCTGCTCGTCGAGCCGCGGGCGCTGGCGGCGGCCGAGGACGCGCTCCGCGGCGCCGGCTACCGGCCGGGGCGCGCGATCCGCCGGCCGTACCGGCGCGACTGGTCGCCCGCGGGGCGCGAGGCCGCGGGCCCGCGCTCGCTCTCGCTGGTGCACGCCGACGACCCGTGGACGCTCGACGTGCACGTCTCGCTGGATCGTGACTTCTACGGCGCGGCTACGGCGCACCTCGACCGGCTCCGGTCGCAGTGGCCGGCGCGGGCGGTGGAGGGGGCATCGTGGCGCGTCCTGCCCCCGCCGCTCCTCCTGCTCCTCCTCGCCGTGCACGCCTCCGAGGGCCTGCACGACCTGATGCTGGTGCGGCTGGTGGAGCTCGTCCGGGTGACCCGGCGCGACACGGAGGCGGGCGCGCTGCGGTGGGGGGAGTGGGTGGACGCGGCGGAGGGGGCCGGCGTGCTCCGCTTCGCCTACCCGGCGCTGGCGCTCTGCGAGAAGCTCGCGCCCGGGTCCGTACCCGCGCCCGTGCGCGAGCGCCTCGCCGCCGCGGCACCCGAGGGGCTGCGGCGCCTGGTCGAGGCGCGCGAGCCCGCCGCCTCGCAGCGCCTGGACACGCTCTCGATACGCGAGCGCTTCGTCTGGGCGGCGACGCCGGGGGAGCGCCTCCGCCGCGCGGCCCACGCGCTCTGGCCCGCACCCGCCGGCCGGTCGATCACGCGCCTCGGCGCGCTCTACGGCGAGAGGGCCTGGAGGCTGCTGCGCGGCGGCGTCGAGCGCTGATCGATCCAGCGCGCCGCGTCGCCGCTCCCCACCACCTCCCCCCGCCCCGCCGCCCGGCCCAGCGCCGCGGCGAGCGCCGGCTCGGCCACGCGCACCACTCCCTCCGCCACCACCAGCGCGACGTCCTCCGCCCGTGCCTCCAGGAGCGGGCCGCGCAGCACCACGAGGTCCGCGCGCGCACCGATCTCCAGCGACGGCTCCTCCAGGCCCAGCCGCCGCGCCGCCGTGGCGCCGACCGCGTCGAGCAACCGCTCGTCCGAGACGAGCTCCAGCCGCCGCGCCGCGCGGATCTCGTCGAGCAGCGTCCCGGCCCCGGTGAGGAGCGAGTCGCTCCCCAGGAGGACGTCCACGCCGGGCGCCAGGAGGTCGGGCGGGGCGGTGCGGCCGAAGAGGAAGAGGTTCGAGGTGGGGCACCAGACGATCGCCGCGCCGGCGCGGCGCAGGCGGCGGATGCCGTCGGCGTCGGGGCCGACGACGTGGACGGCGAGCAGGTCGGGGTTCAGCAGCCCACGGCGGTCGAGCGTGCGGACCTCCTCCGCGGCCCCCGCGTCCGTCCCCTCGGCGAGGTGGATGGCGAAGGGGCCGCTGCCGCGCGAGGCACTGAGCCCCGGCTCGAAGCCGAGCGAGTGCGCGCAGCGCATCCGGACCACGCGGATCGGGAAGTCCTCCTCGAAGTCCGACTCCCACGGATCGTGGTGCGCCACGGTGGTGACGCCGGCGAGGAGGTTCTTCCACGCACCGCGCAGCAGCGCCTCGCGGCGGGGCATCGCCCGCCCCCGCGCGATCTCCCCCGCGCACCGCGCGTGGATGTCGCCGCCCCAGGCGTAGGCGTTCCGGTACGGCGGAACGCCGAGCCGGCCGTAATGGTTGCGGTGCAGGTGCTCGTGCGCGTTGATGAGCCCCGGCCGCAGCTCTCCCCCCCGCACGCGCAGCACCGCGTCGAAGCGCCCGCGCACGGGCGCGATGCGGCCGTCCTCGATCGCAACGGCGGCGTTGTCGGCTTCGACGAGCAGGTGCACGGCTATCCCACCCGGTGGTACGCCAGCGCGAGCACCACCGGCAGCCCGCGGTGCGCGCGGTAGGCGTCGAGCCGCTGCGCGCGGGCGTAGAAGGGCCGCAGGATGGGGCCGACGCGACCGTCGCGGCGCGACCAGAGCTCCAGACCGGCGGTGCGCGCAGCGGCCAGGTGGTCGCCCAGCGCGTGGACGTAGTGCTCGACCTCGTGCACCTCGCCGTCCGCGCCCCGGAAGGTGCGGCGGTGGCCCGCGGCGGCGGCGTCCGGGTGAAAGTCGGTGACGAGGACCAGGCCGCCCGGCCGGCAGGCGCGCGCCAGCTCCGCGTAGGCCGTCGTGAGCTCGGGCAGGTGACCCACGACGAGGCGGCACCAGACGACGTCGAAGGCCGCCGCCGCGAGCGGGAGCGCCCGGACGTCGGCGGCCACGAGGGCGCCTCCGCCGTCGCCGGCGAGGAGCATCTCCGGCGTGAGGTCCACGCCGACGGCCAGGGCGGCCCTGGAGCGGCGAAGCCGGCGGCCGGTGCCGCAGCCCGCGTCGAGGAGCCGGAGCCCCGTGAGCCGCATCCCCCACTGTGCCACCAGCCGGTCTTCCAGGAAGCTGATGGCCGTCTCGGCCTCGTAGGTCGGCGCCCAGAGGCGGTAGGCCTCGCGTGCCGGCAGGACGCTCATGGCGTGGCGGCCGTGGCGGGCCGGAGATGGCCGTACGCCTGCCGGTCCGCCGGCGAGACCTGCGCCAGGCGCTGGACCGCGCGCAGGAGCCTCGGGTCGGAGAAGTCGCCCCGCTCCCAGCGCCGCCGCGCGAGCACCCGGCCGAGCGCCTTCCCCCACGGCCGGGTGCGCCGGTCGTGCAGCGAGGGGAAGCGGCTGCGGAGCACCAGCTCGAAGTCGTCGACGCGCGCCTTCAGCCTGCGGTCGAGCCACGGCACCCGCGGGTCCTCGTGCGTCATCCACGCCACCCACTCGGGCTCCGTCCACTCCTCCAGCGTCGCGGGCGTGCCGGCGAGCGCGTCGACGTCGCCGTAGGTGCCGCGGCGCTGCGGGGTGGGGGTGTAGAAGTAGCGGATCAGCTCCATCGCCGGGTTCACGGCCTTCAGCCTGCGGATGAACGCGAGGGTGTTCTCGATCTCGCGCTCCGGCTCGTCCGGATCTCCGAAGACGAACGAGAACTCGGGGATGATTCCGTGCTCGCGCGTCCGCTTCGCGACCTCGAGGATCTGCGCGGTCGTGATCTTCTTGTTCATCTTCCGCAGCACCTCGTCCGACCCGGACTCGGCGCCGCAGAAGACCATCGTGAGCCCGGCCCGGCGCAGGAGGCGCCAGGTGTCGTCGGAGTAGCGAAGCAGCGCGTCCACCCGCGCCTCGCACCACCAGCGCAGCCCGAGCGGCTCGATGCGCTCGGCGAGCTCGCGCGCGTGGTCCTCGCCCACGAGGAAGTTGTTGTCGTAGAAGTGTACGGAGTCCATCCCGTAGCGGTGCGCCAGGTAGGCGAGGTGCGAGGCGGTGCGCGCCGGGGACTCCTGCTTCTCGCGGCTCCCGAAGACGGAGATGACGCCGCAGAACTTGCAGCCGTACGGGCAGCCGATCGACGCCTGGTAGACGCCCGAGCGCCGGCCGAGGAAGGTGGGGTGGAGATAGTCCTCGACGGGGATCTTGTGGTAGGCGGGCGCCGGTAGCTCGTCGGGGCCCGCCCAGTGGCGCTCGGGGCCGATGAAGTGCGAGCCGTCCGCCTCGCGGAAGGCGAGCCCGGCGACGCTCTTCGGGTCGCGCCGGCCGTCGAGGACCTCGAGCAGCTCGCGGAAGGTCTGCTCGCCCTGGCCGCGCACCGCCCAGTCCACGTACGGCGAGTCGAGCACCGGGGCCGGGTAGAGGCTGGGGAAGTTGCCGCCCCAGACGATCGGGACCTCCGGGTGGCTCTCCTTCAGGCGCCG
Source organism: Longimicrobiaceae bacterium (assembly GCA_035707865.1). Lineage (GTDB taxonomy): Bacteria > Gemmatimonadota > Gemmatimonadetes > Longimicrobiales > Longimicrobiaceae > DASSTO01. The sequence continues at coordinate 18,384 of DASSTO010000080.1, read as the reverse complement.
CGCGAGGGGAAGTGCGCTCACGAGCTGCGGCCCCGGCATCACCGTGAAGGCGATCGCCTGGACGGGATCGGGCCCGCGCCGCCTCTCCTCGACCTGCCGCACCAGCTCGCCGTAGACGTCCACGCCGGGCCGGTTGCCGTCCACGATCTCCCAGTCGACGCCCTCGGGCAGCGCGGCGCCGACGGCCATGAGCGAGAGCGGGAAGCGGCGGTTCTTCGGCCGCGTGGCCCGTGGGTTCACGAAGAGGATCATGGGACGCTGCTCTCCCAGAGGTCGAAGCGTGAGGGTACGCGGCGGCGGCGCAGCCGCGCCGCGAGGGGGCGGAGCTCGTACCAGAGCGGGTAGCGCACGCGGTGCCGGCGCCAGCGCAGCCCGAGCCCGTCACTCGCCGCCTCCAGCCGCTCGCGGGTGAGGAACTCGACGAAGGGGAGGGCGAGGAGAGCCTCCGCCCGGTCGCCGAAGCGCTCCGTGGCCGTTGCCCGCTTCTCCGCCACCATCGCCGTCCCGTCCGCCTCGGCGTCGTAGAAGGGCGAGTCGAGGACGACGAGTCGCCCGCCCGAGCGCGTGGCGCGCGCCGCCTCCCGCAGCACGCCGGCGAGATCGAGCGCGTAGTGCAGGGAAGCGTTGAAGATCGCCACGTCGAAGCTCCTCGCCCGCAGCGGGATGGCGTCGAAGGACGCGGCGACGCGGTGGAAGAGCGACGGCCCGCTCTCCAGGTACGCCGCCGCGGCACCCAGCCCGTCGACGTGGTCGTCGCGGAGGTCGAGCGCGACCGCGCGGTGGCCCGCGAGCGCGGCGCGGCGGCAGAGCCAGCCGTTGCCCGCCCCCAGGTCGAGGATGCGGAGCGGGGCACCGCACCCGGCGGCCATCGGCGCCAGGACCTCGCGGACGAGCGCGTCGTAGCTCCGCGCGCGGACCGACCACTGACGCGCGAGCGGGCCGGTGGCGAGGTAGGGCAGGGCCATGAGGTCCGCGCGGGAGTAGTCCCGCCCCTCGGAGGCGCGGTGCGCGCCGTACTCGGCGCGGAAGCGCGCGGTGCGCGCGGCGGGTGGCGGCGCGGGCGTCATCGGGCCTCGCGCGGCGCGGGGTCGGCGGTGCGCCGGAAGTCGTAGAGCACGTGGTCGCCCAGCAGCGCGAGGGGCCGGCTCGCCACGCGGTCGAGCGCCTCCAGCGCCCGCAGCAGGGCGGGGTGCCGGGAGATCCACGGCTCCGCCGCGCTCGGCGGGACGAAGACGCCGATCCCCAGCCGCCGCACCGGCCGGAACCATGGCACCATGGCTCGCTCGACCTCGCCCGGACGGTGGTAGCGGATCCGGAACTCGCGGCCGCCGAGGCGCGCCGGAGCCTCGCCGCGCGCCAGGCGCCTGAGGCCCTCGCGCGGAGTGCCGCGGGCGATCTGCACGACGACCTCGCCGGGGGGGAGGGGGCCGAAGAGCACCAGGAGCGCCCGTGCGCCGGGCCGCAGGAGCCCCGCGAGACCGCGGGCGACCGGCTCCAGCTCCGGCACGCAGTTGAGCGCGGCGAAGTTGGAGAAGGCGCCGTCGAAGGGCTCCTCCGCGTCCGCCCACGCGGGCGCGACGCCGCCGATCTCCTCCGCGGCCGCGACCTCGGCGCGCGCGTTGGGGGCGGAGCGGAGCCTCTCCCGCGCCAGGCGGACCATCGCGGGCGAGGCGTCCGTCGTCAGCACCGAGCGGCCGTGCCGCGCCAGCCAGAGCGCGTCCTCGCCCGTGCCGCCGCCCAGCTCCAGCACCCGCGCGCCGGGCGGGAAGGCCGAGCGCAGCGCCGAGCGCACCGCGCGCCGCTGTGCCGCGACGCTCAGCCAGCCGCCGTAGCGCCGCTCGAACGACCCGGCGACGGCGTCGAACGCCTGCGCGGCGGGGGAGAGGGGCGCGGTGGTCATCCTCACGCGCCCGCCGCGACCAGAGGATCCTCCGAGCGGTGCGCCTCCTCGTCGCGCTCCAGCTCGCTCCAGAGCTCGTCGTCGCTCGCGCCGGTGCCGACCTCGAAGTGCAGTGCGTCGCGGACGCGGCGGTAGAAGGCGGTGCTGTACGTGCCGCGGAAGAGCATCGCCAGGTCGTCCGTGTCCTCCCAGTTGCGCTTCGCGCCGAGCTGGGCGCGCACCATCTCGTGGAATTTCGTGCCCGGCAGCGGGTAGGCGACCGAGACGCCGATGTCGTCCGGCCGCTCGTCGCGCACCAGGTCGCGGGTGAGGAGCAGGTCCTCCCACGTCTCCGACGGGTAGCCGAGCTGGAGGAACCAGCACGCGCGAATGCCGCACGCCTTGAGCGCGCGCGTCGCCGTGCGGGCCGCCTCCACGCGGGTGCCCTTCTCCATCGCGTCGAGGATCTTCTGCGACCCCGACTCCACCCCGAGCCACACCTCCTCCGCCCCCGCTTCCGCCAGCGCCCGCACCGTCTCCGGGCGCATCAGGTTGGCGCGCGACTGGATCATGAACGGCGTGCGCGCCCCGCGGCGCGTGACCTCCGCGGCGAAGTCGCGGATCCACTCGGGCGTCAGCCCGAAGATGTCGTCGGCGAACCAGATGTGGTCCGGCGCGATCTCGTCCTTCAGGCGGCGCATCTCCTCCGCGACGCAGGCCGCCGAGCGCTGCGAGTAGCGACGGCCGAAGATCGGCTTCGCGCACCAGTTGCAGCCGTAGGGGCAGCCGCGCGAGGTGACCATGTTCCAGGAGAAGCGCCCGTGGTGGCGGCGCCAGGCGCGCCGGTAGGCGTCGGCGTCCACGAGGTCCCACGCGGGCAGGGGGAGCGCGTCGAGGTCGTGGAGGGGCGGCCGGGCGCGGGTGTATCGCACCGCGCCCGCCACGCCCGGCAGCACCAGACCGGGGACGGCGTCCAGCGGCGCGTCCGGGTCCGCGCTCCAGGTCTCCACGAGGTCGAGAAAGCCCCGCTCGCCGTCGCCGAGCACCACGGCGTCCGCGCCGGCGGCGAGGTAGAGCGCCGGCCGGTCGGTCGCGTCCGAGCCGTTGACGGCGATGCGGCAGCCCCGCTCGCGCGCGGCCTGCACCATCGCGACCGTCGCCTCCCGGCTGCGGAGGGTGCACATCTTCGTGAGGAAGTTGAAGTTGTCCTCCAGGATACCGACGATGGCGGGCCGGTGCTCGTCGAGCGCGGCCTCGAAGGCCTCGACGCCCCGCGCGAGCATGGCGTCGAAGAGCGCCACCGGGTGACCCCGCTCGCGCAGCAGCCCCGCGGCGAGCAGCGTGGCGAGCGGCGGATACGGCTTCATCCGCGCCAGCTGCTTGGGATCGTTGCGAAGGTAGTACGAGTGCGAGAGCAGGATCATGGGGGCTCGTGAGCAGCGGGGGAGCCGGCTCGCCCGGCTCGCGGCCGGGCACTCCGGAAACCCGGAGACCCCTCCGGGCGGTTCCCTGAAGGAGAAGATCCTCTTTCCCAGCCGCGGAGGCCGCGTGAGGAACTCGACTGGACGATGGAGCGCCGAGCTCGCGCTGCAGGGAATCCGCACCCGCTTCGAGGCGGACGACCCCGCGCTGCTCGCCGCCGCGCTCGCCCCGTACCGGGCCTGGCGCCACGCGCGGCCGCGGGAGCCGGCCTCGCCGCTGCGGCTCCGACTCCTGCTCGGCCGCGGGGATGCCGCCGCCGGCGCGCCCGAGCTTCGCGTCTCCGGGGCGGGGTTGTCGCTGCGCGCGCCCGGGGTGCGGGGCGCTGCCGACGCTCACGCGCGCACCGCCTGGTGCGTCGTGACGCGGGACCTCCTGGCGGACCCCGACCGCCTGGCCGCGGAGGTCGTCGACCCCCTCGTGCTCTTCCTGCTCACCCGCGCCGGCCGCGTACCCCTCCACGCGGCCGGCGTGGTGATGGGCGATACGGCGGTGGTCCTCGCGGGCCCGAGCGGCGTCGGCAAGAGCACGCTCGCGCTCGCCGCCCGCCGCGCGGGGCTGCGGGTGCTGTCGGACGACGCCGTCCACGTCCAGCTCGATCCGCGCATGCGCGTCTGGGGCCTACCCCGCCCGATCCACCTCCTCCCCCACACGCCGCTCGAGCCCCACGAGGGAGGAGCGGTGCCGAGGCTGCGCGCCGGGCGCTGGAAGCTCGCAGTGCCGCTCGAAGAGGATCCACCATGCGAGCCGGTGGCCGAGCGCGCGGTGCTCTTTCTCCTGGAGCGCGGTCCGATCGCCCATGCAAGCCAGATCGGTCCGGACGAGGCCCTCGCCCGGATCCTCGGGGCTCTGGAGCCCGGCTTCGATCACTTCCGAGAAGAGATCCCTGTGGTGGTCCGGGCGCTCGCCGCGGGTGGAGCGTGGCGGCTGCGGCTGTCGCCGGACCCGGGGGAGGGGCTCGCTGCGCTTCGAGAGGTTATCGGTCGTCCGTTATCGGTCCACCGATAGCGGCTGACCGACGAGAGCCCGAGCGAAGGATCCACCGGAGTGAGAGATCGCCCGTCGGAGTCACGGGGCGCGGCGGCGCGGGAGTCGTGGACGGATCACCCCCCACCAAGCCGCCGTCACCGCTTCCCGTTCCCGGGAACGAATTCCCGTCTCGCCCGGCTTCCCAGGTCAGCCAACCCTCCGATGCGAACGAGGCGAAGATGCGACGACCCCGACTCCTCTCCGGTACCACCCTGCTCTTCACCCTCTGTCTCCCCGCCGTGGCCGCCGCCCAGGCGCCCCGCGCCGAGCTGCGGCTGCGCCCCGGCGACGCCGTGCGCCTCGCCGTGCGCGACGAGCCCGGCCTCACCGGCCAGTTCCCGGTCGTCGCGTCGGGCCAGGTCATGCTTCCCGAGATCGGCATGGTCGCGGTGGCCGGCCGACCCTTCGCAGAGGTCACGAGGCAGGTCCGCGCGGCGTACGGCCGCATCGTCGTCGATGAGGACGTCGAGCTGGTGCCGGTGCTGCGGATCGCCGTCCTCGGCGAGGTACGCCAGCCGGGTCTGCTCGACGTCGACCCGACCCGGTCGGTGGCCGACGTGCTCGCGTCCGCGGGCGGCGTCGCTCCGACCGGCGACCCGAAGCACATCTTCCTCGTCCACGAGGGCCGGACGACGCGCCTGAGCCTCTCGCCCGATACGCCGGCCCTCTCGCAGGGGCTGGTCTCGGGCGATCGGATCGTCGTCGGCAGGCGCGGCTGGATGCGGGAGAACCTCGCGATCGTCGTCGGGGCCAGCGCCTCCGTGCTGGCCGCCGCGGTGACCAGCCTCATCGTCCGATGATCCAGCGGCGAAGCATCTCGCTCGGGCCCGCCGTGCGCCCGGCGCCCACGATGGACGTGGGGAGCTGGTGGGCCGTCCTGCGCAGGCGCTGGCCCGTCGGCGCGGGTCTCTTCCTCGCCGTGGCGGGGCTCGCCGCGGGGCTGGTGCTCCTCAGCCGCCCCATCTGGCGCGCGGAGACGGCACTGCGCCTGGGCGCGCAGGCCCCCATCGGCGGTCTCTCGCTCGGCGACGGCTCGCCCTCGGGCCTCTTCGGCCTCTTCCAGCAGATGAGCGGCGACCCGTTCTCCAACGAGCTGGAGCTGCTCTCGAGCCGGACGGTGATCGAGGGCGTCGTCGAGGACAACGCGCTGAACGTGACGCTCCTCGCGCCCCGCGGCTGGTACCGCGACTCGCTCTTCACCCGCCTCTCGGCCAGCCGCGAGACGGGTCCGGCGCTCTTCGAGGTGAGCGCGCTCCCGGACGGTCGCTTCCACGTCCGCCGGACGGAGCCCAGCGACTCGACCGTGGGCGATTTCGCGCCGGGCGTCACGGCGCGCTTCGGCGGTATCACCGTTGCCTTCCGCCCCGCCCGCGCGGGCGTCTCGGTGGCGTACCGGCTCCGCACCGTCCCCTTCGGCGAGGCCGTGCGCGCCACGTCGGGCCGGCTGAGGGCGGACCGGGAGCGGCGCGAGGCGAACCTCGTGAAGATCGTCTACGACGACCCCGACCCGAACCTCGCGCTGGCGGTGGTGCGCTCGGCCACCGAGCGCTACACCGCGCTGCGCGCCGCGCTGCAACGCCGCGAGAGCGGCGAGACCACAGACTCGCTGCGGACCGTCGCGAACCGGACGCTCGCGGAGCTCACGCGGCAGGAGAACGCCCTCGCCCGCTTCCAGCACGACTCGCGGCTCATCGCGCCGGACGCGCAGAGCGACGCCTTCGTGAAACGCCAGGCCGACGTCGAGGCGGCGCTGGAGACGGCGCGCGGCGAGCTCGCGCGCACCGACGACGTGCTCGCCCGGCTCGACACCGTGCGGGACCCCGCCCGGGCGTGGGCCGGGCTCGTCGCGCACCCGACGTTCCTCGAGAACCGGACTCTCGGCGACCTCCTCGGCAACCTCGTGACGCTCCAGCAGAAGCGCCTCGAGCTCAGCGGCCGGCGCACCGACCAGGACCGGCAGGTCCAGGCGCTCGACCGCCAGATCGACTACCTCGACGGCTCGCTGCGCTCCCTCGTCCGCCAGTACCGTGACGGCGTGGCGGACCAGGTCCGGCTCCTGGCGGCGCAGCGGAGCGAGATGGACAGCACGCTCGCGCGCATCCCGTCGAGCGCGGTCGAGCTGGCCCGGCGCCAGCGCAACGTGCGGCTGCTCTCGGAGGTCTATCTCTTCACCGACCAGCGGCTGCGTCAGGAGTCGCTTCGCGACGCGCTCTCCTTCGCGAGCGTCCAGGTGGTGGACCCGCCCGAGGTGCTCTTCAAGCCCGTCTGGCCGCGCCGGACGCTCGGCCTCGGCGTCGGGCTCCTGCTGGCGATGACCTTCGGGGTGCTGGGGATGGCGTTCACGGAGCGGGCGGACCACGCGCTGCGGAGCGGCCGCGAGGTGGGCGAGCTGGTGGGTGCGCCGGTGCTGGCGGTCCTCGGCGCCAGTGGCGCGGGGCTGCGGATCTCGGCGCGCGAGCGCCGCGCGCTCGACCGGCTCTGGGCGGGGAAGGAGCGCCCCGGGCTCCTCTTCCTGGCTCCCGTCGACGATCCCGCCGCCGCGGAGGCGGTCGCGCTCGCGCTGGCCGAGATCCCCGCCGACGTGCGGGTCGCCGCGGGGGCGTGGGACTCGCGCCCCGCGCCCGGCGCGCCGGCGGTGGCGGTCGGCGCCGTCCTCGACCACTACGCCGCCGCGGCCGAGGCGGCGGAGGTGGCGGAGGGCGGGGCGGAGGTGATGCTGGTGGTGCGCTACGCGGCCACGCGCCGCGAGGACGTCGCGCGCGCCGCCGCCCTCCTCGGCGAGGCCGGCGTGGCGCCGGCGGGCGTGGTGATGGTCAGCGACGACGAGCGCGCCGCGGGGGTCGTATGGCGGTGAACCTCGCCCGGCCCTCCGAGCGGCCGATCTCCCTCGCCCCCCGCGAGGGCACGCTGCGCCGCGCCGTGGACGTCGGCGTAGCCTCGATCCTCCTCGCGCTCACGCTCCCGCTCCTCCTCGTCGGCATCCTCGTGGTGCTCGCCGGCTCCGGGCGCCCCGTCTTCTTCGGCCACCTCCGGGTGGGGCGCGGGGGACGCCCGTTCCGCTGCTGGAAGCTGCGTACGATGACGCCCGGCGCCGAGCTCTACCTCGCCCTCGACCCCGAGCTCCGCGAACGGCACGCCCGCAACGGCTTCAAGCTCCCGCTCTGCGAGGACCCGCGCATCACCCGCGTCGGCCGCTGGCTGCGCCGCACCCACCTCGACGAGCTCCCGCAGCTCGTGAACGTCCTCACCGGCACCATGTCGCTCGTCGGGCCGAGGCCGGTGATCGAGCCCGAGCTCGCGCACTACGGCGATGCCGCCGAGGAGCTGCTCAGCGCGCGGCCGGGTATCGTCGGCGCGTGGACGAGCCGTGGGCGCCGGCGGCCACCCTATCCCGAGCGCGCCCGGCTCGAGCTCGCCTACGTGCGCACCCGCTCGCTGCGCTCGGACCTGAGGATCCTCGCGGCCTCCGTCCCCATCGTCCTCCAGCTCGAGGAGGACTGAGTGGCGGGCGCTCCCGCGGTGGCGACCGCGGTCCTTCCGCAGCGCAGGCGCGTGGCGGCCAACACCGCGTCGCTCGTCTTCGCGTACGCCATTCCGCGCGCCTTCACGCTCCTCTCGGCGGTCGTCGCCGCCCGCGTCCTCGGCGCCGCGCTCTTCGGCGACTACGCCACCGCGGCGGCGGTCGCGGTGGTGGCGAGCATCGTCGCCACGCTCGGCATGCAGCCGCTCCTCGTCCGCGAGGTGGCGCGCGCGCCCCGAAGCGCTCCCCGCCTGATCGCCGCCGCCCACGCGGCGAAGCTCGGAACCGTCGCGCTCATGGGCTCCGTCCTCGTCGCCGTGGCGGTGCTCGCCCTCCGACCTCCCGTGGCCGCGGCGGCGCTGCTCCTCGGCGCGGGCTACGCCGTCGGTGCCTTCGTCGAGAACCTCGCGGCCTACTTCCAGGGAATCGAGCGCATGCACGTCTGGACGCAGGCCAGCGCCATCCTGGGGGTCGTCTCCGGCGGCGCGGGCGTGGCCCTGGTGATGGCCACGCGCAGTCTCCTCTGGCTCTGCGCCGCCCCGCTCCTCGGGCAGAGCGCCGCGCTCGCGTGGCTCCTCCGGTCCGCGCCCGCCGCGGTGCGCCGCCCGCCCGTCCCGGCCGCCGCCACCGTGGTCGCGCTGCTGCGGCGACTCGCCCCGTTCGCCGTGGCCTTCATCGCCACCACCCTCTTCTACCGCGCCGACGTCCTCCTCCTCTCGCACTGGCGCGCGTCGGCGGAAGTCGGGACGTACTCGGCGGCGTATCGCTTCCTCGACGTCGCGCAGGCTCTCGCGGCCGCCGCGGCCGGCGCGCTCCTCCCGCAGCTGTCGAGGCGCGGACAGGCCTGCGGCACCCTCGCCCCGCGCCTCATCGCCTGGATCGCCGCGGGCACGGCGCCCGTCGCGTGCCTCCTCTTCGCCCTGCGCCAGCCGGTCGTTTCTGTCCTCTACGGGCCGGGCTACGCGGCCGCGGTCCCGGTCCTGGCGATCCTCGCGCCGGTCGTGGTGCCCGTCGCCGTGAACATGTTCGCGCTCTGCGCCCTGAACGCGATGAACGCGATGTGGGTCGGCGCGGCCCTCTACGTCGGCGCCGCGGCCCTCAACGTCGCCCTGAACCTCGCCTGGATTCCCGGGCGCGGCGCGCACGGCGCCGCGCTGGCCGCCCTGATCACCGAGTCCGCTCTCGCGATCGGCTTCGCGTGCGCGCTCCGGCTCCGCCGCGCCCGATGAAGGTCCTCTACCTCTCGAAGGCTCTCGTCGTCGCGGCCTACCGCGCGAAGCTCGCCGCCCTCGCCCGCGAGGCCGAGGTGGTGGCCGTCGTGCCCCGGCGGTGGGGGGCGCGCCCCGCCGAGCCGGCGGGCGGAGACGACGAGCCCGTCGAGCTCCGCCGCGCCCTGCTCCACGGCCACAATCACCTGCACGTCTATCCCGGGCTCGGCGAGGTACTCGACCGGATCCGGCCCGACCTCGTCCACGTCGACGAGGAGCCGTACAGCGCGGTGACGCTCCAGGCGGTACGGCTCTGCCGCGCGCGTGGCGTCCCCTCGCTCTTCTTCGCCTGGCAGAACCTCCGCAAGCGCCTGCCCGTCCCCTTCGGTGCGCTCCGCCGGAGCGTCTTCGGCGCGGTGGCGGGCGGCATCGCCGGCACGCCTGCGGCGGCCCGGGTGCTCCGCGACGGCGGCTACGCGGGCCCCCTCGCGGTGGTCCCCCAGTTCGGCGTCGACCCCGGGGTCTTCCGGCCCGACGCCGCGGCGCGTCTGGCGATGCGGAAGACGCTCGGGGTGGGCGAGGACGACTTCCTCGTCGGCTTCGGGGGCCGGCTCGTCCCCGAGAAGGGCGTGGACGCGCTGATCCGCGCCGCGACGGCGATCCCCGGCGCCCGGCTCGCGGTCGCGGGCGAGGGGCCGGAGCGGCTCCGGCTCGCCCGGCTCGCCTCGGAGCTCGGGGCCGGCCGCCGCGTCCACTTCCTCGGTCACCTCTACTCCGCTGCCGTGCCGGGATGGCTGAACGCCCTCGACGTGCTGGCGCTCCCTTCACGGACCACGGCGCGCTGGGCCGAGCAGTTCGGGCGGATCCTGGTGGAGGCGATGGCCTGCGGCGTCCCGGTCGTCGCCTCGCGCTCCGGCGAGATCGAGCACGTCGTCGGAGACGCGGGCGTCCTCGTCCCCGAGGGCGACGAGACCGCCCTCCGCCGCGCGCTCGCGCACCTCTCCACGGACCTCGGGGCGCGGCGGAGGCTGGCGTGCGCGGGCCGCGCGCGGGTCGTCGAGCGCTTCACGAACGAGCGCATCGCGCGCGAGACGCTCGGCTTCTACCGCGAGATCCTCGCCGGGAGCGCCTCGTGAGCACCGCGGAGCTGTACCGTCCCCGCGAGACCCACTTCGCCGCGGCGTTCGTGGCGCTCCTCGGCTGCGGGAGCGTTCTCGCGGCGGACGGCGCGGTCAGCGGGAACACCACGATGGCCATCGTCGGCGCCGGCCTGGCCGGCGCCGCCCTCATGCTTCTCCTCTGCGCGGGCCTGGTGGACGGCATCGCGCTGGTCGTCCTCTGCCTGGCGGTCCCCGCGCCTTACGCCTCCGGGAGCCTGCGCGTCGCGCCCGCCGCGCTGGCCACGGCCGCGGCGCTGGTGGCGTGGGTCGTCCAGCGCGCGCTCGATCGCCGCGAGGGCGCGGTCGACGCGATCCCGTGGCGTGCGATCGCAGCGCTCTTCTCGGTCCTCCTGCTCTCGACGGCCTTTGCCCTGCAGGTGGGGCCCGCGCTGCGCGAGATCCTGGACTGGTTCCTCCTCCTCGCCCTGCTGGCCGTCGCGGTCCACGAGTTCGTCGTGGAGCCGAGGCGGCTGCGCGCGACGGCGCTGCTGATCGCGGGAGTGATGGGCGTCGCCGGCTTCTTCGCCGCGCTCCAGGGCATCGGTGTCCTGCCCGCCCGGTTCCACTGGCGCGGCTACGTCAACCGCGCGACGCTCGGCTTCGGCTGGCCGAACGAGCTCGGCATGTTCATGGCCCTGGGCGTTCCCTTCTCGGTGCACGCCTGCGTCGTGGCCGAGGGGCGCGGGCCACGGCTGCTCGCGAGGCTCGGCCTGGCCGCGAACCTCCTGGGGCTCGCCTCCAGCTTCTCGCGTGGCAGCTGGCTGTCGGTCGCCGCGGCGCTCCCGGTTCTCCTCCTCTGCCGCGAGAGGCGCTTCGTCCTGCGCGGCGTGCTCCTGGCGCTCGTCGTCTTCGTCGCCGTCGACGTGGTCTCGGGCGGCGAGATCGGCCAGCGGATCGCCAGCACCGGGGGCGACTGGGAGGTCGGCCAGCGACTGGCGCTGACGCTCGCGGGGCTGCTGATGTTCCGCACCCATCCCCTGGTCGGCGTCGGGCCCGGCGGCTTCGGCGCCAACCTCCAGGACTTCGGTCCGCAGATCCCCGCGCTCTGGAACTACACCGGCTCGGCCCAGAACCTCTACGTCCACATGGCCGCCGAGACCGGGCTCCTCGGCCTGGGCGCCCTCCTGGTCCTGATGGGAGCGGGCTTCCTCGCGATCCTGAGGAGCGCGCGACCGGGCACCGGCGCGCCACCGCGCTCACTCGCGGAGAGGAGCCTGCGCCGGACCCTGCTCTGGTCGTTCGCCACCACCTGCTTCGTCGGCTTCTTCGAATGGCCCTTCGCCCACGGCGTCGGGGAGCTGATCATCCTGATCGCCGCCATGGGCTTCGCTCTCCAGGAGGAAGGCGCGCCATGAGACTGGGGATCAACGGCCGGTTCTACGCCGCGCACGCCACGGGCGTCCAGCGCTACGCGCGAGAGGTGGCGCGCCGCCTGCCCGTCGACGCCACGCTCTTCCTGCCCGCCGGCGCCCCGGTGCCGCCGGAGCTGCCCGCCGGCACCCGCGTCGTCAGCGGTCGGCTCTCCGGTCACGCCTGGGAGCAGCTGGAGCTGCCCGTGCAGGCTCGCCGGGACGGGTGCGACACGGTGCTCCACATGGGCGGTACCGCGCCGATCGCCACCGGCGGCGACGTCTTCGTGATCCACGACCTGCTCCCGCTCACCGACCCGGAGTGGTTCAGCCGCCGCTTCCGGCTCTGGCGCAACACCGTCGTCCGGCTCGCCGCCCCGCGCGCCGCCCGGGTCGTCACGGGGTCGGCGTGCGTGCGGGACGAGATCTCGCGGCGGCTCCGGGTGCCGGTCTCCCGCATCGTCGTCACGCCACAGGGCCTCGCGCCCTTCGACCACCCCGCCGCGCCGGAGGCCGTCGCGCGGCTGCGGGCGCGGCGCGGGCTTCCGGACGTCTTCCTGCTCGCCGTCGGCTCCGATCGCCGCAAGAACCTGCCGTTCCTCGGCCGGGTGCTGCGGCGCTGGCGCGAGCGGGGCGGCGAGCCGCCGCCGCTCGTCGTCGCGGGCGACCCCGTCGCCCGCCTCTTCGCGCCCTCCGAGGGCTGGCCGCCGGACGTGGACGTGCGCGTCCTCGGCCACGTGGGCGACGAGGAGCTACACGCCCTCTACACCGCCGCCTCGGCGCTCTGCTTCCCCTCGCGCGCCGAGGGCTTCGGCCGCCCACCGCTCGAGGCCCTCGCGTGTGGCACCCCGGCCGTCGTCGCGGACTATCCGGCGGCGGAGGAGGTGATGGGCGACGTCGCCCGGATCGTCCGGCTGGACGCCGACGCGTGGGTCGACGCGCTCTCCTCCATCCTGCGCGAGGGGCGGCGTCCCGATCTCCGTGGCAGCCTCACGGCGCGCCACCGCTGGGACGTCGCGGCGGAGATGGTCGCCGCGACGTGCGAGGACGCGGCGGCCGAGCGCCGGCGCGGAGGCGCCTGATGCGCGTCGCACTCGTCCACGATTGGCTCACCGGCATGCGCGGCGGCGAGCGCGTGCTCGAATCGGTGCTGGACCTCTTCCCCGGCGCCGAGATCTTCACGCTCCTCCACGTCCCCGGCTCCGTCTCCGGGAAGATCGAGGACCGGCCGATCCACACCTCCTGGCTGCAGCGCGCGCCCCTCGCCCGGCGCCACTACCGCGGCTATCTGCCGTGCTTCCCGCTGGCGGTCGAGTCGCTCCGCATCCGGGGCTTCGATCTCGTGGTCTCCACCAGCCACTGCGTCGCCAAGTCCGTGCGCGCGGGCGGCACGCCGCACCTCTGCTACTGCTTCACCCCCATGCGCTACGCATGGGACCAGTTCGACGAATACTTCGCCGCGGGCCGGCGGCGCTTCCTGCGCCGGCTCGCGGCACCCGTCGCGCACGCGCTCCGCCGCTGGGACGCGGCCACCGCCCACCGGGTCGACCGCTTCGTCGCCATCTCCCGCGAGGTGCGTGACCGGATCCACCGCAGCTACGGCCGCGAGGCCGCCGTCGTGCACCCACCCGTCGACCTCGATCGCTTCCGCGCCGCGCGCGCGCCGGAGGACTTCTACCTCGTCGTCAGCGCCCTCGTCCCCTACAAGCGGGTCGACCTGGCCGTGCGCGCGTGCACCCGCCTGGGGCGCCGCCTCGTCGTCGCGGGCGACGGACCGGAGGCGGCGCACCTGCGGCGGATCGCCGGGCCGAGCGTCACCTTCCTCGGCCGCGTCCCGGACCCCGAGGTGGCGGACCTCTACCGCCGCTGCCGCGCCTTCCTACTGCCCGGCGTCGAGGACTTCGGCATCACCGTCGTCGAGGCCCAGGCCTCGGGGGCGCCGGTCATCGCCGCTCCCGCCGGCGGCGCGCTCGACACCGTCGCCGGCCCGGTGGTCGATGCCCGCGGCGCGCTGCTCGGTCACCGCGGCGATGCGCCGGGCGGGGTCACGGGCGTCTTCTTCTCCGACCCCTCCGAAGAGGGCCTGATCGCGGCGATGCGCTGCTCGGAGGAGATGTCCTTCTGCGAGAGGGCGCTGCGCCGCAACGCGGACCGCTTCGCCCCCACCCGCTTCCGCGAGGACCTCCTCGGCCAGGTCGTCTGCATGCTCACCCGACGCCACTCGGCCGCCGCCGGCGTCGGATGAGGATCGCGCTCCTCGTCCCCGGCGGCGTGGACCGCAGCGGGACGCACCGGGTGATCCCCTGCCTGCTCTGGCAGATCGAGCGGCTCGCCGCGGCCGGCCACGACGTGCACGTCTTCGCCCACGCGCAGGAGCCGGAGCCCGCCGAGTGGCCGCTCCTCGGCGCCCTCGTCCACAACGCCGGCCGTCGCCCGCGGCGGGCCCGGATGCTCGGGCAGATTGCGGCGGAGCACCGCCGCGCACCCTTCGATGTCCTCCACGCCGTCTGGGCCGCTCCCGCCGGCACCGTCGCCGCCCTCGCGGGACGGGTCCTCCGCGTGCCGGTCCTCCTCCACCTCACCGGCGGCGACCTGACGGACCTCCGGGAGATCGGCTTCGGCGCCCGCTCGCGCCGGCGGGGCCGCGCGTGGGTGCGCCTGGCCGTGGCGGGTGCGACTCACATCACGGTGCCCAGCAACCTCCTCGTGGAACAGGCCCGCTCACTCGGCATCCACGTGGAGCGCCTCCCTTACGGCGTGGCCCTCGACCGCTGGCCGCCCTGCCCCCCGCGCCCCCGCCCGCCCGACCGCTCCGCGCGGCTCCTGCACGTAGGCAGCCTCAACCGGGTCAAGGACCAGACGACGCTCCTGCGCGCCGCCGCGGCCATGAAGCGCGAGGGCCTCCGCTTCCGGCTCGACGTCGTCGGGGAGGACACGCTTCGCGGGGCGATGCAGCGCCTGGCCTCGGACCTGGCGCTGGGCGACGTGGTGCGCTTCCTCGGGTTCCTCACGCACGCGGAGCTCCGGGCGCACGTGGAGCGCGCGGATCTCCTCCTCGTCTCCTCTCGCCACGAGGCCGATCCCATCGTCCTCCTCGAAGCGGCCGTCGCGGGCGTCCCGACCGTCGGTACCGCGGTGGGCCACCTCGTCGACTGGGCGCCCTCGGCCGCCGTCGCCGTTCCGATCGGCGACGCCCGGGGGCTCGCCCGGGAGACCATCGCCCTCCTCGCCGACGAGGATCGCCGGCTCGCGATGGCCGCCCGCGCGCAGCACCGCGCCATCGCCGAGGACGCCGACAACACCGCGCGACGGCTCACGGAGATCTACGCGTCGCTCGCACGGCGGGAGCCGTACCGGACGCCGGTCATCGCCTAACTCACCTGAAGGTATCCCGTCTCCACCGCATAGGCGTGCAGCGCCGCGCGCAGCCGCTGCCGGCCGCGGTGGATCCGGCTCTTGATCGTGCCGCCGGCCACCCCCAGCATCTCGGCGATCTCGTCGTAGGCGAAGCCCTTCAGGTCGCAGAGCAGCACCGCCTCCCGGTACTCACGCGGAAGGTGGTCGATCGCCCGCAGCACCTCGTCGTCCACCATCGAGCCGAAGAAGTCGCCCTCCGGGTCCTGCCACGGGGCGTCGTCCACCGCGTCGCGCGCAGCGAGCGTCGCGACGTCCTCCACACCCAGGTCCGTCGCCACGTACTCGAGGTGTCGCGACTTCGCCTCACTCCGCCGTACCGCCGTGTTCCGGCAGATCGTGAAGAGCCACGAGAGACACTTCGTCTGCGGCGTGTACGTCTCCCAGCGCCGATACGCGCGCAGGAAGGTGTCCTGCACCAGGTCCTCCGCCTCCGCCTCGTCCCCCCGCACCAGCCGCAGCGCGAAGCGGTGTACCGCTTCGAGACACGGCAGCGCTTCCTCCGCGAAGCCCGGCTTCTGCATCGCGAGCTCCGGCACCGCGAGCGAGCTCGCGGGGAGTCGCGGCTCCAGGGCTCGGGCCGTGGACGAAAGTCGATGCGCCATCGTTGCCTCCGGGTTCGGGTTCGCCGCCCGCCCCCGGAGCCCCGGTGGCTGGCTGCCCACCCGGGAGGGCAACCCACATTCCGACCACCGGTATCCTCGTAACTATTTACCAGGAAACCATATAAGAGAATCCAGACCTCGCGCGCCCGTGTAGCGGAACGATACACCCGGGGCACGCGTGGCCGGAATCGCCACGCGACCACGCCCGTTGCGTGGCGTGCGGCCTGACTCGGATCCGGCTACGCGCGTACGAGCGGATCCACGGGGCGGCCACGTTGTGGAGCCGTGCTGCCCCCTGCTGCCACCGGACGGGGAGTCCTCCCCGGCATCGGGGCCGCGGACATGGGGTCGAGGCGAGCGCCCACCCGCGGAGCGGGCATGGACGGGTCACGCGCCCAGCTCCGCCGCGGTAGCGGCCGTGTCGGCGCCCGCCATGGCGGCGGCGGGGAGCACCACGAGCTGACCCGACATCATGGGCAGGTGCGAGGGCACCGCGCACAGGATGGGGAAGATGCCGGCGCGCCTCGCGACGTACGTCGCGTGCGTGGTCGTCTGCCCCGGCATCTGGACGGCCAGGTCCGGCAGCACGAAGGAGTGGACGTCGTCCTCCGGGTTGATGAGCGTGAAGCGGATCGTGTCCCCCTCCACGACGGTGAAGGTGCTCGGCGAGAAGGCGTAGACCTCCTTTCCCTCCAGCACGCCTCCCTTCGCGAAGTCCTCCTTCAGGAAGGGGAGCACGCCCTGCTCCTCCTTCACCAGCAGCGGGACGGTGGTGACCGTGAGATCCCGGGTCCGGGGCCGGTACGCGTGCGTCGCCGCCGCGGGCGGCGTCCGTCCGCAGGCCGCGAGCAGCACCAGGACCCCGGCGGTCAGGAGCCGGGCCCCGCGGGGCCGGGAGGAACAGCGTTCGACCGGGGTGCGGAAATCGTTCATACGCCGCTCCGAATCGGTGAAGGGGAATCGAGGGGTGCGGAGGCCTCCGCCGCGGCCCTTCCGGCCCGGGAAGCCGCCCGCTCGGCCGTGGACCCCGATCCACGTGTGCGGACGGCCCCGGCCTCACCGCTCAGGGAATCTCGCGCAGGCGCACGAGGAGGACGCCGAGCGCCAGCCACACGACGGCGTAGCCGAGCACGAAGGCGACCGCGCCCCAGGCGATGTTCCCACCCTCGACGAGCCCCTGGTAGACGGTCGTGAGCGCGGTGCTCTGGGGCGGCAGCAGGAGGAGGATCACCTGCTTGGCGGTGGTGCCGGCGATCCCCGCCGCGAACTCGATCACCCCGGGCGGGAGGAGCGTGGGGAGGTAGAGGAGCAGGGCCACGACGGCGTCGCCCCCGCGCAGCAGGCCCGACAGGAAGGCCATCAGGCCGCCATAGACGAGGGCGACGAGCGCCGGCAGCAGCAGCGCCGGCCCGCCGCCCCGGAACTCGCCCCAGAGGTAGAGCTGCAGCGCGAGGAAGAGCACCACCGCCGCCCCGACCGCGATCACGTAGGAGACGATCCAGCGCAGGCCGTAGAGCGCCAGCGGGCTGGTGGGGTGGGCGAAGAAGAGCCGCGCGTAGCCCTCGCGCCGGTCGGTCGAGACGAAGCCCGCCAGCAGGATGATCATCGCGAGCCCCGCGAGATACGCGGCGGGTGCCGAGATCCCCTCCGGCCCCATCTCCGCCGTGCCCACCACCGCCTCGTGCTGCACCGAGAGCTCCCACAGGAAGAAGACGAGCCCCGCGAGGGCGACCAGCAGGACGCGCCAGCGCAGGTCGCGCAGGATCACCTCGATCACGCCGCCTCCTCCCACCCCGCCGCCAGCCGGAGGAAGCGCGCCTCCAGGCTCTCGCCCTCCACTCCCACCTGCTCGAAGACCCGCCCCGCGTGCAGGACCACGACGCGCTCCGTGAGACGTTCCACCTCGGGCAGGTTGTGCGAGGCGAGGAGGAGCGTGCGCTCCGGGTCCGCCGCGCGCCACTCCGCCACGATCTCGCGCAGCTGCGCGATCCACACCGGGTCCAGCCCGTCGGTGGGCTCGTCCAGCACCATCAGCCTCCGGCGCGCGAGCAGGAGCTGAGCGATCGCCAGGCGCTGCAGGTTTCCCTTCGAGAGCGCCCCCACGCGCCGGTCCGCCAGCGCCGCGATCCCCAGACGCTCCATCGCCGCCTCGACCCGCTCGCCTGCCTCCTCCTCGACGAGGTGATCGAGCATCGCATAGGCCCACAGCGCGCCCCGCACCGTCCATCCGCGCGGGATCGCCACGCGCTCCGGGAGGTAGCTCACCCCGTGCCGCTCCGCGTACTCGCGCGCCGCGAGCCCCCCGATCTCCACCCGCCCCGACGTCGGCCGCACGTAGCCGAGCAGCACGCGCAGCAGCGTGCTCTTCCCCGCGCCGTTCAGCCCCACCACCCCCACCGCCTCTCCCGCCCCCACGCGCAGCGACACCCCGTCCAGCGCTCGCACGCGCCGGCGCGGCCCCAGCAGCGGCCCCCGATACTCCTTGACGATGTCCCTCAGCTCGATCATGCGCGGGAAACTACGAGTGCCAGGTGCCAGGTGCCAGGTGCGCGGGGGCCCAGGTCCCGGTGCACTGCTCTGGTCCTGGCGCAGGGCCCTCACCCGGCGGCCTTAGTACTACAGTTGCACTTCATAGCCCCAGCGTTTAGCCCGGGTGCGGTAGTGGCAACGCCGGGCTCGGGCCTGGTGTTTTCGGCGCCAGCAGGACCAGGCCAGAACCGCGTCAGCCGAATCGCTGGGAC
>DASSTO010000079.1:0-15354 GCA_035707865.1 Longimicrobiaceae bacterium | reverse complement strand
GAACCGCGGGGGCCGCGGCGGCGGGGGTGGGGGACGCGGGGGCCGCCGGCGCTACCGGGGTCCGATCATCTTCCCCTTCCCGATCGGCGGCGGGTGGGGTGGTGGTGGCTTCGGGGGCGGTGGCTTCGGCGGAGGCGGCTTCGGTGGCGGCGGCTTCGGTGGTTTCGGCGGCGGGAGTGGCGGAGGGGGCGGGGCGGGCGGCGGCTGGTGAGATGCGAGGAGCCGGGTGCGGAGCCCGGCCCGCCATCAATCTTCACGACAGGGAATCATGGGCGCAGAACGGCAGCGGGCGGAGGAGTTCGCGGGGCGGCTGGCGGAGGCCTACGGCGATGCGCTCGTGAGCGTGACGCTCTACGGCTCCGCGGCGCGCGGCGAGTACCGCGAGGGGAGCTCGGACCTGAACCTGCTGGTGCTGCTGCGCGGCGCCGAGGCCCGGACGCTGCGGCGCGGGGCGCGCGTGGCGCGCGAATGGGCCGCGGCCGGCGAGCGGCCGCCACTCGTGCTCCCGGAGGCGGAGTGGCTCGACTCCGCCGACGTCTTCCCGATCGAGTACTCCGACATGCGCGACGCGCACGTGGTGCTCCACGGCTCCGACCCCTTCGACGGGATCCGGATCGAATGGCGCGACCTGCGACTCCAGTGCGAGCACGAGATCAAGGCCAAGCAGATCCGGCTCCGTGAGCGGTATCTCCTCTCGGCCGACCAGCCGGAGGAGCTCGGAGCGCTCCTGCTTGCCTCCGCCTCGACCTTCCTGACGCTCTTCCGCTCCGGGCTGCGCCTCGCCGGCGCGGAGGTGCCGCGCGACGGGGGCGAGGTGGTGAGCGCCATCGCGGAGCGCGCCGGCTTCGATCCCGCGGGCTTCCGCGAGGTCCTGCGCGCGCGCTCGGCCGACGGGGACTTCGCGCCGGCCGGAGACGGTCCGGTGGTGATGGGGTACCTGGACGCCGTCGAGCGCACGGCGGGCTGGCTGGACCAGCTGCACCCGACCGAGTGAGCGAAGTCCCCGGCCGGGTGCTCCTGCTCTTCCTGGACGGGGTGGGAATCGGGGCGGACGACGCGCGGACGAACCCGTTCGTGCGCGCGGAGCTGCCCGCGTTCCGCACGCTCGCCGGCGGGAGGATCCCGGTCCTGGGCGCGGCGGGTGGCTGGGCGGCCGCGGACGCGTGCCTGGGCGTCGCAGGGCTCCCGCAGAGCGGGACAGGGCAGACGACGCTCCTCACCGGCGTGAACGCGGCGTGGCGCCTCGGCCGCCACTTCGGGCCCTGGGTGCACACGAGCCTGCGCGACCTGCTGGCGCGTGAAAACCTGCTGAGCCGCGCGCGGGCGGCCGGGGAGGCGGTGGCGTTCGCGAACGCGTATCCCCCGGGGTTCGCCGCGTCGCGAGGGCGGGGCTCGCGTCGTCCCGCGGCGCCGCCGCTGGCGGCGGAGGCGGCCGGGGTACTCACCAGGCACGCCGCCGAGCTCGCCGCGGGGCGCGCCGTCGCGTCGTCGATCACCAACGACGGCTGGCGCTCGCACCTCGGCGACGCCGTGCCGGAGATCACGCCGGAGCAGGCGGGCCGGGTCCTCGCGGGCGTGGTGGGGGAGGCGCGGATCACCCTCTTCGCGCACTACGACACCGACCTGATCGGGCACCGCGGCGAGATGGAGGAAGCGGTCCGCGCCTGCGAGCGCGTGGACCGCTTCCTTTGCGGCCTCCTCGACCATCTCCCGGCCGACGCTCTGCTGGTCGTCGCGAGCGATCACGGGAACCTCGAGGACGTGACCGCCGGCCATACCCGGAACCCGGTGCCCGTGCTCGCGTACGGGCCCGGCGCCGGGAAGCTGGTGCGCGACGTCCGTTCGCTCACGGACGTCGCGCCCGCCATTCTGTACACCCTGGGAATCGAACGCAGTGACTGACCTGGATAGACCGATCCGCGCCGTCCTCTACGACTTCGACGGCACCCTCGCCGATACCACGGAGCTCGTGCTGCAGTGCTACCGGCACACGATGGGCCTGCACCTGGGAAAGGTGCCGCCCGACGAGCAGTGGCTCTGTGGCTTCGGGCGCCCCCTGCCCGAGCAGCTCCTGCGCTTCGCCCGCGACGAGACGCAGCGCGACGCCATGCTCGAGACGTACATGCGTTACCAGGAGGAGCGCTACGCCGGGAGCCTGCGTCCCTTCCCGCGCGCCGTGGAGACCGTGGCCGAGCTGGAGTCGCAGGGCGTCGCGCTCGCCATCGTCACCAGCCGGCACCAGCGCTCCACGCTGCTCGGGCTCGACCTCTGCGGTCTGACGCGCCACTTCGGCGTGATCGTCACGCCGGCGGACGCGCGTCGAGCGAAGCCCTTTCCCGATCCCGTCCTCGTGGCGCTGGAGCGGCTGGGCGTGGCTGCCGCCGAAGCGGTCTTCGTGGGGGACTCGCCGCACGACATGGCGGCGGGGCGGGCGGCGGGAACGCACACGGCGGCCGCGCTCTGGGGACCGGTTCCGCGAGCGGACCTCGAAGCCCAGCAGCCCGACTTCTTCCTGCGCGAGCCGACGGACGTGCTCGCGCTGGTGGGGGCGGGCGCGGAGAGACGGAGGGGGGAGCCGGCCGCGTGAGCCGCGGCCGGGCGTCTACTTGAACCGGTACGTGATCCGGCCCCGACGCAGGTCGTAGGGCGAGAGCTCCACCGTCACGCGGTCGCCTTCGAGGATGCGGATGTAGTTCTTCCGCATCCGGCCGGAGATGTAGGCGAGTACCTCGTGCCCGTTCTCCAGCTCGACCCGGAAGTTGGTGTCCGGCAACACCTCCGTCACGGTGCCCTGCATCTCGATCGCTTCCTTCGCCAAGCAGTCTCTCCCGGGTTGAGGGGGGCGATTTTCCCGCGGCCGGCCGGCCGTTGCGCCCGAATATACCGGGCCGCCCCGGGGAGGAACAGGGGGCGGCGGCCGCGGATCGGCGCTCGGGGAGCCGCGCTCCGGACCCGCTCCCGCCCGGTTGCTCCGGCCGTGGGTGGCCGGTAGCTTTGCCCCGGTCCGGCCGCCCCGGCCGGGCGAGCCCTTCGCGGGGAGAGAGATGCACGAGGAAGAGATCTTCGGAAAGGTCTACGACGCCCGGCTCGCGCGTCGCCTGCTCGCATACCTGCGCCCCTACCGCGGTCGGGTGGCGGTCGCGGTCGTCCTCCTGCTGGCGGTGGCCGCGCTGGAGATCGTCGGCCCGCTGCTGACGAAGGTGGCGATCGACCGCGCCATCCCCGCGCACGACATGCGCGGGCTGGTGCTGCTCGTCGGCGCGTACTTCGGCGCAATCGTCCTGGGCTTCGCGCTCGACTACGCCCAGGGCCTGCTGACGATCTGGCTCGGCCAGCGCATCATGTACGATCTGCGCGTCGAGCTCTTCGCCCACCTCCAGACCCTCTCCCTGCGCTTCTTCGACCGGAACCCCGTCGGTCGGCTCATGACCCGGGTGACGAATGACGTCGAGGTGCTCAACGAGCTCTTCAGCTCCGGGGTGGTCACCGTCTTCGGCGACCTCTTCACCCTCCTCTTCATCGTCGCCGCCATGCTCCAGCTGGACGTGCGGCTCTCGCTCGTCACCTTCTCCATCCTGCCCCTGGTCGTCGTCTCCGCGTTCGTCTTCCGGCGGCTCGTGCGCCGCTCGTACCGGGAGATCCGCGTGCGGGTGGCGCGCATCAACGCCTTCCTCCAGGAGCACATATCGGGCATCCGCGTGATCCACCTCTTCGGGCGCGAGATCCGGACGCAGGACCGTTATCGCGAGGTCAATCGGGCGCACCTGGAGGCGCAGCTGCGCTCGATCACCTATTACGCGGCCTTCCTGCCGCTCGTCGAGGTCTTCACCGCCATCGCCCTCGCGCTCATCCTGTGGTACGGCGGCGGCGAGGTCGTGCGCCAGACGATGACCGTCGGCACCATCACCGCCTTCCTCCTCTGGGCCCGCCGCTTCTTCCGGCCCATCCAGGACCTGTCGGAGAAGTACAACCTCCTCCAGGGCGCCATGGCCTCGTCGGAGCGCATCTTCGCGCTGCTCGACACCGAGCCGGAGATCCAGGACGTCGCGGAGCCGCTCCACCTCCCCACGCCCGGCCGTGGGGAGATCGAGTTCAGGGACGTGTGGTTCAGCTACACCGCTCCGCAACACACCACCCGGTCGTCGGTCGTCGGTCTTCCGTCGTCGCTCACGGAGTCCCAGACCGACGGCCGGCGACGGACGACCGACGACGGGGGCGGAGACGGGAGGGAAGAAGACGGCTGGGTCCTCCGGGGCGTCAGCTTCCGCGCGGAGCCGGGCCAGCGAGTGGCGATCGTGGGGGCGACGGGGGCGGGGAAGTCGACGATCATCAACCTGCTGATGCGCTTCTACGAGCCGCAGCGGGGGGAGATCCTCTTCGACGGCGTGCCGATCGACCGGGTGCCCGTGGCGGAGCTCCGCGCGCGCATCGGCCTGGTGCTGCAGGACGTCTTCCTCTTCAGCGAGGACGTGCGCTTCAACATCGGTCTGGGGCGCGAGGACATCGAGATGGCGACGATCCGCCGGGCCGCGGACCGGGTGGGCGCCGGGCCGGTGATCCGCCGTCTGCCCGCCGGTTACGACCAGCCGCTCGGCGAGCGCGGCTCCTCGCTCTCGGTGGGCGAGCGGCAGCTCGTCTCCTTCGCGCGGGCGCTCGCCTTCGACCCGCTGGTCCTGGTGCTGGACGAGGCAACCAGCTCGGTCGACGCGGAGCTGGAGGCGCAGATCGAGCGGGCGCTCGACGAGCTGATGAGCGGGCGCACGTCGCTCGTCATCGCGCACCGGCTCAGCACCGTCGTCGGGGCCGACCAGATCCTGGTGCTCCACCACGGCGAGGTGCGCGAGCGCGGCACCCACGCCGAGCTGCTGCGTCTGGGCGGCCTCTACAGTCGGCTCTACGAGCTGCAGTTCGTGCGCGGGGAGGCGGCGGCCTAGCGATGCGCATCGTCTCCATGCTCGCGAGCCGTTCCCGCTCCGACTCACCGGCCCGAGCAGTGCGGAGATCGACGCGGCGCGCTGGCACCGAGGCGCGCCGCTTGCACGGCCGGGGCGCGAACCCTGCACCCCGGTTACCGATGCCAGCTCTCTCCACGCGCACCCACGGCGTCCTCGACTACGTCGCCGCGGCCGTTCTCATCGTACTTCCCTGGCCCTCCGGCCTGCGTGGCGCGGCGGCGGCCGTCCCGACCGTGCTCGGCGCGATCCTCCTCCTCTACAGCCTCGCCACCGACTACGAGCTCGGTGCGCTCCGTCGGCTCCAGATGCCGGTCCACCTCTGGGGCGACGCCTTCCTCGGAGTGCTCCTCGCCGTCTCGCCCTGGCTCTTCTCCTTCGACCGCTCCGTATGGCTCCCGCACCTGATCGTCGGGCTCCTGCTCGTCGCCGCGGCAGTGTTCACCCGCACCATTCCCGGCTACGAGCGTCGGCGCGCCTGAGCGCGCCGTACCTCAGAAGATGAACGACAGCACGATCACCACGATGGCGATCACCAGGATCAGCCACGCGGCGCTGCGCAGCGCGCTGAGGATCCCGCCGAAGCCGAGCAGTGCGAGGACCACCAGCGCGATGCCGACGATCAGGAGCCAGCTCATAAACCCCTCCTCCCTGTGGGCGTGGAACGATTCGTGTCGTCGGCGGCGATTGCACGGAGCATGCCCCCGGGCCGTTTTACCGGCCGCCGCGGTTGAGCACGGGGTTTGCAATGATCTCCTTCGGAAGCCGGTAAGGCCTTTTGCGACAAATAGATAGCGGCGCGTTGCGCCGTGTTGGGTGATCCTGGAGGGCTTATGAACCGCATGACGGGTACGACCGGAGGGGAGCTTCCGCAGCCGAAGGGCCCCTTTACCGACGCGGAGGCGCTCGAGCTCCTGATGGCCTATCGCAAGGATCCGTCCAGCGTGCCGTGCCCGCGCTGCGGGCCCGACACCATCGAGGTCCTCGCCTTCATCGAGCCGGAGATCGATCCGAACGGGTACGCGTCGGTGACGGAACCCGAGGGGGACTACGCGGCGGCGCTGTACTGCCACGACTGTCAGCGGGCGATCGGCATCCTCGCGGGGGCGATCTATGGCGAATGAAGGTCATCGCGTGCGAATGGAGCCCCCGAAGAGCGGCATGGGGCCGAAGGTCGGCTGGCCGAGGAGGCCGGCGTCGACGGCGACGGTGCCCCGGAGCTGGTAATCGACCGAGCCCCGCGAGACCGCCTGCGAGAGGAGAGTGGCCAGGCGGGGGAGGTCGCTGAAGCTGACGGCGACGTCGAGGGGGTGGTCGACCGACGGCCCGAGGAGCTGCAGCTGCGCGGGCCGGTCGGCGGAGTGGACGAGGGTTCGCGCCGGGCAGGCGCAACCCGCGCGCCCGGAGGAGGTTGAGCCGGCACATCCCGAAGCTGGCCCGTGGAATGGATACTGCACTGCCTCGTGCCCCCGCGGCGTGACCCGGCAATGCGAAACCAGGAGGGAGATGTGGCCATGGACATGGAAGGCGGGAGGGGCCCAGCGACGGTCTCCAGCACGGAGATCCTCGACGGGCTGAACGACCTGCTGCGACTCGACCACGACGCGATCGGCGCGTACCGGATCGCCATCGAGAAGCTGGAGGACCGGGACCACGCGGATCAGATCGCGGGCTTCCTCCGCGATCACGAGCGCCACGTCGAGAACCTGAACGGTCTCATCGTGGACCTGGGTGGAACGCCCGAGAACGAGCCGCACGCGACCGGTCCCTTCAAGGAGGCGCTGCAGCGGCTGGGTGCCCTCGCGGGCGACAGGGGCCTGCTGATGGCCTTCCGGACGAACGAACTCCAGGTGCGCACCAAGTACGACAACTACGCGTCGAAGGCGAACGCCTGGCCTGAAGCGGTCAAGGCGACGATCGACCGGAACGCGCTCGACGAGGAGCGGCACTACCGCTGGGTGAGCGACGTCCTGCACGGAATGGGGCTGGGGCCCGGGGAGGAGACGTCGGTGCGCGCGGCCGCGAAGCTGCGCGAGGGCGTGACGCGGATGGGCGACCAGGCCGACGCGGTCCGGGAGCGGGCCGCCGAGGGCATGGACCGCGTCACCGGTCGGATCGAGGACGAGACGCGGAGCAACCCGATGCGGATGGTGCTTCTCACCTTCGCGGCGGGCTTCATCATCGGACGTATCTTGCGCTAGGGGGCGGCCATGGCTGACGAGATCCACGTGACGGAGGTCGGGGGCCGGGAGGCGACGCTTCCCCGGGACGGCGCCACGGCGACGATGTCGGACGACCCGGATGTCGCGCGGGAGCAGATCGAGCAGACGCGCGCTCGCATGTCGGAGACGATCGACGAGATCGAGGACGTGCTGGTGCGCAAGAAGCACGAGATCCAGGACCGCTTCGACGTCGTGGGCCGCATCCGCGAGCAGCCCATGCGGGCGCTCGGCATCGCGCTCGGCGCGGGTCTGGTGCTCGGCTTCCTGACCGGCGGCGGCGAGGACGACGAGGAGGACCGGGCGGAGATCGGCGGGGGCGGGCACTACCGGACGGGCAACGACCGGGCGGAGATGTGGGAGCACCGCGCGCGCCGGCTCCTGTCGATCGCGCGCGAGCAGGAGAGCGAGATCGAACGCCTCTCGCGCGGGCGCGAAGGGCATGCGCGCGACTCGTCGCTCAGGGGGATGACCGAGGAGGTCGAGGAGCGGGCGTCGATGCTCGGGCGTACGGCCGAGAAGGCCGCCGAGCACTTCTACGATCTCGTCTCCTCGTACGTCGAGGGCATGGTCCGCCGGCTGGCGGGTAACTGACGCCGGCCTGCCATGGCTCTGCGCGCGCCGGGACGGGTTCCGGCGCGCTTCTTCGTGTCCGGGCGTTGATCGCGTGGCGGAAGGGCCGTAAGCTGTCCCCGTCCGGCCGGTGCCCGAACGGTGCACCCCTCGCGAGCCGGTCCGAGCACGCAAGGGGGTCGACGTGAAGGTGACGAAGCAGGGGATCGTGGGCGCGCTGCTGACGCTCGTCGTGGCGGCCGTCTGCGTGCGGCTCGGCTTCTGGCAGCTGCACCGGCTCGCCGAGCGGAGGGCGAGCAATGCCGAGCTCGCGCACGCCATCGCCCTCCCCCCGCTCGCGCTGGGTGACGACCTCGCCGCGGTCATGCGCCACCCCGAGCGCTTCGTCGACCGCCGTGCCCGCGTCACGGGCACGTACGAGAGCGCGGCGGCGCTCGTGCTGCGCGGCCGCGCCTTCGAAGGAGAACCGGGCGTGCAGCTCGCGGCGCCGCTGCGCGTGGCGGGTCACGACACCGTCGTGATCGTCGACCGTGGCTGGGTTCCGGCTCCCGACGCCGCCAGTGTCGATCCCGGCCGGTACCCCGAGCCCGGCGCCCGCACCGTCACCGGCATCCTGCGCGAGATGCCGGTGATCGCCGAGGGCGCGAAGCCGGTGACCCTCACCGTGGACGGCGTGCCCGTTCGCACCGTCCAACGGCTCGATCTCGCGAGGCTCCGGGCACAGTCCCGGGCGCCGCTCCTTCCTCTCTACCTGCAGCAGCTCCCCGAGCGCGCCCGGGCCGATTCCGTGCTCCCGCGCCGGGTCCCGATCCCGCCCATGAGTGAGGGGCCGCACCTGAGCTATGCCATCCAGTGGTTCAGCTTTGCCGCGATCGCCGTCATCGGCTTCCTGGTCGTCGTCTTCCACCGCTCGCGGCGCCCGCGCTGACCCCGCGGGGGGTGTGCATCTTGCAGCGACTGGATGCCCCTTCGCCGAGGCGGGGGTCGGGTCCGAGGCCCCGCTCCGGAGGGAAGAGAATCAATCGGCAACCCGAGAGAAGGAGGCATCGCATGGCACGCTACGGAATGGACTACGGCCGCGGCGGAATGGGGCGCGATCGCGGCTACGGGGCCGAGTACCACGGCGGTGCGCGGCGGGGCTTCTACGCGGAGGGCGGTTGGCGCGGCAGCGCCTACGGGGGCGCGGGAACGGGCTACGACTTCGACCTCCAGAACCGCGGCCGGGGCTTCGAGGACCGGGGCGGGTTCCAGGGAGAGCGCTACGACCGCACGATGCGCGGCGTGGGCTTCGGCGCCGGGTACGGCGGGCGGGAGACGGGCTACGGCAACGGCATGTACGACCGGGAGTACGCTCAGGGCCGGCAGTCGATGGGCCGGAACCCGGGAATGGGCTCGCAGCGGGTCCGTGCCGCCGAGATCATGACGGAGAACCCCGAGTGCGTCACCCCCGACACCTCGATCGCCGACGCGGCGAAGAAGATGAAGAATCTCGACGTGGGGATCATGCCCGTGGTCGACAGCATGGAGGGCCGCCATCTCAAGGGCGTGATCACCGACCGGGACATCACCATCCGGGCGGTGGCGGAGGGGAAGGACGGGAAGGCCAGGGTCGGCGACTGCATGACTTCGGACGTGGGCACGGTGAACAAGAACGACCCCGTACGCGACGTGCTCGACCTCATGAGCCGGGATCAGATCCGACGCGTGCCCGTGACCGATCGCGAGGGCAGGCTGGTGGGGATCATCGCCCAGGCCGATCTGGCGGTCGAGTACGGCGGCGACCGGCCGACGCGGGAGCGGAAGGTCGAGGGCACGCTGGAGCGCATCTCCGAGCCGGCGCGCCCGCGGCGCTCGGGCCAGCGCAGCCGCACGCAGCAGCCGGCGATGCAGATGGGCGGTCGCCAGAACCAGAGCGGGCAGGAGCAGGGCAACGGCTGACCTCCGGGAGGCCGGTGGGTCGGAACATCAGGGGAGGCGGTCCGTGGGCCGCCTCCCCTGATGTTCCGTCGCGAATCGACCCGAGGGTGCACCGTCATCCAGCGGTTCGGGCGGGCGCCGGGAGGAATGGATGCCCGCCCGCGCGGGCACGACGGGCGCGACTCCACCGACTCGTCAGGTCACGGCACGCCTCCCGAACGGATCCGCTCACTGCTGATCCTGCACCCGCGTGAAGAGCGTCTCGTGCGGCTGCCCGTCCATGCCCTGCGAGGTGATGTGCACGGTGTCGTTCACCAGCTCGCCCTGAAACTGGACGGGTCGGTCGCCGAAGGTGAGCGAGTACGAGAACGAATCCCCGTTCACCTTGCCGTTCTCGAGCGGAATCTCGCCGTACTGCGAGGCGACGGAGCCCGTCAGGGTGTCGCCCTGGACGTGGAAGGTGTAGACGAGGTGGATTTCATTGCCGTCGGGCGTCTTCACCGCGCCTTCCCACTTCCCATCGAGCCCGGCGGCGAGGGCCAGCCCGAGGAGAGAGAGGAAGAGCAGTACGGGTACGAGGGACGATCGAAGCATGGGACGCTCCTTGTGGCCGGTCGGGGAGGGGAACCGCACGGGGAACGCGGAAACGGTACGCGCGACGCCCGCGCACGGCAAGGATTCCGTGCGCGGGCGTCGCGCGGGGTGTCAGTCGCCGTCCCAGCGCTTGAGGACGAGAGCGCTGTTGGCGCCGCCGAAACCGAAGGAGTTGGAGAGTGCGATCTCGATCGGCGCCCGCCGGGCGTGCAGCGGGACGAAGTCGAGGTCGCACTCGGGATCGGGATCCGTGAGGTTGATGGTCGGCGGGAGGACGCCCTCGCGCAGCGCGAAGATCGTCAGCGCAGCCTCGACTGCGGCGGTGGCTCCGAGTGAATGCCCGAGCATCGACTTGGTGGACGAGACGGGCAGGCGGCCGGCGTGGGCGCCGAAGACGCTCCGGATGGCGCGCGCCTCGGCGACGTCGCCGACGGGCGTGGAGGTGCCGTGCGCGTTGACGTAGTCCACGCGCTCGGGCTCGATGCCGGCGCTGCGCAGGGCGCGCCGCATCGCGAGCGCCGCGCCCGCTCCGTCCTCCGGCGGCGCGGTGATGTGATGGGCATCCGAGCTCATGCCGATTCCGATGATCTCGGCCAGGATCGGCGCGCCGCGCTCGCGCGCCGATTCGAGCGATTCCAGCACGAGGATCCCCGCGCCCTCACCGTGGACGAAGCCGTTGCGCCGGGCGTCGAAGGGGCGCGACGCGGCCTCGGGCGAATCGTACTCCGTCGCCAGCGCGCGGGCGGCGTGGTAGCCGGCGAAGGAGAGAGAGTTGATCGCAGCCTCGCTCCCCCCGGCGATCATCATCCGCGCGTCGCCGCGCCCGATGATGTGGAAGGCGTCGCCGATGGCGTGGTTGCTGGATGCGCACGCGGAGACGGTGGCGTAGTTGGGGCCGCGTGCACCGGTGCGCATCGCCACCTGCCCCGAGGCGAGGTTGGTGATCACGCTGGGGATGAAGAACGGCGACACCCGCCCCGAGCCCCGGGTGCGCGCCACCTCCGCGGTCTCCAGGATCGTGCCGATTCCGCCGATCCCCGAGCCGACGATCACCCCCGTCTCCTCGGGCTCGGGCACCGGCGCCAGCCCGTCGAGCCCGGCGCCGCGCAGCGCTTCGTCGGCGGCGACGAGCGCGTACTGGATGAAGAGGTCGACGCGCTTCGCCTCCTTACGATCCAGCACGGGCTCGGGGGAGAACTCCTTCACCTCGGCGGCCACGCAGACGGCCGGAGGGAGATCGCCCGCCGGAAAGCGGGTGAGCGGGCCCGTGCCGGAGCGCCCCGCGCGAACCGCCTCCCAGGTGCCGGGGGCGGAGTTGCCGAGCGCGGTGACCATGCCCACGCCGGTAACGACTACACGGTGAGACATCAGGATTCAGAATTCAGGATTCAGGGGCGGGTGAACGGGAGCCCGGGCATCGACGCGATACTCGGGCTCCCGTGTGATCCTCCACCCGCTCACCCGGCGTCACCCGCCGCCGGGTACCCGCAGGCCCCGCAGGGTGGTGGCGAGCTCCTCGGCCCAGCCCGGCTCCGCGCCCACCTCCGGCGCGGCGGACGCGGCGCGCGCCAGCTCGTCCTGCACCCGGATGCGCTCCGCCGGGTCCTGGACGAAGGGGAGCGCCGCTTCGAGTGCGAGGCGCGCCTCGGCGAACCGGCCCTGCTCCAGCCAGAGCTGGCCGACGTCGCGCGCGAGGTCGGCCAGCCGCGGGTCCGCACCGCGGCCACCGTAGCCGTCGAATGCCAGGCGCCCGTAGCGCTCCGCCTCCTCGGTGCGACCGGCCTCGCGCGCCAGCGAGAAGAGGCGATGCAGCGCCACGGCCTGCTCCCGCCGCATACCGCCGCGCCGCGCGCCGCGCAGCGAGCGGACGTAGAAGCGGTGCGCGCCCGACGCGCTGCCGCGCGCCCGGTGCAGGTCGCCAAGGCGCGCGAAGGCCCGCGCATACAGGCGCCAGTCGCGCGCCTCGCGCGCCAGGCCGATCGCCCGGCGCAGCCACACCTCGGCGCGGGCGTAATCCGACTCCTGCATCGCCAGGCGCGCCACCTCGAGTGCCGACGACGCGTCCTTCGGCGCCGCGAGCGAGGCGTTCTGCTGGAAGGCGAGCGCGGTGCGAGGCATCCGCTGCGTCTCGGCCCACAGCGCCACTTCGTGGCACGCTCCGGCAACGGCCGCCTCGCCCGCCTGGGTGGGCTGGGCCACGACCTTCGCGAGCGTGGCCAGCGCCGGCGGCGCGCCCCCGATCGCCCCGACCAGCCGGCCCCACCGCCCGCCCGCCCCCGCGGTGAAGATCTCCGCGCGCTCGTCGGGCGCGGTCTCCAGCCAGAGCAGGACGTCGCGCAGCGCCTGCCAGAGTATCACACCCAGGGGGCCGCCGGCCTCTTCCAGCACCGCTCCCCCTTCCAGCGCCTCCGACCCGTGTACGAGCGGCGGCGGAATGTGCCAGCGACGGTTGGTCTTGCGCGGCGGTGCCGCGCTTCGGCGTCGGATCATGGGCAGGGTCGCTCCCGTAAACGCGGTGCCTGGAGCCTCGGGACCGAAGGAGAGAGTACGAGAAATCCGGGCGCGGCGCCAGGGGGTGCGGGTGAACGGGGGAACGGGTGCAGAGGGGCCCGGGCATCGCTCCGATGCCCGGGCCCCTCCGCGCTCAGCACCCGGTGTTCGGCGATCCCCTCACCCGTTCACGCCGCCACCGACTCCAGGATGCGACTCTCGTGCGGCGTGCCGATGAGGCCGGAGAGGAGATAGTCGACGACGTCGCTCGCGGCGTACTCCGTGCGACCCTGAGCGAAGCGCTCGATCGCCTCCAGGTCGTCGCCACTGGTGAGGAGCGAGCGCTCCACCTCGCCCCCGTCGCGTACCTGGCCGACGCCGACGTCGGCCATGAGGGCGTTGCAGAGGCACTTGCGGCCGACCGTCTCGCTCAGCTCGCCGCCCTTCTTCACGTAGGTGTCCACGGGCTCGGCGGGGCAGCGGTAGCCGATGCGGCCGTCCTCCATCCGGTAGGCGGTGCGCAGGTAGCCGAGGTCGCAGACGCGCTCGCGCGACTGGTAGAGCGACTCCTCCGACAGGGTGCCGTCCATCTGCACGACCTTGAACGGGAAACCGGTGGGCGAGGCGCGCAGGTCGGTAAAGACGTGCACCGGCTCCTCGCGGGAGCGACCCAGCACGCGCTGCTTGTTCTTCCGCGTGATTCCCGACTCGTTCGCGTAGGCGAAGAGGGTTCCGACCTGGACCCCGGCCGCGCCGGCCTCGACGGCTTCCAGGACGCGCTCCGGCGAGCCGGCGCCGCCCGCGAGCCAGAAGGGGAGCCCGAGCTCGCGCAGCTTCTCCAGGTCCACCACGTCGCGCTCGCCGTAGACGGGCTGGCCACTCTCGTCGAGCTGCAGCTCACCGCGCGGCGGGGCGTTGTGGCCGCCCGCCGTCGGGCCCTCGATCACGAAGCCGTCCACCCGGCCGTTCGCCTTGCGGGCGAGCATGGTGGCGAGGCTGTTCGAGGCGATGATCGGGAAGAAGAACGGTCGCTTCAGCGGCTCGGGCTGCTCGTCCCAGTGCTCCTGCGGGTCGAAGGTGAGGTACTCCACCTCGTCGCGCCCCAGCCCCTCGACGTCGAACTTCATCGACGCGGCGCGGTGCTGGGCGAGCCGGTCGAGGACGCCGGGGATCTCCTTCGGGATGCCGGCGCCCATCAGCACGTAATCCACTCCGGCGAGCATGGCCCCGTAGAGGGAGCCGAGGTTGGGCATCTGCACCTTGGTGAGCAGGTTGATGCCCACGCGGCCGTCGTGGCCCTCCTTGGCGAGCCAGACCTCGCAGAAGTTGGCGATCATCGTGAGCTGGTGGCGGACCCTGCTGACCACCTGCTTGTACATCGGAACCGGTTTATACGGCTGCTGCTCCGCCCGGCCGTCCGGGAGGAAGTAGCGCTTGAGCACGTCGGCGGCGACGCCCGGGATGGGAAAGTGTTCCATGGCGCGGCGCATGTGCCCGCCGACGTCGCCATCCTGCAGGCGCCGCACGAAGAGCGAGTCGAGCGCGGTGCCGGAGACGACGCCGAGCTGACCTCGAAGCGAGACGGCGCGGGCGAGGACCCAGTCGGAGACGCCGACCCCCATGCCACCCTGAATGAGGAGCGGGTGAGCGAGAACTGAATGCATGGAACCGTGAGGTTCGGGGGTAAAGTGCGACCAGTAATATACCCGGCCGCCCGTGTAAAGTGCAAACGCGCGCGGGAACGACACCTGGGTTGCAAGGAGCGCACCCGCCCGGGGACAGCTAGCGGAAGCGGTCGGGAGTTGCAGAATGGCGGAGCCGCGCGCTATCTTCGCCCTCGGAGAATGGCCGCTTTTCGCGCGGAAATGCCGCGCGTTTCGCATACCCGAACGCAGCTGTCGCGCTTCATGTCATCCCAGATCGCGCCCGCCACCCTGGAGGGGTGGTACGCGCTCCATCAGATCTTCGAGGTCGACTGGGCCGCCGTGCAGGCCCTCTCCGCGGAGGACCGCGCGGCGGTGGCCGACGAGGCCGCCTCGCTCTTCGCAGCCTGGGCCGAGCCGGCGAGCGGTGGCTGGAGCGCGGCCGCGCAGGTGGTGGGCAAGGGCGCCGACCTCCTCTTCCTCCACTTCCGCCCCACGCTGGAGGAGCTCGCGGCGGTGCAGCGCCGCGTGCGCCGGTCCCGGCTCGGGCGCTTCGTGCGCGCGGTGTACGACTTCGTCTCGGTGACCGAGGCGGGTCTCTACTACGCGACCGCGCGCGCGGCGGAGGAGCACGAGCCGGGGTCGCCGCCCTTCCAGGCCGCCCTCGCCGCGGACGCGGAGGCCGAGCGTGCCAGCCCGCACGTGCAGACGCGCCTCTTTCCGACGGTGCCCGAGGGGATGCGCTACATCAGCTTCTACCCGATGACCAAGCGTCGCGCGGGCGAGGACAACTGGTACTCGCTCCCCGTGGGCGAGCGTAGCCGCCTGATGCGCGAGCACGGCCTCACGGGCCGGCGCTACGCGGGGCGCGTCTTCCAGGTCATCTGCGGTAGTATCGGCCTCGACGACTGGGAATGGGGCGTCACGCTCTTCGCCCGCGATCCGCTGGAGTTCAAGCGCATCGTC